>NZ_JBVVQN010000034.1:0-28053 GCF_055811075.1 Mesorhizobium sp. WSM4820 | reverse complement strand
ACCCACCCCCCCCCCCCCCCCCTCCCCCCCCCTCCCCCCCCCCCCCCCCCCCCCCCCCCCGTCTTCCTGTCCCCCCCCAACAACCACAAAAACACCCCCCCCCCCCGCCCCCCCCCCCCCCCCCACGGACGCTCTAACACGTAAAAATCTCCGCATCATGCTTTCCGAAAATCCAATTCGATTTTCGGGCCTTTGCGGCAGGCGAACCCCTTCGCCAGCAAATCAGTTGCCAACCATAAGGTTCCAACATGAACCGGGCATGAAGATGGCGGATTTCTGGCGGGCTGGAGCAAGAACACTAGCTGGCGGCGAATCCCAATTCCTTGCGCGCCTGCTTCGTCAGCTTGAGCACGACAAGGCGGTGGCTTTCGCGCAGATAGTCCTTTAGCGCGTCATCGTCCATGCTTTGGCTTGTCTGGCGCTGGATCCATTTCATGCCGCGTGAGGCAAGATAGGGCGCGGGCCGAAGGCCCGGCTGTTCCTTCAAGATGTCATAAGCGATGTCGGAGCATTTGAAGGTGACGAACGGCTCCTTGCCATCGCTCCAACCGCCGATCGCAAAGACCTTGGCTCCGACTTTCCAGACATGAGCACCGCCCCACTGGACGACATGGGTCGCCGACGGCAGCGAGGCGCAGAAGCTGTTGTAGTCGTCCAACGTCATCTGCGCCCCGTTTAATTTTTTGATTATGCGGCGGCCTCGAAAATCAGGCCGCCGCCTCGGTCGCTACGATCGTCGGCTTCGACCGGAAGTTCAACCGGTCGGAACCAGCGGTGACCTTGACGGTCGAACTGTCGAGGATGTCGCCGAGCAGGATCTTCTCCGCCAGCGGATCCTGAAGGTCCTTCTGCATCACCCGCTTCAACGGCCGCGCGCCATAGGCCGGATCGTAGCCCTTGGCGGCCAGCCAGTCGATCGCCTCCTGATCCAGCGAAAGCGTGATCTTGCGATCTGCGAGCAGGCTTTCCAGCCGCTTGAGCTGGATCTCGACGATGCTGCCCATATCCTGCCGGCGCAGCCGGTGGAACAGGATCACCTCGTCGACGCGGTTGAGGAACTCCGGCCGGAACGACGCCCTGACGACTCCCATCACCTCGTCGCGCACGACATCGACGTCCTGGTTCTCGCCGAGATTGACCAGATATTCGGCGCCGAGGTTCGACGTCATGATGATCAGCGTGTTGCGGAAATCGACCGTGCGGCCCTGCCCGTCGGTCAGGCGGCCATCATCGAGCACCTGCAGCAGCACGTTGAACACGTCCGGATGCGCTTTCTCGATCTCGTCGAACAGCACGACCTGGTAGGGCCGGCGTCGCACCGCTTCAGTCAGCGCGCCGCCCTCCTCATAGCCGACATAGCCGGGAGGCGCGCCGATCAGCCGGGCGACCGAGTGCTTCTCCATGAATTCCGACATGTCGATGCGCACCATGGCGCTCTCGTCGTCGAACAGGAAGCTGGCAAGCGCCTTGGTCAGTTCGGTCTTGCCGACGCCCGTCGGTCCGAGGAACATGAACGAACCGATCGGCCGATTCGGATCCTGCAGGCCGGCGCGTGCGCGGCGCACCGCTTTCGACACGGCCTGTACCGCCTCGCCCTGGCCGACGACACGCTTGCCGATTTCGTCTTCCATGCGCAGCAGCTTGTCACGCTCGCCTTGCAGCATCTTGTCGACGGGAATGCCGGTCCAGCGCGACACGATGTGGGCGACGTGATCGGGGGTGACCACCTCCTCGACCATGCCGACCTTGCCGTCTTGCGCCTCGGCCTGCGTCAGCTTCTTTTCGAGCTCCGGAATCTTGCCATAGGCAAGCTCGCCGGCGCGCTGGAATTCACCTTTGCGCTGGGCGATGGCGAGCTCGTTGCGCGCTTCGTCGAGCTGTTTCTTCAGGTCGGCGGCGAGCCCGAGCTTCTGCTTCTCGGCCTGCCACTTCGAGGTCAGTTCGGTCGATTCCTCTTCCAGGGCGGAAAGATCCTTTTCGAGCCGGGCAAGCCGGTCCTTCGACGCGTCGTCCTTCTCGACCTTCAGCGCCTCACGCTCGATCTTGAGCTGCATGATGCGGCGGTCGATCTCGTCCAGCGCTTCGGGCTTCGAATCGACCTGCATCCGCAGCCGCGACGCGGCCTCGTCGACAAGGTCGATGGCCTTGTCCGGCAGGAAGCGGTCGGCGATGTAGCGGTTGGACAGCGACGCTGCGGCGACCAGCGCCGAATCCGAAATGCGCACCTTGTGGTGCTGCTCGTATTTCTCCTTCAGGCCGCGCAGGATGGAGACGGTGTCTTCCACCGTCGGCTCATTGACGAAGACCGGCTGGAAGCGGCGGGCAAGGGCCGCATCCTTCTCGACATGCTTGCGGTATTCGTCGAGCGTCGTCGCGCCGACGCAGTGGAGTTCGCCGCGTGCCAACGCCGGTTTCAACAGGTTCGACGCATCCATGGCGCCATCCGCCTTGCCGGCGCCGACCAGCGTGTGCATCTCATCGATGAACAGGATGATGCCGCCGGCCGCAGCGGTGACTTCCGAAAGAACCGCCTTCAGCCGCTCCTCGAATTCGCCGCGATATTTGGCGCCGGCGATCAGCGATCCCATATCGAGCGCCATCAACTGCTTGTCCTTGAGCGATTCCGGCACGTCGCCATTGACGATCCGCAACGCCAGCCCTTCGGCGATCGCCGTCTTGCCGACGCCGGGTTCACCGATCAGCACCGGATTGTTCTTGGTGCGGCGCGACAGCACCTGGATGGTGCGGCGGATCTCGTCGTCGCGGCCGATGACCGGGTCGAGCTTGCCGGCGCGACCGTCGGCGGTGAGATCGCGCGCGTACTTCTTAAGCGCATCATAGCCCTGCTCGGCGCTCGCCGAATCGGCGGTGCGACCCTTGCGGACGTCGTTGATCACCTGGTTCAGCGCCTGTGGCGTCACGCCGGCCTTGGTCAGGATGTCGGCGGTCTTGGCGGATTTCTCGACCGCCAGCGCCGTCAGCAGCCGCTCGACCGTAACGAAGCTGTCGCCGGCCTTCTTTGCCAGTTCCTCGGCGGTCGAGAACACTTTGGCCAGCGGTTGCGCCAGATAGAGCTGGCCGTTGCCGCCCTCCACCTTGGGCATTGCCTCAAGTGCCGTCTCGACGCCCAACTTGACGTCGCGGACGCTGCCGCCGGCGCGCTCGATCAACGACGCTGCCAGGCCCTCGTCGTCGTCGACGAGCACTTTCAATATATGTTCGGGGGTGAATTGCTGGTGGTTGCGCGAGAGCGCCAAGGTCTGCGCCGACTGGATGAAGCCGCGCACGCGCTCGGAATATTTTTCAAGGTTCATATCTGTCTCCTTCCGTCACCGGCCCGCTTTGCGGCACCGGATCAGATTGCGGTGACGGACCCGCCCGTTCGAGCCGGGTCCTGTTCACGCGAGATATGGGGCGCAATCCACGGACCCTCAAGACGTCCCGATAACGGCGGACTTAATATTCCCCGGGGGGCGCACATACAAAAACGGCGGAGATTTCTCTCCGCCGTCCAGGAATGTCTGGGCCTTGCTCGATCAGTTGTTGACGTCGACGATGGTGGGCTCGCCACCGGCGTCTTCCGCCGGAGCAGCATTCACGTTATCGCCGCCAGCATTGTCGTTACCGCCATCCACCTGATCAGCATTGACGCGCGGACGGCGCGAACGCCTGGGGCGGCGGGCAGCGCCGCTTTCGGCGGCGGCTTCGTTCATCTCGGCCCGGGCTGCCAGAGCCGCTGGCGAAAAGCTTTCGAACTGCGGCGCGGGTTCGGCCACAGAAACAGGCTCGTTCGGAGACACAGCTTCCGCCTGCACGGGGGTTTCGTTCTGAACCGGTCTCTCGTTGCGCCGGTTCTGATCGCCGCGCTGTCCGCCCTGCTCGCCGCGCGCACCAAATTCGCCGCGCTGGCCGTTCTGGCCGTAGCCGCCATTGGGGCGACGGTCGCGATGGCGGTTGTCTCGCCCGCCGGCATCGCGCCCACTGGCATCACGCCCACTGGCATCACGATTGTCACGGCCGTTTTCCTGGTTGAGCGTCAATTCAGCCGGCGTGCCGTCGATGACCGGCTGCGGGCCTGCACCGTGGTTGACCACCGGAGCCGCAGTCTCGCCGACATTGCTGTTGCCGGCATTGTCGAACTCGTCGCGATCTTCGTCGCCGTCATCGTCGAAATCGTCGCGGTTCTGCTGAGCGCTCTGGATCGGCAGCTGCGCCTGCGCGGCAGCGATGATGCGATTGTAGTGCTCGGCGTGCTGGAGATAGTTTTCCGCCATCACCCGGTCGCCGGAGCTTTGCGCGTCACGGGCAAGGGTTGCGTATTTTTCGGCGATCTGCTGAGCCGATCCGCGGATCTTCACGTCCGGACCGTTGCTCTCGTAATTGCGCGTCAGGGGATTTGGACCCTTGCGGTTGTTGTTATTGTTGTTGCCGCCGCCATTGTTGTTGCGACCGCGCATGCGCCTGTTCTGCTGTTGTGGCCTCATTCGACTCTCTTCATTTTGAAATTTTTCGAAAACTTTTCACGAACGGAGGCGCTCATGCAGCCAGCCGTTTCGTCTCTTCACCGGCGTTCGCCCGCATCGATTGCGTTGGCGCCACGTGTCATCCTGTTCCGGTTACATCACTTGCCGGACGATCCCCGCACGAAGCTTGGGCGTCGTTTGCACAAGAAGGCAGCTATTTCCAAGGAAACCGAATCGCTAAGAGCACTGCCTGCTTCGTCTCATCCGGTTAAGGCGACCCTAGCCGCATTCCCCGGCATTGCCAAGCGCTTTTTTTGCACTGCATCACGGCCTTTGTCAGTTCAAAGATCAGAACCCTCTCGTTTCCGCCAAAGTCGCGGAATACCCCCGCCGGCATATAGCCGGCTGCGGAGAAAATGCCCGTGACCTCTTTGCGCTGAGTGTGGCCGATCTCGACCGCAATCCTGCCCTCGGCTTCCAAAAAACCTGCCGCCTCGGCGGCGATGATCCTGTAGGGACTCAGACCGTCCACGCCGCCATCAAGGGCTTGGCGTGGATCGAAATCGCGGACTTCGCCCTGCAGATTTTCGATGTCTATGGACGCTATATAGGGCGGGTTGGCGGCAATTACATGGTATCGGCCAAAAACTTTTTCGAACCAGTCGGATTCGAGCACCTGGAACCGGTCGGCCAACCCCAATTCCCCTGCATTGCGCATGGCGGTCACCAGCGCGCCTGGCGAAATATCGACACCGGTGGCGAGCGCCGCCGGAACGGCGCTGAGCAGCGCCAGCGCGATGGCGCCGGTGCCGGTGCCGAGATCGAGGATGCGGCACTCGCCTTGCCGTTCCGCTGTCGCCTTCACGAAGGGCAGCACCGCTTCGACCAGCGTTTCGGTGTCCGGTCGCGGCTCCAGCGTTTCCGGTGACAACGACAGGCGCAAGCCATAAAACTCGCGATGGCCGAGGATGCGATGCACCGGCTCACCGGCAACCCGCCGCCTCAAGGCTGCATCGATCGCGGCAATCGCGCCGGCATCGACACTGCATTCGGGATCGGCGATGGCTTGTGTGCGGGTCGTACCGGAAAAATGTTCGACGATCAGCCTCGCATCCAGCGCCGGATCGGCGACTGCGGCCGCAGCAAGGCGTGCCCGCGCCGCTTTCAGCAGCAGCCCTAGCCTACTTGGCAGACTGTCAGCCATCGAGGCCGATATCGGCGAGCAGCTTCGACTGGTGATCGGCGATCAGCGCGTCGACGATCTCGTCGAGTTCGCCCATCATCACCCGGTCGAGCTTATAGAGCGTCAGATTGATGCGATGGTCGGTGACGCGGCCCTGCGGGAAATTATAGGTGCGGATGCGCTCCGAGCGATCGCCCGAACCGACCTGAGATTTGCGCGATTCGGAGCGTTCCTCGTCAGCCTTGCTGCGCTCAAGGTCGTAAAGCCTGGCGCGCAGGATCTGCATGGCTTTGGCCCGGTTCTGGTGCTGCGACTTCTCCGCCTGCACCACCATGATGCCGGTCGGCAGATGGGTGATGCGCACTGCCGAATCGGTGGTATTGACGTGCTGGCCGCCCGAACCCGAGGCGCGCATCGTGTCGATGCGGATGTCTTCGGCCCTGACGTCGATGTCGACCTCTTCCGCTTCGGGAAGCACGGCAACCGTCGCCGCCGAGGTGTGGATGCGCCCGCCGGCCTCGGTCGCCGGCACGCGCTGCACACGATGCACGCCGGACTCGAATTTCAGATGGGCGAAGACCCCCTTGCCTGAAATCGTGGCGATGATTTCCTTGTAGCCGCCGACCTCGCCCTCGCTGGCCGACGCCGTCTCGAAACGCCAGCCGCGTGCCGCGGCATAGCGTTCGTACATGCGAAACAGGTCGCCGGCAAAGAGAGCCGCCTCGTCGCCGCCGGTGCCGGCGCGGATTTCGAGGATGGCATTCTTGTCGTCGGCGGCATCCTTGGGCAAAAGCAGGATTTGGATGTCCTTCTGCAGCGCTTCGATGCGTTCCTTGACCTCCGGCAGATCGGCCTCGGCCAGTGCCCGCATTTCGGCATCGGTGCTTTTGTCGGCGAGCATCGCTTGCAGGTCGGCCTGTTCATGCTCGGCGGTGCGCAGCGCCCTGATCTTAGCCACCATCTCCTGCATGTCGGCATATTCCGACGCCATCTTGACATAGGCGTCCGCCGCCGGCCCGGCCGACATTTGCGCTTCGAGCATGTCGAAACGCTTGACGACTTGATCCATGCGGTCGCGGGGCAGGTTGATCATGGTCCTGGAACTTCGATAAGATTCACGTCAGGGCGAGCCGAAAATGACGAGTTTCGAGAACCGGAGCGGAATGTACAATTAGGTACATGAGCACCGGAAGCACAGAAAATCGACATTTGCAGGCCGCCCTCACGTGAATTTACAACGGAATGGAGCGGTCGTCGGCAAAGGCCTGCAGCAGCGCCCGCATCGGCAACCCCTGGGCCGGCGCCATGAGATTGTCGTCGAAGAACGCTTCCAGCTCGGCCAGCGGCAGTTCCGTCAGCATCGCCTTGACCGGACCGATCGAGGCCGGCGACATCGAGATCGATCGGTAGCCAAGGCCGATCAGCGCCATCGCCGAGATCGGCTTGCCGGCCAGCTCGCCGCACAAGGTCACCGGGGTTTGATTGCGCACCCCGGCGTCGGCAATCTGCTTCAGCGCGCGCAGGAACGGCGTCGACAGCACATCGAAGCGGTCGGCGAGCTGCGTGTTGCCGCGATCGACCGCCATGACGAACTGGAACAGATCGTTCGAGCCGACCGAGACGAAATCGACGGCCTTCATCAGCTCATCGAGCTGGAACAGCAGTGAAGGCACTTCCAGCATGGCCCCGAGCTTCAGGCTGGTCGGCAGATGATGGGCAAAACGCGACAGATGCCGCACTTCGCGATCGATGATTTCGCGCGCCTGGGCGATCTCGCCGAGCTCCGTCACCATCGGCAGCATCAGCTTCAGTTCACGCCCGCCGCATGCCTTCAAAAGCGCTCGGATCTGGGTACGCAACAGGCCCGGCCGGTCGAGCGTCAGGCGGATGGCGCGCCAGCCGAGCGCCGGGTTCTCTTCCTGGATCGTGTCCTTGAAGTAGGGCAGCACCTTGTCGCCGCCGATATCGATGGTGCGGAATGTCACCGGCTTGCCGCGCGCCGCGTCGAGCACGTCACGGTAGAGCCGTTCCTGGGCTTCCGCCCGCGGAAAGGTCGAGGCGACCATGAACTGCAGCTCGGTGCGGAACAGGCCGATACCGGCGGCGCCGGCCTCGGCAAGCTGCGGCAGATCGACGGCCAAGCCCGCATTCATCAAAAGGTCGACCTGGACGCCGTCCTTGGTCATCGACGGCTTCTTGCGCAGCTCGCGATAGACCTCCTGCCGCCGCGCCCGGAAGCGGACCTTTTCGGCATAGGCGGCTTCGAGGTCCGGCTGGGGGCGCAGGTGGATGGCGCCTTCTTCGCCATCGACAATGATGGCGTCGCCGTTTTCCGCCATGGAAACGGCGCCCTTCATCTGGCCCGCAACCGGTATGCCCATGGCCCGCGCCACGATAACGACGTGGCTGGTCGCTGCGCCGTCCTCCAGCACCAGCCCGCGCAGCTTGTCTCTGGGATAATCGAGCAGTTCGGCGGCCCCCATCGAGCGGGCGACGATGATGGCGTCCTTCGGCAGCGAGACCGCGACATCGTCCGGCCCGCGCCCCATCAGCTGCCGCAGCAGCCGGTTGGCGAGATCGTCGAAATCGCTCATCCGCTCGCGCAGATAAGGATCGGTCATGTGCAGCATGCGGGCACGCATGTCGCTCTGCACTTTTTCCACCGCCGCTTCCGCCGTCAGGCCGTTGCGTACCGCCTCTTCCAACCGGCGCACCCAGCCGCTGTCGTTGGCGAACATGCGATAGGCTTCGAGCACCTGGCGGTGCTCGCCCTCGAAGGCGACTTCGCGGCGTTCCAGCATGTCGTCGATGGAGAGCCGGAGCGAACCGAGCGACGCATCGAGCCGCTTGATCTCCTCATCGCTGTCCTCGTTGAACAGATTGGTGACGACGATGCGCGGCTCATGCAGCACGACATGGCCAAGTCCGACGCCCTCGTTGAACGACAGGCCGGTAAAGCTCACCGGGCGGCGCAGGTCGAGTTCGAGGCCGGGCCGGGTCAGCCGGGCAAGGTCGCCGGTGGCGATCATCTCGGCGATCACCATCGCCGTCGTTTCCAGCGCCTCGACTTCGTCGTCGCGATAGTGGCGCATGGTCTTGTTCTGGACGACCAGCACACCGAGCGTGCGCCCCGCCCTGAGCACCGGCACGCCGAGGAAGGAATTGTAGATCTCCTCCCCGGTCTCCGGCAGATAGGCGAAGGCTGGATGTTCCTGCGCGTTGGAGAGGTTGAGCGGCCGTGCCGAGGCCGCGATCGTGCCGACGAGGCCTTCCCCCAGCCTGAGCTGCGCCAAATGGACGGCCTTCGGATTCAGGCCCTCGGTGGCATAGAGTTCGAGCACCGAATCGGCGCGCAGCACGTAGAGCGAGCACACTTCAGCGACCATATTGGCGGCGATGTCGCGCACGATGCGGTCGAGCCGCTCCTGCGGCTCCAGCGGCTCCTGCATGAGCTCGCGGAGCCGTTTCAGCAAAACGCGCGGGCCACTGGCCGTATCACGCATCGCGGCTTGTTCTCCAATGGACATTATGCCCGCCGCAGTTTCTCCCGCGGCCGGCGCTCACGCAACAACTCAAATAGAGCGGCGTCGGTCCAATTGGACCCACAAAGGACGCTCCAAGACTTCGAACTGCTGCATCGTGCTTTCCGAAGATCGACCTCCGATTTCCGGACCGAGCAGTCTGCTACTGCTTATCCAGACCGTAGATGGAATGCAAAGTGCGAACAGCAAGTTCTGTGTAGGGACCGTCGATCAGGATCGAAATCTTGATCTCGGATGTGGTGATCGCACGGATGTTGATCGATTTGTCGGCCAGCGCCTTGAAGGCGGTGGCGGCGACGCCGGCATGGCTCCTCATGCCGATGCCGATGACCGAGACTTTCGACATGCCGGCTTCCGACTGCACGACGTCGTAGCCGATCGTGGTCTTCAGCCGCTCGAGCACGGCAAGCGCCTTGTCGACATCGCCGGACGGCACGGTGAAGGTCATGTCGGTGAACTTGCCGTCCTCGGAAATGTTCTGGACGATCATGTCGACATTGATGTTGGCTTCGGCCAGCGGCCCGAAAATGCCGGCGGCGACGCCGGGCCGGTCACCGACACGGCGCAACGAAATCTGCGCTTCGTCCTTGGCGTAGGCAATTCCGGTGACGACCTGCTGTTCCACGATCTCTTCCTCGTCGCAAATAAGCGTTCCGGGCGGATTGAGCAAATCCCCCATTCCGGGCGCGTCGGGATCGTCGAAGGACGACCGCACGAAAGTACGCACCCTGTGCACCATGGCAAGCTCGACCGAGCGTACCTGCAGGACCTTGGCGCCGAGCGAGGCCATTTCAAGCATTTCCTCGAAGGAAATCTTGGCCAGCCGCCGCGCCTTCGGCTCGATGCGCGGGTCGGTGGTGTAGACCCCGTCGACGTCGGTGTAGATGTCGCAGCGGTCTGCCTTGACCGCCGCCGCGATGGCGACAGCACTGGTGTCGGAGCCGCCGCGGCCGAGCGTCGCGATGCGGTTGTCCGGCCCGATGCCCTGGAAGCCGGCGACCACCGCCACCTGGCCCTCGCCGAAGCGCTTGATCAGGAACGCGCCGTCGATGTCGAGAATGCGCGCCGCGCCATGCGCATTGTCGGTCTTGATCGGGATCTGCCAACCTTGCCAGGAACGGGCATGGACGCCCATGTTCTGCAGCGCGATCGCCAGCAGGCCGGCAGTCACCTGCTCGCCGGAGGCAACGACGGCGTCATATTCGCGGGCATCGTGCATCGGCGAGGCTTCGCGCGTCCACTGCACGAGCTCGTTGGTCTTGCCGGCCATCGCCGAGACGACCACCGCGACCTCATGGCCGGCATCGACCTCGCGTTTGACATGGCGCGCCACATTGCGGATGCGGACGATGTCGGCGACGGAGGTCCCGCCGAATTTCATCACGATGCGCGCCATGGAAGCGAAATGCCTTTGACTGGGTGCCGAAACGGCGGCCGAAAAATGGAGACGGAGCGTCGGGCTGGGCCAGCCGCTGAATTCGCGGCCTCCTTAGCCAAATGCTTTGGGTTTCGCAAGGCGTGCCACCGCTTGCCCCCCTGCTTGCCCCCTTAGGCGACGAAGGCGATATACGAACGCAACGCGCCTACCCGAACGCCTGTCGCAGAGGCGCAGCCGGCAACAGCCGAAATTTGCTGCCTTGACATTCGCCGGCTCTCGACCGACTTCCTAGGCGCACCAGAGCGCGATCAGCAAAAGTGGTATCCGGTTTTGCGCCCGATCGCGCTCTGAATTTTTGAGTCTGCCGGAGACCACACGATGCCAGAACCCCGACGATCGACGATCGATGCCGGAGAAGTGGAGCGTTTTTCCGCTCTTGCCGCCGAATGGTGGAATCCGAACGGCAAATTCCGCCCGCTGCACAAGTTCAATCCGATCCGGCTTGCCTATATACGCGACCAGGTGGCGGCGCGCTTCGGCCGCGACCCGCGCGCGGCGCGGCCGTTCGAGGGCCTGCGCATCCTCGACATCGGCTGCGGCGGCGGGCTGTTGTGCGAGCCGATGGCGCGGCTTGGCGCCGAAGTGGTCGGCGCCGACGCATCCGCCACCAACATCGAAGTGGCCAGGCTGCATGCGGCGGAGGTCGGCGTGACGGTGGATTACCGTGCCACGACAGCAGAGGACCTGGCTGACGCCGGTGAGAAATTCGACGTCATCCTCAACATGGAAGTGGTCGAGCATGTTGCCGACATCGACCTGTTCGTGGCCAAATGCGGCGAGATGCTCAAGCCCGGCGGCATCATGGTCGTCGCCACCATCAACCGCACGCTGAAGGCGCTCGGTCTGGCCATTATCGGCGCCGAATATGTGCTGCGCTGGTTGCCGCGCGGCACCCACCAGTTCGGCAAGCTGGTGCGGCCAGACGAGTTGGAAAAGGCGCTTGCCGGCGCTGGCCTGACCATCATCGACCGCACCGGCGTCACCTACAATCCGCTCGCCGACCGCTGGCAGCGTTCGAAGGACATGGACGTCAACTACATGGTTCTGGCAGAGAAGGCACCCGCCTGAACTTTCTCACGACGCCTTTTCACGCCGCCACCTTCTCACCCGTCTGACTTTGCGCTTCGGGGCGATCGGGCTTTGCGCCTTGGTGGTGATGAACACGCCGGCGACAATGATGGCAGCGCCGGCCCAGGTCAGCAATTGATAGTGCTCGCCGAGAAACATCGTCCCGGCAAACAATCCGACCGCCGCCGCGACATAGCCGATCTGGCTGAGATAGACCGGGCCGCCGACCGCCTGTAGCCGGAAGAAGAAAGCGAACATCGCCGCGGCTGATGCGACCTGCCCGACGACGACCAGCGGCACGCCGGCGAGCAGGGCGAGCGAACCGCCGCCCTGCAGCGTGAAGATGCCGCAAACAAGCAGCGCGGCCGATGCCAGATGGCTGCCGACGGCAAGCTCGATCGGTCCGGTCCCTAGCGGCCAGTCGACCGTGCGGTAGATATTGCCGGCGGCAAGGCTGACCGGAATGAGCAGCCCCGCCGCCACCCAGAAAAATTCGGCCGGCTGGCCGGCCTCGCCACGCGTCACCGCCACCATGACCGCACCAACGAAGCCTACGACAATGCCGACGATACCAAGCAGATTGGGGCGCCGGACGCCGAGCAGGATCGAAAACACCAGTGTGACCACCGGCGACAGCGTGAACATGATACCGGTATAGCCGGCACCGAGATGCGGAATGGCCGAGAACATCAACAGATTGGGGAAGGCGTAGGACACCGCCGCGGTGACGAAGAAATACCGCAGCCGGTGCGGGGTGAGCCGGATGCGCTGCCCGCGCAGCAGCAGGACGCACAAAAGCACACCGCCGGCGCCGAGCGAGATGACGAGCGCCCAGACCATGGCCGAAACGCCGGCTGCCGTGGCGATCTTGCCGAACGGCAGCGTCAGGCCGAGCAGGCCGCCGGTGACGAGCAAAAGACCGAGCGCTGAATCCCAGAGAAATCTCATGACGAACCTTGTTGTCTTTGCCGCTCTTGGCCAGCACTGCGACTCAAGCTAAGATAACACAAAGATACTTAACGTCAAGATATATGATGGTGAGATAGATGGATCGCGCCGCGAAAGCGATCGAGCAGTGGAAACGGGAACGGCCGGACCTGGATGTCTCGCCGATGGCCGTGCTCGGACGGTTGAACGAAGCCTCGTCGCTGATAGCGCGAGAACGCCTCGCTCCGCTGTTTGCCCGTTTCGGACTGCAATCCGGGGAATTCGACGTGTTGGCGACGCTGCGCCGTTCCGGATCACCTTACGCGCTGACGCCAACCGCCCTCTATGAGGCGACGATGGTGACGTCGGGCGCCATGACCAACCGGCTCGACCGGCTTGAGAAATCCGGATTGATCATGCGTGGACCGCATCCCAACGACCGGCGCGGGGTTGTCGTGCAACTGACCGAGAAAGGTCTCGCATTGGTCGATGAGGCGGTCGCCGCTCACGTCGCCAACGAACACGAGATACTTTCCGGCCTGACGCGCGCCGAACAGGACACACTTGCTCGCCTGCTTGAGAAATTGATCGGCAGCGTAACCTAGTCAGTCAGTTGCGGTCGTCGGGGAAACTTGGGATCGGCATGAATTCGACGCCGTCCTCGGCCAGACTCTTGGCCTCCTCCAGCGTCGCCTCGCCATAGATGCCGCGCGGATCGCTCTCGCCGAAATGGATCTTGCGCGCTTCCTCGGCAAACTTGTCGCCGACATAGTCGGCGTTCTCGCGCACCTTCTCGGCCATCGCCTTCAATTGCGCCAACGCCTGCTTCTGGGCCTCGCCCATGGCGAGCGCGATCTTTTCTCGGCTGCGCCCGGTGGAGACGGCCGGCGCCATCAACGCCTTCTCGACGTTGTGCGAGCCGCAGGTCGGGCAATCGACGAAGCCACGCTTCTTCTGGGTGTCGAAATCGTCGTTGCTGCGAAACCAGCCTTCGAATTCATGCTCGTGGTCACAGATCAGTGAAAAGCGAATCAAGACGCTGCACCCCTGAGACTTTGCGCCTCGACCGGATTGGCGTTCACGGCGAAGTCGCGTGAATTTTTCAGATTTGGGATTTTCTTGCGGGCAGCGACCGACTGCGCCGGGTCGATCTCGGCGACGATCACCGCCGGTTCATCATGTGCCGCTTCGGCGACGATGCGGCCCCACGGATCGACAATCAGCGAATGGCCATAGGTCTCGCGGCCGTCCTCGTGCAGTCCGCCTTGCGCCGCGGCGACGACATAGGCGCCGTTCTCGATGGCGCGCGCCCGCAGCAGCACATGCCAGTGCGCCTCGCCGGTCTGGCGGGTGAAGGCGGCGGGCACCGACAGCAGGTCGGCGCCGGCCAGCGCCTCGGCGCGGAACAGCTGCGGAAAGCGCAAATCGTAGCAGACGGCGAAACCCAGCTTCGCGCCATCGATCCCGGCGCCGCTGATCTCGGTGACGACGGCCTCGGTGCCGGGCTCGTAAGCGGCGGATTCGCGCCAGCTCTCGCCATTGTCGAGATCGACGTCGAACATGTGGATCTTGTCGTAGGTGGCAATGGAGGCGCCATCCGGCCCGAACAGAAGCGCGCGGTTGGCGAGCTTGCCGTCAGCGCGCAGGATGGCGGTCGAGCCGATATGCAGGAAGACGCCAAGGTCTTTCGCCAGCTTTCGCGCGGTCGAGACGATGATGTCCTTGTCCTCGGACGTGAAGGCGGCGGCCCGCGCCTGGCTGTCGCGGACCAGCGCACCGGTCATTTCCGGTGACTGGATATAGGTCGCACCCTGGCCCGCGGCCTCGCGCACCAGCCGCTCCAGATCGACCGCGTTGCGCTCGGGGCTGGTCCCCGAACGCATCTGGATCGCCGCCGCCTTGAAAGCACCCATCGTCATGTCCTCAATTCGTCGAGCCATTGGCGAGCAGACGGTCCAGCCGGCCCTCCGCCTCCAGTTCGTGGAGATCGTCACAGCCGCCGACATGCGTATCGCCGATGAATATCTGCGGAAAGGTCGAGCGGCCATTCGCGCGGGAAATCATTTCCCGGCGCAGTTCCGGCGAGAAGGAGGCGTCATGCTCGGTGTAGGCGACACCCTTGCGCTCGAGCAGCCGCTTGGCCGCCACGCAATAGCCGCACATCATCCGTGTATAGATCGTCACGTCGACCATCGGTCAGCAATCCTGCCTTTTCCCAATCTATATAGTCGCGGACTCGTCAGCCCGAAAGTCCCCCGGCAGCACGCGCGCAAAGGTCAGCACGTCGACCGTCCCGGCACCGCCCTTCTTCAGCGCCTTGGCGACGGCGCGGACAGTGGCGCCGGTGGTATAGACATCGTCGATCAGGAGCACCCGGCGGCCGGCGATCTCGATCTCGGCCTCCTCCGGCACTCTGAAGGCGGCACGCACATTCTCCTCGCGTTCCCGCCGCTCCAGCCCGACCTGCTGGCGGGTGAGTTTGACGCGCCTGACCGCGGAGGGCGCAAAAGGCAGCCCGCCAAGCTGCGATACCGCCCTTGCCAGTTCCGCCGACTGGTTGAACTGACGCCTGAAAAAGCGCCGCCAGTGCAGCGGCACCGGCACGACCACATCGGCTTCCGCGATCAGTTCGGCACCGGCGCGCAGCATCCAGCGCGCCATCCACGGCGCCAGATCAGTGCGATCCCGGTATTTCAGCCCTTGCACCATCTGGCGGGCGACACCTGAGTAAGCGACCGCGGCCCGTGCCCGCTCGAAGGGCGGCGGGTCGGCGATCGCCTCGGCCGACAGGAACCCCTCGCCCATGTGATGGGTGAACGGCGTGCCCATCACCGGGCACCATGGCCGCTCCAGAAGCCTGAGTTTCGGCCAGCAGGCGCCGCACAGCACGCCGGGCTGCGAGACATGCCGTCGGCAACCGGCGCAAACCGGCGGAAACAGGATGCGCGCCGGCCAGTCCAACGCCTTTCGAGCGACACTCTTGATATCCGGCATTGGATCGGCCACGTGGTTCTTTCTCCGCCACCCTATATCAGAGTGCGGAAACCAGGAACTGTCAGTTGCAACCTATAGTCGACACCTCTCTCTGGCTGGCGCACAAGCGCCGGGCGCTCGCCAGCCCGGCTGCCGGCGCGGACTTCCTGATGCGGCGGGCGGCCGAGGAGCTCGCCGAGCGGCTGGGCGCAGTGGAACGCCAATTCGACAGGGCGGCCGTCCTGTTTTGCCAGACGCCGGCGGCGGTCGACGTGCTCGCGACAAGCGGCAAGGTGGCGGACATCGTGCGCGTCGAGGCGGATGCGGCGTTCCTGGGCGAGGGAGCGGGGGGCGACGGAGCGGGGGGCGATGCCGCTGGACTGGTGGCACCGTTGGAGACCGTGCCGTTCGAGCCGGAAAGCCTCGACCTCGCGGTGTCGCTTTTGTCGCTTCAGGCAATGAACGACATTCCCGGCATGCTGGTGCAGATCCGCCGCGCACTGAAGCCGGACGGTCTTTTCCTAGGCGCTTTTGCCGGCGCCGGCACGCTTTCCGAGCTGCGCGAATGCCTGCTCGCCGCCGAGACCGAGCTTTATGGCGGCGCCAGCCCGCGCGTCATCCCGTTCACCGACGTGCGCGACGCCGGCGCGCTTTTGCAACGCGCCGGTCTGGCCTTGCCCGTCGCCGACGTCGAGACGGTGACGGTGCGCTACGATTCCCTGTTCGGCCTGATGGCAGACCTGCGGGCGATGGGCGAGACCAGCGCGCTCATCGACCGCAGCAGGCGACCGGCCACACGAAAGCTGTTTGCCCGCGCGGCCGAAATCTATGCCGAACGATTTTCGGATGCCGATGGCCGCGTCAGGGCGAGTTTTCCGATCGTCTGGATGTCAGGCTGGGCGCCCGACGCCTCGCAGCAAAAACCGCTGAAGCCGGGCTCGGCAAAACTGTCGCTGAAGACAATCCTGGAAAATCCCGGCCGGCGCTGACCGGTTTATTATGGACGCGGCTGGTCGGTTACTGCGCGAAAGCCTTCACAAGCTTGCTGGCATTGTCGCTGAACAGCCACGTGATTGCGTCGGCGACGTTGCCGACGCCGCCTACGATGGTAAGCGACAGCACGGCCACGATCAGCCCATATTCGACAGCCGTCGCGCCGGTCTTGTCTTCCCAAAATCGTTGCAGCAATGTTTTCATGGCCGTCGATCCCGCTTGCCGGAACCTAGCGCGGACCTGTTAAGAAAGGTTAATGACACAGGCTTAACAGGCGATGAAAGCACCGCTTTGGCCGGTGTCAGCAGTCGCCGCTGCGCTGGCCATTGTCGCGTATCACGCAGATCGAAGTGGGCAGCGGCTGCAGCACGCTCCTGCGCAGGGTGTAGGTATCACGACGGCCGGTCGAGCCCGTGCTTCCAATCGAACCCGTGCTTTCAACCGACCCTGTGCTCATCCTGTCGAGGCCGCCGGCAAAATCGTCGCGGGCTGATCGCGTCCGGTTGTCGAGCAAGGGCGTGGCGATCAGGGCCAGCGCCACCGCGGCCGAGCCGAACAAAAGCGTGATCCGCAATATTCCCATGCCGGCAGCCCTAAAGCTGCGGTCGGGTCGGATCGAATCCCAGTCCCTGTCGAGGCTCATGCAACCGCCCTCCGGCGAAGGCCTGGACACGACCTTCCTTCGATTTCTGCCGTCATTTTTTCACGGCCAGATAAATCTTCCATTAACGTTGTCTAGGTCTCGGAGGGCAAAATCACAGAAGATCGATGAGGAACTGGATCAGCGGCGCGTCGGCCGGCGGCATCGGAAAATCGCGCATCTGGCGCGGCCGCACCCATTTCAGCACCTGTCCCTCCTTCGGCTGCGCGATGCCGCGGAAGCGACGGCAGACGAACAGCGGCATCAGCAGGTGAAAATCATCGTAGGAATGGCTGGCGAAGGCGAACGGCGCCAGGCAGGGAATATCGGTTTCGATGCCGATCTCCTCGTACAATTCGCGGATGAGGCATTCTTCCGGCGTCTCGCCGGGCTCGACCTTGCCGCCCGGAAACTCCCACAGGCCGGCCAGCTGCTTGCCTTCGGGGCGCTGCGCCAGAAGCACGCGGCCGTCGGTATCGACCAGCGCGCAGGCTGCGACCAGGAGCAGGCGCTTGCCGACAGGGTGCGGGCCGGTCATGCGCCGGGCGGCCGGCGATAATGGTAGCGATAGACTTCGTCGAACCCGAGCGAACGATAGAGCGCCAGCGCCGGCGCGTTGTCGGCCTCGACCTGCAGCCAGGCTTCCCGGGCGCCGCGCAGCCGTGCCCATTTCAGCGCCGACAGGATGAGGTGGCGGCCATGGCCCTGGTTGCGAACCGATCTGTCGGTGGCGATCTCGAACAGCCCGGCAAGATCGCCGTCATGTACGCAGATCAGCGTCGCCAGCGGTTCGGTGCCGTCTTCGAGCGCGAACAGCCCGGCTTCCGGCTGGATGGCGCCGATGATCTCCGACAGGCCCGGCCGCAGCGACACATCCGAGCCGCTTACTTTTAGCGCCGCGCCGATGAAGCGGCTGATGTCCTTCAGCGGGATCTGGTCCATGGCGGCATCGAGCTGGGCGTCCGCCAGCGGCAGCCGCATCACCAGCGATTCGTCGAATGTGCTCCAGCCCTCGCTGTCGAGATGTTTGGCAAGGATCGGCCCCGACAGCGGCGATATGCGGAAGGTCAGCGGCCGGCCATAGGCGTCGAAACGGCGGCTGGCGCGGCCGATGCGATCGGCAATGTGCTGGATGTCGCCCGGATCGAGCGGGTTGACCGAATTCAGCCGCTTGGCCGGATGGCCCGCCGTCAGCCGCACCACCCAGGTGCCGTCATAATGCACGGCCGCCGCCGGCCAGGCGCGAAAGCCGGCCGCCTCGTAGCGGCGCACGATGGCAAGCACGCTTGCCGGATGTCTGGAAACCAACGCCATCAACTCCGATAATCGCCGTTGATGGCGACATACTCCTTGGTG
This sequence comes from Mesorhizobium sp. WSM4820, assembly GCF_055811075.1. Lineage (NCBI taxonomy): Bacteria > Pseudomonadati > Pseudomonadota > Alphaproteobacteria > Hyphomicrobiales > Phyllobacteriaceae > Mesorhizobium > Mesorhizobium sp. WSM4820. The sequence continues at coordinate 9,470 of NZ_JBVVQN010000034.1, read as the reverse complement.
AGGTCGCAAGTCCACACCGTCGCCTTGCCGCGGCCGATGCCGATATCGGCACGGATGCGGATCTCGTCGCGCTTCATGTAGGCCGACGTCGCCTCCTCGGAGTAGGCGGCGTCGCGCTCGCCCTGATGCGCCAGCCTGATGTCGCCGAACCAGATCGACAGCAGGTCGCGGTCGGCCGGTTCGCCGGCCTTGCCGACGGCCATGACGACGCGGCCCCAATTGGCGTCTTCGCCGGCGACCGCAGTCTTGACCAGCGGCGAATTGGCGATCGACAGCGCGATGCGCTTGGCCGAGCGGGCCGATTTTGCGCCGGTGACGATGACCTCGACCTGTTTTCGCGCGCCCTCGCCATCGCGCACCACTTGCAGTGCCAGCGCTTTCAGCACCTTGCCGAGCGCGCGGCGGAAGGCGCCGAGGCGCGCATCGCCGGCATTCGTGATATCAGGCGCGCCGCGCCGGGCGGCCGTGCCGGTGGCGAACATCAGCAGCGTGTCGCTGGTCGAGGTGTCGCTGTCGACGGTGACCGCATTGAAGGTCTTGGCGGTGCCGCGCGACAAAAGATCCTGCAGCACGGGGGCTGCGATCGGCGCGTCGGTGGCGATGAAGGAGAGCATCGTCGCCATGTCGGGCGCGATCATGCCGGCGCCCTTGGCAATGCCGTTGATGGTGACGTCGGCGTCGCCGAGTTTTACCGTCGCGGTCGCCAGTTTCGGATAGGTGTCGGTGGTCATGATCGCCTTGGCGGCTTCGGTCCACAGGTCCGGCCTGCCGTCCCTCACCAGTCCGGCGAGCAGATGGCCGAACTTGCCGGCATCGAGCGGCTCGCCGATGACGCCGGTCGAGGCCAGAAACACCTCGTCCGGCGTGCAGCCCGCAGCCTTGGCCGCAGCTTCGCCGGTCATTGCCGTGGAGGCTCGGCCCTTGCTGCCGGTGAAGGCATTGGCATTGCCGGAATTGACGACCAGGACGCGCGCCTTGCCGGCGCTTAGATTCTGCCGGCAGAAATCGACCGGCGCCGACGGGCATTTCGACTTGGTGAACACGCCGGCGACCGTGGTGCCGGCATCGAAGACCATGGTCAGCAGGTCGGTGCGGTTCTTGTACTTTATCCCGGCCTCGGCTGTGGCGATGCGGACGCCTTCGATGTCAGGCATGTTGGGATATTTCTTCGGCGCGAGCGGCGAAATCGTGGCTGACATGAAGACCTCGGGCGGGAAAAACGCAACGGGAACGCCGGTTTGCCCGATAGCGGGCGCCGGCGCAAGGGCGTTTGACGGTTGGGCACATACCCTTTCTCATCGAAACGAAACGTGCAGTTGTGCGAAACGGATCGTTTCGTTTCGTCGAGAGAGCGTGTACGATCTGCCGACGAAAAGCATCGAAGGAGAACAGGATGGGGCTGGATCGGGGGCGCAGGTCGATCGGCGCGCGGCGCAACCCCGACAGCGCCGACGCCATTCTCGACGCCGCCGAGGCAGTTCTGGTCGAGGCCGGTTATTCCGGCTTCTCGATCGAAGCGGTGGCGCGGCGGGCGCGTGCGGGAAAGCCGACAATCTATCGCTGGTGGCCGAGCAAGGCCGTCTTGCTGTTCGACGTCTATCAGCGGCTAAAGCGCGTCGATTATCCCGATACTGGGAACCTTGAGGACGATCTCGTCGGCTTCCTCAAAAGCCTGTTCTCGCACTGGCGCGAAACATCGTCAGGCAGCATCTTCAGATCGCTGATCGCCGAGGCGCAGTCGGACGCGACCGTGGCCGCCGTGCTTGCCGAATACACCAAAGGACGCCATGCCCATTCCGGCCAGATGATCGAACGCGCCAAGGCAAGAGGCGAAGTCGCGGCCGACGTCGATTCCACGCTCGTCGCCGACCTGGTCGCCTCGTTTGCCTGGACGCATCTTTTGACCAATCGCCTCGACGAAGACGAAACGACGCTGCGCAAGGCGGTTGGCTATCTGTTGAAGGGCATAGAAGCTGACGATGCCGGCTCGGTCGACGCCGCGGCTGTCCGGCGGAGGCGTCGACGTGTCATCGGTCGCACCGCCCGGTAGAGCGGCAGGGTGGCGGGGCAACACCCTGGCGTGGTGCAGACCACCAGAGGAACAATTGTCGGAGGCTGCGACGCCAACAATTTTGCAGAGGCGATTGCCCTCGCCTACTTGGTGTTTTCCAGCGCGTCGACCGTCTTCTTCAGCTTCTCGTCCGGGATCTCGACCTTGGCCTGGGCGCGCAGCGACTTGACCAGCGCGATGTATTTGTCGCGGATGACTGCCTGGCGGGCCTGATCCTTGACCTGGTCGAAGGCCGGCGGCTGCTTGGCGCGCTTGTCCTCGACCTGGATGACGTGCCAGCCGAACTGCGACTGCACCGGCTGCTCGGTGTACTTGCCGACCGCCAGCGCGAACACCGCCTTGTCGAATTCCGGCACCATCTGACCGGGTCCGAACCAGCCGAGATCGCCGCCGCTGGTCTTGCCGCTCGGATCGCTGGTGTGCTCGTTGGCGAGTTTCTGGAAATCGGCGCCGCCATCGAGCTGCTTGATGATCGCATCGGCCTCGTCCTTCGTCTTCACGAGGATGTGACGGGCATGGACCTCGTTGGCCGGCGGCGTGTTGGCGATTTCCTGGTCGTAGCGGGCGCGAACCTCGGCATCGGTGATCTTGCCGACGACATCCTTCTCGACCATTTCGCCATGCAGGGCGCGCTGCTGCAGGAACGCCATGCGGCGCTGGAAGTCGGGATCCTTGTCGAGGCCGGTGGTGACCGCCTGGGCGGCCATGACCTTGATTTCGATCGCTGCCGAAAGGGCTGCGGCGCGGCGCTGTTCGGGCGGCATCTGCGCGAACTGCTGCGACAGCTCGCCTTCGGCAAGCGCAAGGTCGGCCTCGGTCAGCGACTGGCCGTTGATCGTGGCGACCACGGCGTTCGGATCGACCGGCGCGGCCGGCTGGGCGGGTGCGCCCGGCTGGGCGGGGGCTGGTTGGGCGGGCGCGGTGTCCTGCGCCATCGCTGGCGACAGCGACAGCGCCGTCAGCCCGAATGCCAGGCCAAGGCTGGCGAGCGACGCGCGGCGGAACAATAAGGACATACAATTAACTCCAATGGGGGATAGCTAGGGCGGGATGGCTTCCAGACCAGCCGGATTGTGGCGGAATTTGGCACGGTCGTCAGGGCCAGCGCGCCGTTGACATCGATTGAGCCCCCTCTTATCTGTCCAACGACTTTGCGTCCAGAACCGTTTTCCGGGCGCTTTTTGCGTTTGTCCGCGTTTCACGTGGATTTGATGGGGCCGGCCGGCACCCGTCGCAACGACTTGGAATGCTATCGAAAGGACCATTGAATGGTCAGTTTTGGCGGTCTCGCCCGTAAGGTTTTCGGCTCCTCCAATGATCGCCGGGTCAAGTCGACCCGACCGCGCGTCGAAGCGATCAACGCCATGGAAAACGAGATGCGGGCGCTCTCCGACGCCGAACTGACAGCCCGCACGGAAAAATTCCGCCAGGACGTCGCCAACGGCGCCAGTCTCGACGATCTCCTGGTGCCGGCCTTCGCCACCGTGCGCGAGGCGGCGCGCCGCGTGCTCGGCATGCGCCCGTTCGACGTGCAGCTGATCGGCGGCATGGTGCTGCATAATGGCGGCATCGCCGAGATGCGCACCGGCGAGGGCAAGACGCTGGTCGCCACCCTGCCCGTCTATCTCAACGCGCTCGCCGGCAAAGGCGTCCATGTCGTCACCGTCAACGACTATCTTGCCACACGCGACTCCGAATGGATGGGCCGCGTCTACAAATTCCTCGGCCTTACGGTCGGCGTCATCGTGCATGGCCTGTCCGACGAGGAACGCCATGCCGCCTACGCCGCCGACGTCACCTACGCCACCAACAACGAGCTCGGCTTCGACTATCTGCGCGACAATATGAAATACGAGCGCGCCCAGATGGTGCAGCGCGGCCACAGCTACGCGATCGTCGACGAGGTCGATTCCATCCTCGTCGACGAGGCGCGCACGCCGCTGATCATTTCCGGTCCGCTCGAGGACCGCTCGGAAATGTACAACACCATCGACGCCTTCATGCTGAAGCTCGAGCCGGCCGACTATGAGATCGACGAGAAGCAGAAGACCTCGATCTTTACCGAGGATGGCACCGAGAAGCTGGAAAACCTTTTGCGCGACGCCGGCCTGCTCAAGGGCGAGTCGCTCTACGACGTCGAGAACGTCGCCATCGTCCACCACGTCAACAATGCGCTCAAGGCGCACCAGCTGTTCCAGAAGGACAAGGACTACATCGTGCGCAACGGCGAGATCGTCATCATCGACGAATTCACCGGCCGCATGATGCCGGGCCGCCGCTATTCGGAAGGCCTGCACCAGGCGCTCGAGGCCAAGGAGCATGTGGCGATCCAGCCGGAGAACCAGACGCTCGCCTCCGTCACCTTCCAGAACTATTTCCGCCTCTACAAGAAGCTCGCCGGCATGACCGGCACGGCGCTGACCGAGGCCGAGGAATTCGCCAACATCTACAATCTCGACGTCACCGAGATCCCGACCAATCTGCCGGTCATCCGTATTGACGAGGACGACGAGGTCTACCGGACCGTCGAGGAGAAGTACAAGGCGATCGTCAGGGAGATCAAGGAAGCCCGCGAAAAAGGCCAGCCTACCTTGGTCGGCACCACCTCGATCGAGAAATCGGAGCTGCTGGCCGCACGCCTGCGCAAGGAAGGTTTTGCCGATTTCGAGGTGCTGAACGCCCGCCACCATGAGCGTGAGGCGGCGATCGTCGCCCAGGCGGGTAAACCCGGCGCCATTACCATTGCCACCAACATGGCCGGCCGCGGCACCGACATCCAGCTCGGCGGCAATGCCGACATGCGCATCGCCGAGGAGCTTGGCGACATGCCGGCCGGCCCCGAGCGCGACGCCAGGGAAAAGGCAATCCGCGACGACGTCGCCCGGCTGAAGGAGAAGGCGCTCGCCGCCGGCGGCCTCTACGTGCTCGCCACCGAACGCCATGAATCGCGCCGCATCGACAACCAGTTGCGCGGCCGCTCAGGCCGCCAGGGCGATCCCGGGCGCTCGAAATTCTTCCTGTCGCTGCAGGACGATCTGATGCGCATCTTCGGCTCCGAGCGCATGGACGGCATGCTGCAGAAGCTTGGCCTCAAGGAAGACGAGGCGATCATCCACCCCTGGATCAACAAAGCGCTGGAAAAGGCGCAGAAGAAGGTCGAGGCGCGCAACTTCGACATCCGCAAGAACCTGCTGAAATATGACGACGTCTCGAACGACCAGCGCAAGGTGGTGTTCGAGCAGCGCCTCGAGCTGATGGACGGTGAAGGCCTGTCCGAGACCATCGCCGAAATGCGCGAGGGCGTCATCGAGGAGGTCGTCGCCAAGGCTATTCCCGAAAACGCCTATGCCGAGCAGTGGAACGTCGCCGGCCTCAAGGCCGAGGTCGCCGAATTCCTCAATCTGGACTTGCCCATCGAGGACTGGGTCAAGGAAGAGGGCATTGCCGAGGACGACATCCGCGAGCGCATCAGCCAGGCCGCCGAGACCGCTGCCAAGGAGCGTGCAGAGCGCTTCGGCCCCGACGTGATGGCCTATGTCGAGCGCTCCGTGGTGCTGCAGACGCTCGACCATCTGTGGCGCGAGCACATCGTCAACCTCGACCACCTGCGCTCGGTCGTCGGCTTCCGCGGCTACGCCCAGCGCGATCCGCTGCAGGAATACAAGGGCGAGGCGTTCGAGCTGTTCCAGGCGATGCTGGGCAATCTGCGCCAGGCCGTCACCGCGCAATTGATGCGCGTCGAGCTGGTCCGCCAGGCCGCCGAAGCGCCGCCGCCCGAGGCGCCCGACATGTTCGGCAGTCATCTTGACGGCACCACCGGCGAGGACGATTTTGACGGCGGCGAGACCGGCCTTCTGGTCCGCCAGGAGACCCACGCCACCGTCGCCCCCGAGAACCGCGACCCGCAAAACCCCGCCACCTGGGGCAAGGTCGGCCGCAACGAGGCCTGCCCGTGCGGGTCAGGGAAAAAGTACAAGCATTGCCACGGGGCGTTCGCGTAAGCACCCACTTCCCTTCTCCCCTTTCACGGGGGTGAGAAGTGGTCCGCGAAGCGGACGGAAAGCCTATTGCTTGGCTTTCCGAACGACGAACGCCCGTAGCGACAGCGAAGGGCCTAGGTGCCCGAAGGGCGGATGAGGGGCGACGCCAACGCCCACGATTAGCCAATCTCCCCACCGGTGGGGGGATGGCCGGCTGGCGAGAGGGGGCGCTGTCCCGCCGACATCAGACAGACGAATTTTGTATCTCGCCCGTCAGGTTCTTTGGCACGCCCTGAACGTGGCGAAGGCCCACCCAACCGTTTCTTAATGTGTTTTGACTACACCCAGACCCGAAAAGAAGCCGAAAACGGAGTGTGATCAGGGTGCGCTTTTCCGCGGCGACGACAGCCGGGCGGTTCCTGCCGCAGCGCCTTGCGCTGCGCGCAAAGCCGCTGCTTGGCCGCATCGACGCCGTGCTGTTCACCGCCGACGAGCGCGGCGAAGCCAGCCGCATGTCGCTGATCGCCTTTTCCATCCGCATCGTCAGCGCCGTCATCGCTTTTGTCAGCCAGGTGCTGATGGCGCGCTGGATGGGCTCGTTCGAGTATGGCATTTTTGTCCTTGTCTGGGTGACGATGGTCATCGTCGGCAACCTCGCCTGCCTCGGCTTCCACACCTCGGTCATCCGCTTCATTCCCGAATATCGCGAGCGCAACATGCTGGCCGAACTGCGCGGCATCGTGCTGACCAGCCGCCTGTTCGTGCTGGTCGCCTCGACGGCGATCGCCGGGCTGGGCGCGCTCGGCGTCTGGCTGCTCTCGCCGTTTATCGAGAATTACTATGTCGTGCCGTTCATCCTCGGCCTCATCTGCATGCCGATGATCGCCATGTCCGATCTGCTGCAGGGGCTGGCGCGGGCCAACTCGTGGGCGCTGTTTGCGCTGGCGCCGACTTACCTGGTGCGGCCGGTGCTGATCCTGGCGCTGATGGCGCTGATGCTTCTGGTCGGCTTTGCGCCCGATGCCAGGACGGCGATTTTCGCCTCGATCGCCGCTGCCTATGCCACCACGCTCGGCCAACTCATCGGCATCACTGCGCGCATCGGCAAAAAAATCCCGGCCGGGCCGAGGAAGCTGCATTTCGCGCAATGGTTCCTCGTGTCGCTGCCGATCTTCCTGGTCGAAGGCTTCTTCTTCCTGCTCACCAATGCCGACGTGCTGATGGTCGGCGCCTATATGAATCCCAACGACGTCGCCGTCTATTTCGCCACGGTCAAGACGCTGGCGCTGGTGCATTTCGTCTATTTTGCGGTCAAGGCGGGCGTTGCCCAGCGCTACGCGCAATTCACCCATGGCGAGCCGGAAAAGCTCGCCGCCTTCGCCCGCGAAACGGTGTCGTGGACGTTCTGGCCATCGCTGTTGATGGCGTTGCTGGTGCTGGTGCTGGGCGAGCCGATGCTGAGCTTGTTCGGGCCTGAATTCGTTGCCGGCTACCCGCTGTTGTTCCTGCTGGTCTTCGGCGTCGTCGCCCGCGCCGCCGTCGGCCCCTGCGAAAGCCTGCTCACCATGAGCGGCAACCAGAATATCTGCGCCGCCGTCTACGCCATGACGCTGGCCCTCAACATCGGCCTAAATCTGGTGCTGATCCCGCTTTTCGGCCTGTGGGGCGCGGCGATGGCCACCGCCTTCGCGATGATCTTCGAGGCCGGCGCGCTGTCCTTCACGGTCTGGCGCAGGCTCGGCATCGTCATGGTCATTTTCGTAGCCGCCAAAGGAGCCGCGTGATGGCTGCCATCCCGTTGCTCGAGGAAACCAGCGGCGGCCCGGCCGGCGCCTTGGTGTCGGGCCTCGCCGGGCTCGCCCGCGAAGCCGATCCCGCCCATATCGAATTGTTGGCGAACGGCCGGCCCCAGCGCAAACTGGCTATTTACGCCGCCTCCGCCGGCTTCGACCTGGTCGAGGAACTCGACTATCTCTGCGCCCGCACCATCGAGCCCAACGTGTTCTTCAACCCGCGCTTCCTGGCACCCGCCATGCCGCGGCTGGAAGACCGCGAGGTGCGGCTGGCGGTCATCCGCGACGGCGACGAATACCGCAACCGGCTGCGCTTGCTGGTGCCGTTCTCGGTGGAGCGGCCGGCGACGCCGCTCGGCGTGCGGGTGATGCGCACATGGTCGAGCCCGTTCGGACCGATCGGCACGCCGCTGGTCGACCGTGACGATCCCGTCGGCGTCATCGAGGATTTCTTCGCGATGCTGTCGCGGCCGCATCTCAAGCTGCCAAAAGTCTTCGTGCTGCCCGACATCCGGCTCGACGGCCCGGTGGCCAGCCTGCTGGCCACCGTCGCCGAGACGCGTGGCCTGACGCTGGTCACCACCGGCAAGGCCGAACGCCCGATGCTCGAAAGCGAGATCGACGGCGATGAGTATCTGAAGGCCTCGCTGCGCTCGCACCATTATCGCGAGTTCCGCCGTCTAAAACGCCGCCTCGCCGACCTGGGCAGGCTGGAGCATCAGGTGGCGCGCGGACCGGAAAACATCCGCCACGCCATCGAGCGTTTTTTGACGCTCGAGGCCGCCGGCTGGAAAGGCCGCGAGCGCACCGCCATGGCCATCGACCGCTACCGCGCCGCCTTTGCCCGCGAGGCCGTGCACCGGCTGGCCGAACGGGACCTGTGCCGCATCCATTCACTGACGCTCGATGACCGCACCATTGCTTGCCTGGTCGTCTTCGTCGAGGCCGGCGTCGCCTACACCTGGAAGACTGCCTATGACGAGACGCTCGCCGCCTATTCGCCGGGCACGCTGCTGATGATCGAGGTGACCAGGCAGCATCTCGACGATCCCAACATCATGATGACCGATTCCTGCGCCGTGCCCGACCATCCGGTGATGAGCCGGCTATGGACGGAGCGCCGGCCGATCGGCACGCTGGTCCTCGGCCTGACGCCGGACGCCGACCGCCTCGCCCGCCAGGCGGCGTCGCAGATCCACCTCTACCGCGAAACCCGCAACATGGCGCGCCTGCTGCGCAACCGGGTGAAGAGCTTGCTGGGACGGCGGTAGGGCGGGCCGTGCTGCTATGTGAGAGTGCTGCTGCGGTACAGGACCTTTAATGCCGAGGGACAGCGCCCCCCTCTGTCCTGCCGGACATCTCCCCCACAAGGAGGGAGATTGGCAGGTTCAACGCTCTGCTCGCTCCTGCGACGCCGGTGATTCGCGAAGCCAGTGGTGACGGCCGATCTCCCCACAAGTGGGGGAGATGTCCGGCAGGACAGAGGGGGGCGCGAAGGATCGCTACGGAGCGCTTTTATTCTGAGCCGCTGCATTCCTCGGCTGAGGTAACGGCATGATGGGGTGGACGGCGCCCGACGGCATCGGATGTGCCAGAGTGAGGTCGTCAGATCTCAAACAAGGGAGC
>NZ_JBVVQN010000033.1:0-37085 GCF_055811075.1 Mesorhizobium sp. WSM4820 | reverse complement strand
GCCACACCTACCGAAATTATCGAACAAAATCATTCATCAAGCACGCGCAGCGCTTGAGAATGGAGGCCTCGCCCGGAATCGAACCGGGGTGCAAGGATTTGCAGTCCTCTGCGTAACCACTCCGCCACGAGGCCTCATTGCTCCCGGCGTTCCACCCGGTTCCAATAGGTTGCGGCGAAAATGCCGTCAAGCGGCCATGGTGCATTCCCGGACGGTTTCCCCTCGGCCATGATGCCACGCGCCGAGCCAACGACACGCATGCTCCGAGAACCGGAGCGCAGCGGACGTCAGAGCGCTGCGCCTCCAATTGGCGCGCGGCGCCGTAGGTAAGCGCAGAACCGCCATCATCTGGCCGTCGGAGCAGAATTTCCAAACAAGGCTCTCAGCCAGTCCGGTCATTTAGCCAGCTGAGTCGACCCGGAAAGAACGCCTTCGCAGGGCTTGCCGGCTGGCGAAGTCGGTACAGCCGTCAGTTCGGCCGCCGCCGCCGTTCCCACCACACGACGAGCCGGCGCCGGTGGCGACGCACCACGGCAAACTCGTAGGAGAGCACCAGCAATCCGATCGGCACCATCCAGAAGCCCAGGATCGGCAGAAAGCCGAGAATGCCGCCGAAGATCAGCACGACGCCGATTGCAATCCTGAGGCCGCGCGAGCGCGGCATGGTGAACTCACGGCCGAAGACCGATATTTTTCGTGCCGGTGGGTGGTTGTGGCTTGCTGCGCTCATGTCTGGTCAGTGGTCCGTTCGGGCAAAGTAAAAGCTTCAGCTGACGAAAGCCGCAACCGCCTTTTCGGTTCCGCGCACCCCGCCAGACGGCTCATATGAGGACGCACGCACATGATTGCCAGAAATCGTGGCGCGAAAAAGCGGCGAAAAATACGAAATGCTTCTTTGCAAAGCCGAAACGGGTTTGCTATAGGCTGCGCCACTCACATGAGAGCCTCTGTTCCCCGGTAGCTCAGTGGTAGAGCAACCGGCTGTTAACCGGTTGGTCGCTGGTTCGAATCCGGCCCGGGGAGCCACTGCCTTTCCTACGCCAGGGCGCGATATTGCGCGCCGACGTGCAATTTTTCCCTACATTTCGATCCGCTTCGCTTCTGCTGCGATGGCTGGCAATCAGCCGAGAAGCCGATCGAAGTAGTGGTAAGCTAGCGTAGCGCCCTGCCCTCGCCTAGGCCGGCAAGGCCCTCATCGTAGATTCGGCGGCGGCATCGTGAAAAGACATGCACACGGCGGGATTGTGCGAAACGAGCCGCTACCAACATTCGACCGGCGAAACCTTCCAGTTCGAGAACCGGAAGAATTGACCCGCAGCAGACTGGCAGCTTCTTGCTTCCAGAAAGCGAGTAGCGGACATTCAAGCCAATGACTAAGGGCTCGGGCCGGCCCTGCGGACCAGACGCTGGTCGGTTAGCGATCACGACCCGCCCTACGCGCACCGCCGTTCGCTGGGCGAGGCTTACTCATGAGTATTTTCATCGCCCTCAAGTTTCTGCCGCAGCATTGTCATCACTCTGCGGGCCGCTTCGATGTCCTTTACGGCAAGCCCTTCCGCGAGCGCCTCGACCCGCGGCGTGTACAAGCGAATGGCCGCATCATAGGCTTGCCGTCCCTTGCCGGTAAGCGCCACGAGTTGCGCACGGCGATGATGCGGGTTTGGCTCAAATGCCACCAACCCTTCCTTGGTTAGATCGTTGACGATGCGCTGAACGTTCTGGCGATTAGCGCCGAGATCGCGCGCAAGCCAAGCTACCGGCTGTGGCCGTTCCGCCGCCACGATAGCCCCCAGGATCTGCCAACGGGCACTGGTCAGCCCGAGAGGAGCGACGAGCCGGTCGCCCCAGGTGAGGGTCAGGTTGTTCACCCGGAACATCGTCAGAATGAGATCGGTCAAGGCGTCTCCGGCTGAGGTCCGCTGCGGTTTGTTCATTTGTCACCATATGATGCTGTTGACATGATGATGTCAATTCATTATGTGTCGATGGTACCTACTCGACATTATGATGTCAAACCCAACGCCGGAGCCCTACCATGCCCACTATGCGCCCTCTCGATCCCGCCTTTCCCATCGACCGTCAGATCGGAATCGATGCCGATGCCGTCGTACTCATCAATCTGTTCACGCTCGATCCCACCGACGAGGCAGTGTTTCTTCAGGTCTGGGAGGACGATGCGTCCTTCATGAAGACCCAGCCGGGCCTGATTTCCATCCAGCTCCACCGCGCCATCGGCGAAAGCCCGACCTACCTGAACTACGCAGTCTGGGAATCGACGGCCGCCTTCCGGGCCGCGTTCACGCATCCCGAATTCAGAGCGAAACTGGGAGCCTATCCGTCGTCGGCGGTCGCCTCGCCGCACCTGTTCCAGAAGGTCGCGGTACCCGGCATTTGCATCGCATAGAGCCTGCTGGCAGCCCGAAGTCATCACAATCGAAATCAAGCCAAGAGGAGAGAGTCCGATGCGACTCCTGTTCAACATACTCGCCGTCACGGGTACGGCCATGTTCGCCGGAGTCATGCTGACTATTGGTGTGACGCTCGGCGGCTACTGGAGGAGCCTTCCCGCAGCCGAGTTCCTCGACTGGTTCAGCCAGAACAACGGGTTCATTTCGGGGGTGATTCCTCTTGTCGTCGTTCCGACCCTCGTCGGCCTGATCGGCTCCCTCTGGCTCGGCTGGGGCGACGGTGGGCCGCGTATGCTCTGGATCGGATCGGCCGCCTGCATCGCGGGCGTCCTGGCGCTCACAATGATCTGGTTCGTGCCAACCAACGCGCAGTTCGCGGCCAAATCCCTGCCCCTCGACCAGGTTTCTGACCGGCTCAACACCTGGATCCTGATTCACTACGTCCGCATCGGGCTTGCCGCCGCCGCCTCGGTGCTGGGCTTGCTCGCCATCAGTCGGTGAAAGACACAGAAGCCATGACCAAGCTCATTCATCCCGTCGCCGGCACGATCGCACTCCTAACGATCCTGACCTTCTGGCTCTCGACCGCTCTCAGTGAACTGTTCGCATCGCAGGCCACCATCATCGCCGTCAAGACGGCCATACCATGGGGCTTCCTGCTGCTGGTCCCTGCCGTCGCTGCAGCAGGCGCCTCGGGCCTTGCCCTTTCCGGCGGACGGCGGGCCGGTGTCGTCGGCGCGAAGCTCAGGCGCATGCCGGTGATTGCGGCAAACGGCATCCTGGTGCTTATCCCCTCGTTCCCCAAGAAAGGCTGCGTTCTCCGGCCGGCGGTTCGAATAAAATAGCGTGATGCGGTGGGGCAGCCTTGCCGCGGAGGCATAGCGAGCCATGGCCAGAAACGGCGTGATGCCGATGCCGCCGGCAAGGAACACCGCCGGTCGCATCGGATCGTCGTGCAGGGTCAAGTCGCCATTTGGACCGGTCATGCGCACCGCGCCGCCGATCGGGAGCGACGCCAGGGAACTCTTGAATGCCGTATCGCGGAGGCGCGTTGTGACCATCAACTCCGGCTCCTCTGGCCCGCTGGCCAGCGTGAGGTGGCGGGAGCTACCCTTGCCGTCCGTCTCGGACGGGTTGAGCAGCGTGAGCGATATCGACTGGCCGGCTAAATGATGGAAACCGGCCGGCTTGGCGAAGCGGAACGCCATGGTGTCGTCGGCAACCATGTCGCAGCCAACCAGCTGCACTTCATGCGTAACGCTCCGGCGATTGTGCCTACCTGATAGCTTGAAACCGTCACGCATGTTGATACTGAGCAGCGCGATGTTCGTCGCCCCCGCGATCAACTCGAGCGTTGCACCGCGTAGAACATGGTGTCGAATTCTGCCGCCTGCGCCTTGGCCGCGAGGAACAACGCGGCTGCAAAGGCTGCAGAAGACCAACCCTAATTTCAACGTTGTCGCCACGATGACAGCGGCCAGTGAAGCGGCTCAACCCTGGGATGGGCAGACCGGAGCGATCAACGCCGCGATGATGCGGCGCCATCTGCCCGACGTGCTCGCTCCTATCTACGACCTTGCGGGATCGCCGGCGATGGTCGGAGCCATGCACGACATGCTCAGCGGGTTGGGCGTCAACGACGAGGCTGTACGCCGCGAGGAGCTCTCCGGCTACTAACGGCGCGGAAGGAGACTTACAGCTCGGTCTCCGGAGGCCGCTTTCGGGATGTGGCAGACACTAGCCCAATGGCCGACATTGGGGCGCGACTGCCCGTTCCAGAGCTCAAGCCCCGCCTTTTCTGCGCCGGCGTACCTAATCCTACTCCGGTTCTCGTCAGCATCTTGTGCCCCTCAAGAGCCGTTCGTATTTGCCATCAAGCCGCGTTAGGAACGGCCGCACGATAGCGGCCGTAACCCACCTTCACGAGCAACCCTTCCTCGCATATGCGGGCGAGGTAGCAGCGAGGAACGCCGATGTCGGTCAGGTCTTTGTCCGGACTTCACCCTTCTCAAGAGCGAGCCGGACGGCGCGTTCCCTCAATGTTGGCTTCGGACCACCGGCAAGCCGGATCCGCTCCGCGCGATCGCGATCACGCTTCCGCATCCTGATAGTGGGCTGTGGCGTAGTTTCGAGGGGAATCGGCAGCACATAGTTCGCAGTATCGTTCGGCCCGGGGAGCCAACGCCCATTCTACGCTACGGCGCGCAGGAGCCCTCTGAACGCCCCAGTAACGCTATACGTGGCTGCCTTTGGCGGTGGCCAGGTTGGTGCTGAGCTCGAAGGCCAGTGTCGCGCCGGCCGATTAGACGGCGTAATCGGCATGAAGTTAGAAATCAGATTGATCAATGGTCGGCCGCCCTTAGCCCCTGTATCGGAGGGCGTCGACCAGAAGCGTGAAGGCGGCAGTATGCTGCCGCCGGCTTGGATAATAGAGGTGGTAGCCGAATATGGCGCGCACCAGTCTTCCAGTACCCGGACCAGGCGGCCGTCCGCAACATGCTGGGATATCTGGTTTTCGAACGTGTACACCAAACACGAGCCATCGACCGCGGCATGCAAGAGCATCTCGTTGTCGTTGAAGATAACCGGTCCATCGACCCGGACCTCAAGTTCGACGCCGTCCTGTTCGAACTCCCAGGCATAAAGGCCGCCCCCGGAGTTCTGGCGATAGCTTGCGCATCGGTGTTCGCTCAGGTCGCGGGGTGTCTGCGGGGCGGGACGATTGGCAAAGTACGACGGAGATCCCACGACTGCCATCCTGACGTCTGGGCTGATCCGAACCGCAACCATGTCCTTTTGCACCTGTTCGCCCATGCGGATACCGGCGTCGAAGCGCTCTGCGACAATGTCGGTGAGACCTTCATCGACATGGACCTCAACCGTGATGTCGGGATAATTCTGCAGCAGTTTCGACAATACGGGCCACAGGACAGTTTGGGCGGCATGCCGGAACGTGGTGATGCGGATCGTGCCTGCAGGCTTGTCGCGAAGCGCGGTGAGCGCAGCAATTTCACTGTCGATATGGTCGAATGCCGGCCGCAGGCTGATAAGCAGCCTTTCGCCTGCCTCGGTCAGCGACAGGCTGCGCGTCGTTCGCGAGATCAACCGCACACCGATCCGTTGTTCGAGCATGCGCACCGCATAGCTGAGCGCGGATTGGGAGAGGCCGAGCTTTGCGGCCGCGCGTGTAAAACTCCCCTCCTCGGCAACCGCGATAAACACAGCCCATTCGCTGAAGTCGCCTCTTCTCACCTATAAACCTCATTTCTATATCCATGAGGATCATGGCGGATAATCAGCATGCCTGTCTCGACATATTTATGCTCCGCCCAGCCCCGCCGGCACGAGTCGGCATTCGAGACTGTCTGGTACTGCGCGGATTCCGCCCCCCGATGGCAGCCGAGCGCCGACAAGGCGTTATCTGCCTCGCTCGCTGCCGGAACAGCAAGCAGCGAGCAGAAGCGGTCTGGCGTAAAAACGGCTACGTCAGATTGAACGGCAATTGACGCAGCGGTTTTCCCGTGAGCCGTGCTATTGCGTTGGCAAATGCCGGCGCCAATGGTGGCAAGCCGGGCTCGCCCATGCCCGTGGGCGGTTCGGCGCTAGGCACGATGTGGATGTCGAATTCCGGCACGTCCGTGATGCGCGCCACCGTATAGTCACTGAAGTTGCTCTGCTCGACGACGCCGTCCTTGAGCGTTATTGCAGAGCCTGCCAGGCACATCGACAAGCCCATGATCGCCGCGCCCTGTACCTGCGCCTCCACGGTCAGAGGGTTGACGGCCAGATTGCAGTGAACCCCGGCCGTGACCCGATGCAGTTTAGGCTGTCCATCGGCAGCAGAGGCTTCCACCACGTAAGCGACCACTGAGCTGAAGGACTCGTGCACCGCCACACCCCAGGCCCGCCCCTCGGACAATTGCGTCTTGCCGTACCCGCTCTTGTCAACGGCCAGTTGCAATGCGTCACGATGGCGGATGTGCTGATCGCCGAAGAGCTGTATGCGGTAGGCTACAGGGTCTTGGTCGGTTGCACGCGCTATATCGTCGAGCAGGGTCTCCATCACATAAGCCGTATGGGTGGAGCCGACGCTGCGCCACCACAGAACCGGCACGTTGTCCTTGGCATGATGCACGGTCAGCCGCATTGGAAGCGGATAGGGAGCCCGCATGCCCTCCGTCGTGGCGGCGTCGATGCCGTTTTTTCACCATGAACTGCTCGAACACGGTTCCGGTAAGTATCGACTGGCCGACGATGCTGTGATCCCAGGCCAGCACCTTGCCTTGATTGTCAAAGCCGATGCGGGCGCGGTGCAGGTGCAATGGACGATAGTAGCCGCCCCTCATATCGTCCTCGCGGCTCCAAAGCGTACGGATCGGTGCATTCAGCCCCGCCGACCTGGCGGCCTTGGTTATTTCGCAGGCCTCGACCACGGTGTCGTAGGTGCTGGAAAAGCGCCGACCGAAGCCGCCGCCCGACATCTGCACGTTAAGCACGACCTGTTCCGGCTTGAGGCCGAGCGCGGCTGCGGCAGCGGCGGCATCGGGTCCGGCACTTTGGCTTCCCATCCAGATCTCGGCACGATCATCGGCAAGTCGTACCGTGCAGTTCAGCGGTTCCATCGCCGCGTGGGCGAGATACGGGAACACGAACTCAGCTTCCAGCTTCAGCGGCGCCGTTTCCAATGGCACCATGTCGGAATCGAACTGGCGCGGGCCGGGCCGACTGGCCATCTCGCGATAGTGCGCGAGTTGCCGTTCGCTATCGACCTTTTCGACGGCCGATGTGTCCCACTCCACGTTGAGGGCATCGCGGCCCTGAGACGCCTGCCAATATCCGTCGGCCACGACGGCCACGCCCTCGGCACCGCGATCCAGCGGCACGCGCAGGACGGCCTTCACGCCCTTGACCGCCCGGGCTGCGCTGTCGTCCAGGGTGGCTATCTTGGCTCCGAAGACCGGAGGACGAGCCACCACGGCCGTCAACTGTCCCGGCAGCTTGAAGTCGATGCCAAAACTCTGTTGGCCGCTGCTCTTGGCTTGAGCGTCCAAACGCCGGGTGGGCTGGCCGATGATGCGGAAATACTTGGGATCCTTCAGCGCAATCTTCTGCGGCACCGGCAAGGCCATGGCCGCCTCGGCAAGCTCTCCATAACCGAGCTTGCGGCCATCGGAGGCCAGAACCGCGCCGGCCTCGGTTCGCAGAGTGGACACATCCACATTCCAGCGGGTCGCAGCGGCCGCCAGCAGCATGGCGCGAACACGAGCACCCAGTTCGCGATACTGCGTAAAGCTGTTCTTGATTGTGTTCGAACCGCCGGTAAGGTGCATGCCGAAGAGCGGATCGACATAGGCCATGTCATTGGTGCCGAGTTGGCTGCGCACCAGGTTCCAGTCCAGATCGAGTTCTTCGGCAAGGATCATGGGCAATGCCGTTTGGACGCCTTGACCGAACTCCAGCCGGTTGATCGTGACCGTAACCTCTCCATTGGGCGCGATGTGGACAAATGCAGAGGGCTGCTCGGTCGGCTTCAGACTGGCTGCCGCCTCATCGACCTCGGACGACTGCGCGACTGCCAAATCAGGGAAAATGCCGACAGCCAGGCCGAGGGTCCCCGTCAGCTTGAGAAAGCTGCGGCGTGGCATCGCCTGGACCGTCGTTGAGCGGCCCCGTTCCATGATGTGCTGCAACGCGCGCGGCAGCTCTTTGTGATCCATGTTGGGGAACATATGCGTCTCCTTCAGACGAGGGTGCTGGCGGCGTCGGCTATAGCGGCGCGGATACGGGCATAGGTTCCACAGCGGCAGATGTTTCCGGCCATGGCGGAGTCGATCTCTTCGGCGGTCGGCTGCGCTCCGGGCGACAGCGACGCGAGCAAGGCCGTCGCGCTCATGATCTGGCCGCTCTGACAGTAGCCGCATTGTGCCACGTCGTGCCTGACCCATGCAGCTTGGACAGCCGCGCCGACACGGTCGGTGCCGTCGGTTGTCTTTTCAATCGTGGTGATCTTGCCGCTTTCAACGGCGGAAACCGGTGTGCTGCACGAGCGGATTGCCTCGCCATCCAGATGCACCGTACAGGCGCCACAGAGCGCTGCGCCGCAGCCGAATTTGGTGCCGCTCATTCCCAGCGTGTCACGCAGGACCCAAAGGATCGGGGTTTCGGGGTCAACGTCAATCTCGTGCTCTCGCCCGTTGATATTCAGTGAGATCATGGCCGGTAGGTTCTCCTGGGTTGCTCCACCCGAACAGGTTTCCCAAGCGGCCTGGGGCTTCCCGGCCGACTGAGACATTGGCAATCTGGTGGCTAGCGCTAAAGCTAGCTCGCCGGGCGATGCTGGATTAGACTGCGCAATTTGCATGACCTTAGAAACGTGGTTTCTGAATGCGTCACACAGGCGAGGCACGTCCGCGTTTGCGCGGTCAGCGCCGGCATTGCCGTTCACGGGGATCGAAAAGCAGTAGATGCGCCAGTTGCGGCGAACGGCCCTGAAAAGGACTGCTGCTTCCGCTTCGGAAGATCAACACCTAGGCCGCCAAACGTTCAGCGCTGTGCAAAAACCCGGCTAGAGTGGATTGAATCGAACGCTTGGTACCCGCCCGAGACCGTCCTCACAGATCGGGGAAGAGCGGCGCGGCCCTGCTCGTTGCAGACGTTCGGAAGGTCGCCAAAGGTGGGAGGCGGCCGTTGCCGCGAGGTAGTTGCTGCCTGCCCGAGCCGGGACCTGGACAGCCATCAAGGCTTCCAGATGTCATTCCACTACCCGAGCGGTTTCGACATCGATTTCGTCGTGAATTTTCTCATCATGACGGAAACTGATCCAGCTGATCGGAATGGAGGCGAGATAAAGGACAGTCAGAACAACCAGAAACTCGCTGGGGTAGAGCACGACGGCCGCAACCAGCCCTGCGACTGCCAAGAACAACGCAATCATCGTCCTCTTGGAGACTTGGCAAGCCCACTTCTTCCCGGAAAAAGTCGGGATCGTCGAAACCATCAAGAAAGCGATCAGAGCTGCGTGCAGCCCCGCAATCTGAACAGTTGCAGGTGTCGGCGGAGCCAGCGATATGGGCAACAAAACCGTTAGGGCAGCGGCCGGTGTCGGCATCCCAGTGAAATACGCTTTCTGCCATGCCGCTGCTGCCGAATTTGACTGCGCATTGAAGCGCGCCAGGCGCGCGGCCGAAGCAAGAGCGAATGCCATTAGGCACAGGCTGAACGGGCCGGTCATCAATGCCTCGCCCCAAAAGAAAAGCAGGACGATCGGCGCTACGCCGAAGCTAAGAAAATCCGCAAGACTGTCAAATTCGGCTCCGAACTGTGACGACGCATGCAATCGCCTCGCCAGACGGCCATCAAGACCGTCGAGCACTGCTGCCACGACGATCGCCAACAGTGCGAATTCGAACTCGTTTTCGATCGAGAAGCGAACGGAAGCCAAGCCCGAGCAAAGCGCCAGCGCTGTTATGGCATTGGGTATCTGCTGGACAAGTCGAGAATGCGTTTTGCGACCATCCGATAGCGTGTTCTTGCTGTCGTTCAATGCCGCGTCAGCCGACTTGCGTTCTTTCGCCATTGTCGATCTTCCTTTTTCTCTGCCATCCCCTGCTATTCGCTCGAGATTGGTTCCGGACCTGCGACGCAGCCAATGCCGCCCTCGCAAATATTCGGACGCGAGTTCGTCAGCGTAACCAGGAGGTCAAGCCGCTGCCGACCCTTTTGAATCGTTGGATCGACGGAGTGCCAAGCGGGACGATTGGAGAACAATCCGAGGATATCGTCTGTTACGAACTGAAGCTGCGATGTAAGGCTGTGAAGGAGGGAGCTTTCGTATCGAGCCGATATTTCGGATGGTCGGTACCCCATCAACTCCAACAGCGTTGGCGCTATCGCGAAATGAGTGGCCATGTTCGGATATTGCGTGGCGACTTTCTCAAAGCGGGCCCGAAGCTCCTCATCCCCGGTTGAAACCAACATTGGAACTATGGCTTCGTTCGGGTCTACATTCGTATATGAACTGCAGTGCGTGAGACGGCCGACGCTGAAATTTTGTCCATGGTCCGACGTGTAAATCATCGTTGCGTCCCTCCAGTCGACCCCATCGATCAAACGGGACAAAGTGCGGTCTGTCGACCAGCGCACCGCGTTTGCATAGGATTGAAGCGTCCCTGAGGTGCCGGCGTCGGATGCAAACTCCGCAGGCGACCCGTCACTGTAGGGGAAATGCGCGCCATTCTTGTTCGCGTAGATAAAAACATGATCGCCGACGCTCATTTCCTTGAGCACGATATTAATGAGTTCATCGTCGAGATCATGCGTTCGAATTGCATTGTCCAACTTGTAGAATCGGTCGATCGAAATCGCTTCGGCGGGCGTCATGTAGTTTTGCAGTTTACCATAGACGGTGACGAAACCTGCCTGGGCGTCTATGAACACGGTGCGATAACCTGCCCTCTTTGCATACTGCCAAACTGTCGGGCTCGCCTTGACTGACTGGACTAGATCTCGAGGATAGGCCATGAAGCGAAGCAATGCGTTCGATTGAAGAGAACAATTCGAGCCGGACACAGCGGGGCCAAAATCAATCAATCGGCTTCTGAGTTCGGCCAGTTGCGGAGTGACGGGGTTGCGGGGCTCAAGACTTACGAAGTCGGACCGAATGCTTTCGTCGACCAGCAGCACGATAGCCCGCGCCTGGTTTCGTTCCGGCGTCATGGATACGATTTCCCGCTCCGGGAACGTTCCACTGTTCAACTTGTAAGCTGCGATCGCTGCCAGGGACAGCGGCGAGAACTGCTTCGGCAACGCTTCTGAACCTTTGCCCTCTCGATAAATAACCACGCCCGCAATGAGGACGATCGGCAACATGGGCACTAGTGGTGACCAGTATCTGGTCTTGCGTGTCGCCAGTGGCGGAAGGGAGGGGGGCATGGCGATTGCGACAACACCCAATATCGCGACAGCGACCGACCACCAAATCGCGTTGGAATAAAATTCGGATGCCCTGTGAGCCTCGTGACGGACCGTCCAGAAATTGAGAACGTCGAAGATGAAGAACTCGGATCCTTGGACAAGGTAATAGCCATAGGCTGCGGCGCTTGATATCGCGAGGGGGACGGCCCACAGGAGCCGAATGATCCAGTTGGGATGAAAGGCAGCGGCCAACACTGCCAACACAGAGATGACCCAGATGATGCTGAAGATCATCAAGGTCAGCTGGCGCTGATCGTCAATGAGCAACCGGATGCGGTCGATAAAGCCATGATTGGTGAGGAGGATCACTGCGAGCAGCAACGCGCATTTCAGGGCAAGAAGTGCCCCCCTTGTCGCATTGACACCGCCTTGCCTCCCCATTTCCCTCCCCCCTTCCCTGTCGCCCAGCATTGGCCACGCTTTGGGGTGTTCAGGCAGGGAGTCTATCGTCGGCTAAGTTTTCGGGAAGTTCACAATATGACAGATAGATGACGTTGTCGGACAGCAGAAAGGCGGTGCCTCATAGGCCATGCACCAAGCAAAGGGAGTAGAAGCAGGCCTAGCATCAACCCGATGGGGAACAGGATACCTGCGCAACGTCCTCGGACGCCTCTCTGACGGACCACGTGCGGACGGAAATCATGTAGGCGAAGACATTACGGTTCAAAGTCTAAAACGAAGCAGGCGTGCGCGGCGTCGAACACCGCTCACCGGCCATCTTTCCGCTGATGCATGTCGCGCAAAAGCACGTCCTCGGGCTGGAACCGAGGGTGCGCAGCGGTTTTGCAATACGGCGTGCATAACTTCAAAAACCCTAAGCGCGCCGCATGCGTCGCATGGGTCCATTCCAACGCGACGCGCTTTAGGCAGCTACATCGGTTACGCCGTCACGCCACCGCGACCGGTTTTCTGTGCCGTCATCCAGGGCATAGCTGCAGAGGCGTCCTCGAGTATTTTGGCCGATCTCGCGAAGCCGGCGAAAGCCTCGCGTGCAACGGAAATGGGAATCTGGCCATCATAGGCGCGCTGGCAGGCGCGGAACGCCGTGTCAAAGATTGGCCCTCGGCGATTGTTCGGCCATTCCTGGAGGAACTCGAAAGCATCGGCCAAGCATTCGATTTCCTCCACCATGAACTCCCCTTTCCTGACGAAAACAGGCCGGTCGAAAGTCCTGTCGTTCATTACAACCTCCATTCAACTGAACGAGTGTTTGAGCTTCCACGAGAGCCGTGAGCGACGGCTGCGGAAAATATGTGAAGCGCACTTTTTGCTGTCAAGGAACGGCCAATTCGGGACTGAAGCAAACCTCCTCGCAGGACAGGGACCGCATGCGGAACGTCGCTGTGTAGCGCTGCAACCCGCAGCCGAGGACGGTCTGAACGCCATCGCTCCCGATGAAACCGAACTCTCGCAAAGGCTGTCGGCAGCATTCGTCATGCCGGAAAGCCTGGACAACAGCAGAAAGCCCGCGCCCTCGGGGAGAAGACGCGGGCTGACCGGAGCTTCCGATCTCGCAGCATTGTATGAGGGGACAATACTACGCTGCTGGCACTAAACTTTCGTCGCAGGACAGTGTTCCAGCCTCACAGGCTGGCGCAGGCAAAAAAGTCCGCCGTACCCGCAGGTGCGACGGGGCGATCAAGCGGTCACCAAGCACGGCTTGGGGGCTGAGAATGTGCCCGCTGCGCGCGGACCGAGAAAAATCATTCGCGTGCCGGCTGCCCGGCGTCTACCAACCGCCAGTTGGAAGAGTGGGCCGAACGGAGAGCCCGCGCCTCTGCTGGAACAAGGACACGGCCTATTCGGCGCGCTTGCTGGCTCACTCCGGCGCGCGCCTGGACGCGGCTTCCGCGCCCGGTCAATTCGCTTGGAACAAAACATTCCAGAGGTGGTTTTCCCCATGAAGGGACAGACTTTTCGAAGGAGACGTCTCGTGAAAAAAGTTCTGATCACCAGTATGCTGGCCATAGGCGTTGGCTGTGGCGCAGCATTCGCTCAGGAACAGCAGCCGGCCCAAAGCCAGTCCGGCACCGACTGCCCGGCCGGCTCGGCCGGTTGCCCGGAAGGTGCGATGGGCGAACAGGGTAAGGCCGGCGCCACAACCGAGCAGCAGACGCAAGGCGAGGCCGGCGCCACAACCGAGCAACAGGCTCAGGACAAGGCCAAGACCCAGACCGAGCAGCAGACCCAGGGCGAGGCCAGCGCCACAACCGAGCAACAGGCGCAGGACAAGGCCAAGACCCAGACCGAGCAGCAGACCCAGGGCGAGGCCGGCGCCACGACCGAGCAACAGGCGCAGGACAAGGCCAAGACCCAGACCGAGCAGCAGACCCAGGGCGAGGCCGGTACTGCCACCGAGCAGCAGACTCAGGGCACTACTCAGTCACAGGATGAGACGGAGACCGGCGCGATCAGCAATGTGACCGTTGAGCAGAAAACGCAAGTCACCCAGATCCTCAAGCAGGAAAAGGTCGAACCGGTTGCCGACGTCGACTTTGACATCTCAGTCGGTGTCGAGGTTCCGCGGCAGAGGGTTGAACTGCGTCCTCTGCCACGGCGAATCATCGAGATCGTCCCAGCTTACGAAGAGTACCAGTATTTCGTGTTGGCCGATGGCCGTATCGTCATCGTCGACCCGGATACATTCAAGATCGTCCTTATTCTGACCTGACGCCCTAGTTCGGGTTAATCGAGGGGTCCGCTGCCCCCACGGCGGACCCCTCGTCTGCATCGACAAGTCTCTGCCACCGAAGGCACGGCTATTACGCCTGTTCAAACTGACAGGCTCTCTGCGTGTCGAGGTTCCTTCCAGCCGCTTCCCACCAGGATTACATCTGGACGGCGTCCTCCCTGCTCAAAAGGCCTGAGCTAGGACTTCGGTCTGGCCGCTTGCCGACCATGGGCTGGCCCAGGCAGTGCTTTGGTCCGGGACCGCTATGGCAAAAGCCTGAAATGGGGGAGTTTGTAGGAACCGAGTTCCTGCAGGCGTCGTTGCGATGCCGACACCGTGACAGGAGGCTGCAATGGACCCCAGCATTCACCAGGCACGTTGGCTGCTTTTTCCGGTATTTGGCCTGGTGTTCGGGGTCGCCGCCGTCGGGCTTTTCATCGGCTGATGAGGTCCACCGATGAAGGCAACGCACTCGCGCAGTCATGAGTCCCTTCCTGCGCCAACGAGGCCCACCGGTTCTCCCCCTTGAGACTGGTGGGTCTTGACACAGCCCGATGATGGCGAAAGCCTGATAAATCGGTGCAGAGTTCAGAGGATTGACTGGGGCGACGGATTGCCGAGCGAAGGATTGGCCTGGACGAATTCGAAATAGGTAGAAATGCAACATTGGGCGTGACGGTAAAAGGATATTCTGGCGTGCTATTGGCAAGTTCATTGATCACAGACGCAATACGGCCGCAGCGCCCGAAGCATTGTGAGACAAGAGTTCTCGCCGGTGCGCGGCCTGCCCGGCCTCAATCGCAGCGCAGTCTCAAATCTCTTCGAGGGCTTCGCGTCGCCATCTGCCTGAGCGCATCGGCCCTGGTTCTCGTCGTCAGCCCCTACCGTGTGGCACAGGACGGCCTGTCCCTGACGCTAAGCCCACAGGCCGCCTGGGCACAAGGGAACTCTGGGAACGCTGGGAACTCAGACTCCGGCAACTCCGGCTCCGGCAACACTGGCTCCGGCAACACTGGCTCCGGCAACACTGGCTCCGGCAACTCTGGCTCCGGCAACTCAGGAGACACTGAAAGCCCCGGCAACTCTGGAAACGCTCCTGGAAATGCCACAGACCCTGGAAATGCCACAGACCCTGGAAATGCCGCAGCCCCACAGGCCACGGACCCGAACGGCAATGCGAACGAAACAAAAGCACTGAACGTCACTCCCCCGACAAATCCGGCTACCGCGCTAAATCCTGGCAACAAGCCCAAGACGTATATTAACGTGACCACTGGAGACCGGATCGAGGTGCGCGGGGCAAGCGTGGGTGTGGTGCATTCCAACGGGCTGAGCGAGCGCATCGACGGCGGCCATTACGAGATGCGCGATGCCATGGGCCGCACCATCATTCGGCGGCAGGCAAAGAAATCCGATCGGGCAAGACTGCTCCGGATGATCGAGTGATGGCGCGTTCCACAGGCCGCAAGGCTGTCTTGCTTCATGCAGGATCGCGGACAGGCGGATGCTGATGCTCGGTCGCGTCGCGCAATGTCATCGCGGCTTCGGTGCGGTTGCTCACATTGAGCTTGGCCAGAATCCGCGTCATGTGATGCTTTATGGTTTTCTCGTGCAGGTTCAGCTGAAGACCGATCCGCTTGTTGCTCAATCCCGCGGCAACGAGCGTCAGGATCTCTCTTTCGCGACTGGTGAGTTCGGCCAGAACGTCGGGTTTCTCGATCGCGGTTGGTTGGCTGGACAGGTCGACCAACACGCGCGCCGACAATTGCGGACAAACATACCGTTCGCCCATCGCCACCGTGCGCAGTATGGCGGCCAGGGTTCTCGATCCGACGCCTTTCAGGACGTAGCCTCTTGCCCCGCTCTGCAAGGCGGTCATGACGTGCTGGTTTTCCTCCGAAACGGTCAGCATCACGATTTTCAGATCCGGGTGCCGCTCCAGAGCCGGTTCGACCGCGCTGAGGCCCCCTCCAGGCACCGAGATGTCCATCAGCAGAATATCGAGTTGCTGGTCTTCCGATATCCGCAAGGCGTCATCTCTGCTGCTGCCTTGGGCAACGATCTCGAACCCGCCGATCTGCTCGAGGGTGCGCACAACGCCTTCCCTGAACAGCGGATGGTCGTCGACAATGGCGAGCTTTATGGCCGCTGCCATCACGCCTGTCCTATTTCGACTGTGTTGAGAACCATTTTCACCACCGTGCCATCCTGTGAAGATGTTACATCAAATTGGCCGCCGAGGCTTTCTACCCGCTCACGCAGCCCGATGAGCCCCAGCCGTTCAGGGTGGATGATCTTCGGGTCGAAACCTGGGCCGGTGTCGGAAACCTCGATAGAAACGCGCTCCCCGTCGAATTGTTTCGCGACTGATTGACCGGCACCCCCGGCATGGTGGAAGCCGTTGTTCAGCGCCTCCTGAATGAAGCGAAAGATGCAGATCTTGGCCGCTGGCGACAAGGGTGTGTGGTTCCCGGTCATGGACAGCATCACTTTGACGCCGGTCCGCTCTTCGTGCGCTCGCACGGCAAGCTCGAGGATTTCCGTCAACTCGGCATTCTCGACATGCGGCAGCATAAGACCCTTGCTGACATTCCTGATTTCTCGCATTGCATCGTCCAGATTCGCTTTGACCACCTGCAATTCCCGCGCGCGCGCCGCAGCCGGGGTGGCAGGATCGGCTAGCACGGGGCTATCAATCCCTAGCGCAGCGAGGGCAACCAGTTGCGCCGGCCCGTCGTGCAGGTCAGCGCCGATCCGCCTGAGGTAACGTTCGTTAAGTGCCGTGGCGCGCTGCGAAGCACGCTGCACCCGCAGCCTCAACATTCTGTTTTGAGCAACCAGGACGGAAAGTTCGGCAATGCGCTGCTTCAAGGAGCGGCTCTGCGAACGAATCGTGCGGCTGCCACGAAAAACGATCACCGAAAGACCGAGGAAAAAAACCGCGGTGACGGCTGCGACATCGAACCAGGTCCGAACGAGTGCCTGCCGGAGATCCCTTTCAAAATCGGTGGCGATCTCGTCGAATTCCAAAACAGCCACGACTTCGCCCGACCATGGCTGAAGCATCGGATTATAGATTTCAAGAAGATGCAGGCCGCTGTCCCTCTCAGCCTGGTTATCGTAGTGCCTGTCCATTTCAGCAACCATGTCGCCTGCGAATGCGGCCCGGAGATTGTCTTTGAGTGGAAAGCGCTTCCCGACCAGACTTTTATTGGTTGAATAGAGGATGGTGCCATCGCGGCGCCATAGCTTGAACGATTCGAGCCTTTTGCCGAGCGCGCCTTGTCCCAGCGTTTCATCCAGCGCGTGCGCAACGCTCTCGTCCAGCATCTCGCTCCTGCGCATGTCGGGAAGCAGCGGCGCGATGACGCTGTCGACGTAAAGAGCGGTAGAGGCGGCCGAGTTCCGGGTGACCGCGGCTTCAATCTGGCTTGTCACGGACATTCCAACCACGATCATCGCCGACAGCGAAAACAGCCCGCCGGCGAGCAGAAACTGAGTGGCCAGCGACAGTGCATTCCACCGATCGAGCAATCTTGTCGGTCTGTATGGCGCCATATCTCCACCGGCCCGGTCGGCGGCGCGTCGCGCCAGCGGCACGATTCGAGAGAACCAGCCAATCTGTCGTCGAACGACGCTAAATGACGCCATCTTTGATCTGCACCGATCAATAACAAGGGAACTTAGGGCTTGCGAGCTGGACGAAAACCGCAACCCTGCGGTTTTTTGCGCAAGCGCCACTGCCATGGTTGAGCGAGGCAGCAAATATGACGCCTCAACCACGTGCTACCGGCACCTGTCGCCCCTGGCAGCGGCGGAAGGTGCTGCGTACTTTCACTTCCGGTCGCGCAATGCTCTCACCGCTTGCGTAAGGGTCATCCGATCGTTGCCGTTCTTTTTGATCAGCCTGCTGACCTGGCTGGGCGAAACGCCATTTTCTCGCGCGAAATGCTCCACCTCGTAATACTGGTCCACCGACAGGCGGTCGCGGTCGAGAAACGATCGATCTTTGTTGTTGTCGTCCATTTCCGTTTTCCCACTGAAGCTCGTTTGAACATTGGACGCAAACGAGGGACCACCCGCCAAATCGAGGAATGGCGGGTGGTCCCTTATCGGCGCAGGAAGGGACTTAGCTGCGCAGATATCTTCGTCCATCAGCCACATCGTCAAGTCGGTCGTTCGTCAGCTGACGACTATTCCAATTGCCAGGAAGGCAATGGAGACAGCGAAGACCGGTGCAAGTAGCCAGCGGGCTTGGTGAACACTATTCTCCATCGATTCCTCCCGTGACGCACGGCGAGCAACGAGTGCTGGCAGTCGTGGTTCCGGGCCACACGCCATCGTCGCCCTTTGCGCACGACAATTCAGACTTAGGTCCAACGGCACGGCGTCTCTGGTCGGACCGAAGCCCAGCCGCGGAACGTTTGCAGCTGTCTCGATGTTGAAGGCGAGCTTGGCGCGACGAAGATGCGTCCCAGCGCAAGACAGCTCATTAGGAAGGAAAAACTTATGAGAATGCATCTTTCCACTGCAGCCGCAGGATTTCTGCTGCTGGCAAGTGTCGGCGCCGTGGCTGCCCAGGACGTGATCATCCAGCCCGAACAGGAGACCGTCATCAGGGAGTATGTGAAAAAGCAGCCGCTCGCCTCGGTGAACCTGCTTGGCGTGGAGCTCAATATCGGCTCGGCGCTGCCCGAGACGGTCGAGCTTCATGAGGTTCCCGACGTCCAATATCGCTACGTCGTCGTCGACAATCGGACCGTTCTTGTTGATCCAGGCACACGCAGGATCGTTAAAATCATCGATTGACTGAAATGGCCTGGGGAGGAGAAGCTCGCCGCTTGGACGCGGCGGGCCTTCTTGCCGTTTCGCTGTCGCCTACGGTTCATAGCGCCCTACGTTTCATAGCACCCATGGTTCATAGCAATTGAAGCGTGCAGTCGGTGCGCCCCGAAACCCGCGGCATCGCCCTTTGGGCGCGACGCGTCAGACTTAGGTCCTACGCAAAGGCCCTGCCGAATTGGACCGAAGCCCAGCTAAGGAACGTTTGCGGCTGCCTCAAGTTTGGGTAAGCAAGGCGCTGATGCCGTCCGGCGCAAATAGGCTTACAAGTCACAGACATAAAGGAGGCAGTTATGAGAATGCATCTTTCCACCGCAGCCGCGGGCCTTTTTCTGCTGGCCAGCGTTGGCGCTGTTGCCGCTCAGGATGTGATCATCGCGCCTGAACAGGAGACCGTGATCAGGGAATATGTGAAAAAGCAGCCGCTCGCATCCGTGGAACTCCCTGGGGTGGAACTCAATATCGGTTCAACGATACCCGAGACGGTCGAGCTTCACGAGGTTCCCGACGTCGAGTATCGCTACGTCGTCGTTGACAATCGCACCGTTCTTGTTGATCCCGGCACACGCAAGATCGTCAAGATCATTCAGTGACCTGAACGCGAGGGGAGGAGACGCCCCCCGCGTCGAAACGAGCGGCGGGCGACTATGCGATGGGCAGTGTCAAAATGCGAACAATCAGCAGACTTTTCGATTCCCGCGACCAGGCAGCGCGTGCCGTTGCCGCGCTTCAGGCGGCAGGAGTTTCTCAAGAACAGATCAGCGTCATCGGACCTTACGACGACGAAATCAGGGCTGTCCTGCGTGGTCCGGGGGGTGCTGCGCTTGGCGCGGCCGCTGGTCTGTTAATCGGCCTGGGTGCTTTTGAGGCCACGGGCATTGATCCTGTCCGAGCGGTGGCTGGCCTAACTCTTGTCGGTGGGGCCTGCGGCGGCCTTGCTGGTGGGCTTCTCCAGGCATCTGCCGATGTTGCCAAACAGCCGGGTGAGCCGATCGTTGAACAAGGCGTCATTTTTGTGATGGCGCAGGTCGATGAAAATCAGGCCGATACCGCACTGGCAGTGCTGGAAAATCCTGTTCGCGTAACGCAACTCGTGGCCACAGCCGGCTGAGATGTGTCGGGTTGGTTCGCGCCTGACTCCTTCCCGGCTTATCGCGCACGAATCGCATTCAGATCGGGGTTTCCCGCTGAGCCGTCAGTTTTCCCTCTGACGGTTCGCGAGGCGGGAAGCGTCTGCTCGACCAGATTGACGTAGTAGCCCAGCACGGTCGGCACGATCTCGTCATTGAAGACGTAGCGGTCGCCGTGCAGGCCCTCGCCGGGCCCGACATCGCCGACGCCGACCCACGCGTAGCAGCCGCCTGCCGCGCGGATCATGAAGGCGAAATCCTCGCAGCCGAGGCTCGGGCTGAACTCGGTCGAGACGTTCTCGCTGCCGACGGTGGCGGCGGCTGCCGCGATGGCGCGGGCCGTGGCGTCAGCCGTGTTGATGAGCGGCGGATAACCCTTCTTGTAGTCGAGCGTGGCCTTGAGCGCATGGGCTGCGGCAATGCCGTGGGCGATCTCGCCGATCAGCTTCTCGCAATGATCGGAATGACCGGGCTCGAAAAACCGGCAGGTGCCTTGCAGCCAGACCCTGCCCGGCACGATGTTGCCGACATTGCCGCCGTGGATCTGGGTGAGGCTGACGACCAGCGCGGTTTGCGGATCGACCGAGCGGCTGACGATACGCTGGACGGCCTGGACGAAGGCGCCCGCGGCCAGGATCGGGTCGTCGCCGAGCTGCGGCATGGCCGCATGCGCGCCAAAACCCTCGAAGGTCAGCTCGAAATTGTCGACGGCCGCCATCTGTGCTCCAGCGCGAGCCGCGATCGTCCCCTGCTCCAAGCCCGGCCAGTTGTGGACGGCATGGATCGCCTCGACCGGGAAACGCTCGAACAGGCCGTCTTCGATCATGCGCAGGCTGCCGCCTTCGTTTTCTTCGGCTGGCTGGAAGACGAAGTAGACGGTGCCGTCGAAGGCGCGGGATTGACTGAGCAGGCTGGCCGCGCCGAGCAGCATGGCGGTGTGGCCGTCATGGCCGCAGGCGTGCATCACGCCCTCGTTCCTGGACGCATAGGGCAAGCCGGTCCTCTCCACGATGGGAAGCGCGTCCAGCTCAGCGCGAAGACCGATGGCGCGTGTGCCCGTGCCGCTGCGCAGGACGCCGACGACCCCGGTGCCGCCGATCCCCTCATGCACCTCGTCGAGGCCGAAGGCGCGCAGTTTTTCGGCAATGAAACGTGCCGTTTCATATTCCTTGAATCCGAGTTCGGGATTGCAATGGATGTGGTGCCGCCAGGCTATGACCTCTGGAGTCAGAGCGGCGATCGGGTCATTATGCAGCATGATGCTCTCCTTCCAAGCCGCAAAGGGCGGTTTGGATCACGATTAGAAGGTCGCACAACAGGCGTCTTGAACCAGATTGACCGCAGCAGGGACAAAAGCCGTGGACGCGACAGAGACCAGAAAATACTGGCGCCACCCCAGCTTCCCTGAACTTGGCCTGTTCAAGGCGCGCTTCACGCAGCATCGCTACGAACTGCACACGCACCCAACCTATGTGATCGCGCTGATCACGGCTGGCTGCGAACGCATCCGCATCGGGCGCCACAAAATAGTCGCTCCGGCAGGCACCATTGCTGTCGTCAATCCCGAGGAGTGGCATGACGGGGAACAAGGTGCGGATGAAGGCTGGGCCTACCGGACGTTTTATCCCCCGGTGCCGCTGATGGCGGGCCTCGCCCACGAGTTGGGCAGGGCTGACACTCCGGTCTTCTCACGTCGGAATATCGAAGACAGCGATCTCGCCGCAGCGTTGATGGCAG
Organism: Mesorhizobium sp. WSM4820; assembly: GCF_055811075.1. Taxonomy (NCBI): domain Bacteria; kingdom Pseudomonadati; phylum Pseudomonadota; class Alphaproteobacteria; order Hyphomicrobiales; family Phyllobacteriaceae; genus Mesorhizobium; species Mesorhizobium sp. WSM4820. Next base: position 15,324 of record NZ_JBVVQN010000033.1, on the reverse strand, counting down.
CGCACCAGAGCTCGACCTCACCGGACGCGACGCAAGCCGAGACGTCGCTGCTCGTCGCCTTGAGACATCTCATCGTTCGGCATGGCGATTGCAGCGGGCGGGTAGAGGAGATCGAAGGCTCGGGATCGCGACGGAGGTTCTCGCTCTACGAGGAGCTTGTCGAAAGCGACCTTGGCTCGCAGCTCGACCTGCAGCGGCTTGCCGACGCCGCGTCCGTCACCCGGTTTCAGGTCATCCGGGATTTCAAGAAGGCGATTGGCCTGACGCCTGCAGCCTATATCCGCGACCGGAGACTGCGTCACGCCAGCTCATTGATCGAACAGGGGCTCGGCCTCGCAGAGGCCGCCATTGCGGCAGGTTTCGCCGACCAGAGCCATCTTTCCCGTGCGTTCCGGACCATGCATGGCATGCCGCCAGGCATGTTCAGGAGAGGCAAAGCTCCCGAACCAAAACGAGTTCACATCGACATGAAATGATCGGGCAGTGGCCGGACCACCAATGTCGGCGCCGATTCCCGACGCACGCTTGCGTTGTCATTTCGCCGCCGCCTCCACCCGGTTCGCAGCGGCGGCCAGTACGGCGCGGTCGCCCTCCTCGTACAAGCGATGGATCGAGATGGCGCTGACGCGCCAGCCTTCGGGCGTCCGCACCAGCCGGTGCAGATAGCTGGCGCCGACCGTCCAGAACCGCGTGTCGATCCAGTGGCTGGCGCGAACATGGCTGCGCGCGACCGCGTCGTTGCCCGCGCCTTCGACAACGATGTTGGTGATGACGTGCTGGGTGGCGTCGAAGCCCGGCAGCAGGCCTTGCCACTGAGCAATCAGCGCGTCGCGGTCGCTGGTCGCGGCTTCGCCACCGAAAAGGCTGGTATAGTCGGTCGTGACGCGGGTCGTGAAATAGGATTTTACCCGATCCCATTCGCGCAAATCGGCATAGAGGCCGATCCCCGCCACCGCCTCGGCGATGGCGGTCTTGTCTTCGCTCTTCAGCGCAGCCGTGGACTGCATGGTGCTCAAGGCGGGCAGAGCGGCAAGCGTCGCGGCAAGAACTGCCGAGGCCAAAACAAACCGGCGGGTGACGGGGCTCATTGTCCCGCCTCCCCTGCACCGCCCAGCGTGGCGCGGAAATGCGCCTCAACGGCGCCGCTCGCTGTCTTCACCGGCGCAGCGCGGTCGTAGAAGTCGAACTGGGTGACGTTGTCGAGCCACAGCTGCTGCTTCGGCCCGGTCAGCCGCCCGTAAAATTTGCGCGCTCCCTGCGGGATGGCAGCCGCCTCGCTGTGCACCATCAGCAAGGGCTGATGCAGGCGCCGGGCAGCCTGGATCGCATCGAATGTCAGCCAGCCGCGCCAGAAGGCCGGATCGGCCTCGTTGCGCCAGGCCGGGATCATGCCGCGACCAGCCTCTGTATAGTAAGGCATCTTGAACATGATCGCCCGCTTGTCGGTCAGGCTGGCGGCGGGCAGGAATGCCTGTTTGCCGGTGCGGCGATAGGCGGCCTCGGCCGCATCGCCCACGGCTTCAAGCCTGGCAATGCCGTTCTTGCCGCCATAGGTCTGCTCGACCACCTCGGCATCGTGCAGCCAGGGCGCGACCAAAGCGACCGACTTGATCGCGGCATTTTTGGCGGCGGCAGTGACCATGTAGCCAGAGCTGGCGCAAATGCCGAGCCCGCCGATGCGGTCCTTGCTGATCTCGGGCCGGGCCGCGAGATAGGCGACCGCCGCCTCGATGTCGGCGACCTTGGCGCTGGGGTCCTCATACTGGCGGCGGGCGCCGCCGCTCTCGCCCCAACCGCGAAAATCGAAGGTCAATGCGACGAAGCCGCGGTCGGCCAGCTTGCGGGCATAGCGGGCCGGCATCTGTTCCTTCACCGTCATCCAGGCGCCGGTCACGACCAGCGCGGGCCGAGGTTTCGCGTCCAGATCCTCGGGCAGATAGAGATCGCCGACGATCTGCTCACCGTGCGAGGCGAAAGCAACGCGCTCGACGCGCGATGCGGCGAAGGCGCTTGAGCCGAGGGCGGCGGCGGTTGCCGTGGCCAGCGTCAGGATTTTCAACATCGTAAATCTCCTTTGGCCTGGAGCGAAAGCGCGGCGCGACGGATTAAGGCCGCCGTCTCAGCGGTCATCCGCCAGTCGGCCGGGCAGTGGCTTCAGCTTGTAGTGCGTCCAGTAGAAGGTGTCCGACTGGTACATGTCGGTCAAGAAATTCTGCGCCTCGGTGATCTTGCCGTCCTTGATGCGAAACATCAGGGCGAAAAGCTGGTCGATCTCGGGACCCGAGCCGACGTTGGACCAGCCGCGATGGATGTCGACGACGAGATCGCCCTGCGCCTGGAAGAAGATCGGCTCAGCCCTGAATTTGCCGTCGGCCAGGCCACGGAAGAAGGCGACCACTTCCTCCGGCCCGCGCTTGTCGCCGGCTAGCGGATGGTGGCCGGGAATGCGCCACACGATGTCGGCCGCCAGGAAGGGCCGAACCGCCTCCGGGTTCCCGGTCGCATAGGCTGCGTAATAGTCCTTGATCAACTGGATGTTGCGGTCTTCCTGCGGGCCGCCGTTGGCGGGGGCGGCGGACACCGCCAGGAGAGCGCCGGCGGCGAGCGAAGCGAGCCTGGTCATCGGTCCTGTCTCCTTCCCTTTCGGGCCGTCGCGACAGCGAAGCCCGTTCGTCGGGCCAACATGACGCTTTTGGTTCACCGGAAAACCCGTAGAGTCCGACAAGGCTATTTGGAATATCCTCACAATGCGACTCGACCAGTTCAGCGGCATCGTCGCCTTCGTGAAGGTCGCGGAGGCAAAAAGCTTCACCCGCGCCGCCGCCGAACTCGGCGTCGCCCCGGCCTCGCTCAGCGAGGCGGTCAAGGGCCTCGAGGAGCGTCTCGGGGTGCGGCTCCTCAACCGCACGACCCGCAGCGTTGGCCTGACCGAAGCCGGCGCCCACTATTTCGACCACGTGCGCCCAGCGGCTGAGGAGATCCGGGCGGCCGGCGCGGCACTGCGCGAGACCCGCGACCGCCCCGCCGGCACGCTGCGCCTGAGCCTGCCGTGGATCGCCGCGCCGCTGCTGATCGAGCCGCTGATGGGGCCGTTCATGGATGCCTACCCGGAGGTGCGGCTTAGCCTGATCTTCGACGACAATTTCGTCGATATCGCCGCGCAGGGCTTCGATGCCGGCCTGCGGATCGGCGAGCTTCTCGAGAAGGATATGATCGGCGCGCGTCTGGGCGGGCCGCTGCAGACGGTGGTGTTGGGCAGCCCCGACTACCTGGCGCGTAACGGCACGCCAAAACGACCCGCCGACCTCGCTGCCCACCGGTGCATCGCCTTCGCCTTCACCCGCACCCGCGCCATCTCGCCCTGGGAGTTCGTTGTCGCTGGACGCCAGGTCGAGTTCACACCCGACGCACGTCTGGTCGTGAACACACTGCCGCTCTGCATAACCGCCGCCGCGCAAGGGCTTGGCCTGGCCTTTGTCGTCGAAGGCCTCGCTGCGCCGCTTCTCGCCTCAGGCGCGCTGGTCAAGGTGCTGGAGCCTTTCTGTCCCACCTACGAACCGCTCCACCTCTATTATCCCAGCCGTCGCCTCGTCCCGCCAAAGCTGCGGGCGTTCATCGATTTCGTCCGCGCCAACGCCCACAATTTGTGGATCTGATGCGCCGCCGCGAAACCAGCCATGACGCATATCGGCGAGCCGGTCCGGCTCACCCCAGGCGCTGACCATCTGCCGGGTGGCGGCGTTGAGGCGGTTGAAGGCGTTGATTGGCCGCATTGCAAACCGCAACAACCCGTCGCGTTGAGCCAAGAGTTCCGGCTTTCGCGGCACGGAGCCCGATGCTAAGGGCTGCAAATCTTGAATCAGCAACGGATCGCCCTGTGACCGACACCGAACGCCCTCGCCTGCCGCTGATCGAAATCTGCGTCGAAGGCATCGATGGCCTGCTCGCCGCGCAAGCCGCCGGTGCCGACCGGGTCGAGCTCTGCGCCAGCCTCGTCGAGGGCGGCATCACACCGAGTTTTGGCATGGTGCGCGCCGCCGTCGAACTGGCGACGATCCCATTCCACGTCATCGTGCGGCCGCGCGGCGGCGATTTTCTCTACAGTGACGCCGAGTACCGTTCGATGCTCGCCGATATCAGCGCGCTGCGCGAGCTTGGCGTGGCCGGTGTCGTCGTCGGCTGCCTGAATGCCGACGGTACCATCGACGAAAAGCGGATGAGCGAATTGGTGCAGGCGGCAGGGCAGTTGAACGTCACCTGCCACCGTGCCTTCGACATGACACGCGATCCGACTGATGCGCTGGAAGCGCTGATCCGCAGCAAGGTCGGCCGCGTGCTGACCAGCGGCCAGCGCGACACCGCTTTGGAGGGCGTGGCCCTGCTGGCGGCCCTCGTCCGGCAGGCGGGGAAGCGCATCATCATCCTCGGCTGCGGCGGGCTCGACCCGAACAACATCGCCGAGGTGCGGGAAAGAACCGGACTGACCGAAATGCATTTCGCCGCACTCAAGGACGTGCCGAGCGCCATGCGCTACCGCAATCCGCGGGTTGGCATGGGCGGCACCGACCTCGACCGCGAGTACCGCAACACGGTGACCGACGCGGCGCTGGTGGCGGCGACGATTGCGGCGGCGAAAGCATGATCGCGAAGGGAGAAAACAAACGGGCACGCCTGCCGATCGACCGGGTTTCGCCGCAGGACGAGCCCGCCATCCTCGCCCTCAACAACGCGCACGCGGCCGAGTTGTCGTGGCTTGAGCCAGGACGCCTGTCCTTCCTGCTCGGCGAGGCGTTCTATGCGCGCCGCATCGGCGCGCTCGAAGCCTTCATCATGACCTTCGACCAGGACGCCCGCTACGACAGCCCGAACTTCCTGTGGTTCCGCGAGCGCTATCCTCGCTTCGTCTATGTCGACCGTGTCGTCGTTGCGCAAGAAGCGCGTGGCCGCGGCCATGCCCGGCGGCTCTATGAGGATCTGTTCGACCATGTCTCGCGTGCCGGCCAGACCATCGTCACCTGCGAGGTGAATGCCGAACCGCCCAACCCGGCTTCAGATGCCTTTCACGCAGCGCTCGGCTTCGTCGAGGTCGGCGACGCGGTGATCCACGGCGGCAAGAAGGCGGTGCGCTACTATACCAGGCAGGTAGGGGAGTAGGGGAGTAGGGGAGTAGGAACAGGGTAAATTGGCTGGGTCAGCGAGCACCTTAAACATACTGCCATACTGCCATACTGCCATACTCCCCTACTCCCCTCCTTCAGCCGTTGGCGGCGGCCACTGCGCGCTTGGCCATCACCACGATCAGATTGGCGCGATAATCGGCCGAGGCGTGGATGTCGCTCATCAAATCATTCGCCGGCACTTTCACTCCGTTGAGGGCGGCGGCGTCGAAATTCGTGGCAAGCGCCGCCTCGATTTCCTTCGAACGAAAGACGCCGCTGTCGCCGGCCCCGGTGACGGCAACGCGGACTCCGTCCGCGCCGTTGGCCACGAACACACCGACGATCGCATAGCGCGATGCCGGATTGCGGAACTTTTCATAGGCCGCCTTGGCCGGCGCGGTGAAGGTCACCGCGGTGACGATCTCGCCGTCCTCCAGCGCCGTCTCGAACAGGCCTGTGAAGAATGCGTCGGCGGCGATCTCGCGCTTGTTGGTGACGATGGTGGCGTCGAGGGCCAGAAGTGCCGCCGGATAATCGGCGGCGGGGTCGTTGTTGGCGATCGAGCCGCCGATTGTGCCCTTGTAGCGCACCGCCGGATCGCCGATCCGGGACGCCATATGGGCGAGCGCCGGACACGCCTTGTTCAGCTTCTCGTCGCTGGCGACATCGTGATGCGTGGTGGCGGCGCCGATGGTGACGGTCTTGCCCGACACCTTGACGCCTTGCAATTCCTTGATTCGCGACAGGTCGACAAGGTCGGAAGGCGCGGCAAGCCGCGTCTTCATCGCCGGGATCAGCGTCATGCCGCCCGACAACAGCTTTGCATCGCCGCTCTTGAGCAGCTTGGCGGCATCGGCAACCGAGGCGGCGCGGTGATAGTTGACTGGGTACATGGGATTCTCCCGTGCGAGATAGTGAATAGTGAGTAGTAAGTGGTGAATGGTGAATGGTGAATGGGAAGAGCTTCCGGCGAAATCTTACTATTCACTATTCACTCTTTTCAGTGTTTCGTTGTCGCCCGGATCGCTGCCCAGACCGTGGACGGCGATGCCGGCATGGCGATATCGGTGATGCCGATGGCGTCGGTGATGGCATTGATCACGGCCGGCGGCGAGCCGATGGCGCCGGCCTCGCCGCAGCCCTTGATGCCGAGCGGATTGCCCGGGCATGGCGTGTTCGAGGTCGAGACCTTGAACGACGGCAGGTCGTCGGCGCGCGGCATGGTGTAGTCCATATAACTCGCCGTCAAAAGCTGCCCGCTGGCATCGTAGCGCGTACCCTCCAGCAAGGCCTGGCCGATTCCCTGGGCGACGCCGCCATGCACCTGGCCTTCGACGATCATCGGGTTGATGATGTTGCCGAAATCGTCGGCCGCGACGAACTGGACGACCTCGGTCACGCCGGTCTCGGGATCGATCTCGACCTCGCAGACATAGCAGCCGGCCGGGAAGGTGAAGTTCGACGGATCGTAGAATGAGGTCTCTTTCAGCCCCGGCTCCATGCCGCCAGGCAGGTTGTGGGCGGTGTAGGCAGCAAGCGCCATCTGAAACCACGGCACTTGTTTGTCGGTGCCGGCGACCTTCAGGGCGCCATTTTCGATGACGATGTCGCCCTCGTCGGCCTCGAGCAGATGGGCGGCGATCTTCTTGGCCTTGGCCTCGACCTTGTCGAGCGCCTTGGCGACAGCCGACATGCCGACGGCGCCCGAGCGCGAGCCGTAGGTGCCCATGCCCATCTGCACCTTGTCGGTATCGCCGTGGACGATCGAGACGCTGTCGATCGGCACGCCGAAGCGCTGGTTGACCAATTGCGCGAAGGTCGTCTCATGGCCCTGGCCGTGGCTGTGCGAGCCGGTCAGCACCTCGATGGTTCCAGCGGCGTTGACGCGCACCTCGGCACTTTCCCAAAGGCCGACACCCGCTCCAAGACTGCCGACTGCCGCCGACGGCGCCAGTCCGCAGGCCTCGATATAGCAGCTCATGCCGATGCCGCGCAGCTTGCCTCTGTTGGCGGCGTCGGCCTTGCGCTGGGCAAAACCGGCATAATCGGCAGCGGCCATCGCCGCGTCCAGCGAAGCGGCATAATCGCCGGCATCATAGTTCATGATGACCGGTGTCTGGTGCGGGAACGCGGTGATGAAGTTCTTTCGGCGAAGTTCCGCCGGAGACACGCCCAGCTCGCGTGCGGCGGTCTCCATGGTGCGTTCGAGCAGATAGGTGGCCTCCGGCCGCCCTGCCCCGCGATAGGCGTCGACCGGTGCGGTGTTGGTGTAGACGGCGCGCACATTGGCGTGGATCGCCGGAATGTCGTACTGGCCCGACAACAGCGTCGCGTAGAGATAGGTCGGCACGCAGGACGAGAACAGCGACATGTAGGCGCCGAGATTGGCGATGGTGTCGACCTTCAGCCCGGTGATCCTGTTGTCCTTGTCGAAGGCCATTTCGACCGTCGAGACATGGTCGCGGCCATGGGCGTCGGTGAGAAAGCTCTCGGTGCGGTCGGCCACCCATTTGACCGGCACGCCGGTCTTCTTCGAGGCCCACAGGCAGATGATTTCTTCCGGGTAGATGTATATCTTCGAACCGAAGCCGCCGCCGACATCCGGCGCGATGACGCGCAGCTTATTTTCCGGCGCGACATTGTAGAAGGCGCTCATCACCAGGCGCGCGAGATGCGGGTTCTGCGAGGTCGTCCAGCAGGTATAGTGGTCCTCGGCCTTGTCGTAGTGACCAAGCGCTGCGCGCGGCTCCATCGCATTGGGCACCAGCCGGTTGTTGACTATCTTCATGCGGGTGATGTGGGCAGCCGCCTTGATCGCCGCGTTGGTCGCCGCGCTGTCGCCGAGCTCCCAGTCGAAAATCAGATTGCCGTCGGCTTCCGGATGGATCTGTGGCGCACTCCTTTCGAGCGCCTTCGGAGCGTCGACGACCGCCTTCAGTTCCTCGTAGCTGATGTCGACCGCCTCGGCAGCGTCGCGCGCCTGGCCCTTGGTTTCGGCAACCACGACGACCACCGCGTCGCCGACATAACGGACCCTGTCGAAGGCCAGCGGCGACCACGCCCCCATCTTCATCGGCGAGCCGTCCTTGGAATGGATCATCCAGCCGCAGATGAGATTGCCGATGCCGTCGGCCTTGAGCTCCTTGCCGGTCAGCACGCCGATGACACCCGGCATGGCCTGGGCTTTTTTGACATCGATCTTCTTGATCTCAGCATGCGCGTGCGGACTGCGCACGAAGGCCGCATGCTTCATGCCGGGAACCACCATGTCGTCGACATAGCGCCCGGCGCCGGTAATGAACCGCTTGTCTTCCTTGCGCGCTACACGAGCGCCAACACCTTCAATGCCCATCGCAGAAATTCCTCCCGAAAAAGGAGGGGAATAGGGGAGTAAGGCAGTAGGGCAGTAGGGATTTGAGCCGACTTCCCCTACTGCCTACTGCCCTACTCCCTTACTGCCCTCATGCAGCTTGCCTGGCCTTGCCCTTCGAAGACATCGTCTCCGACGCGGCGAGGATCGCCTTCACGATGTTGTGGTAGCCGGTGCAGCGGCAGATATTGCCTTCGAGCTCGGCCCGCACCGTGGCCTCGTCGAGGCCTTCGGGATGGCGGTTGACCATGTCGGTCGCCGCCATGATCATGCCGGGCGTGCAGAAACCGCATTGCAGGCCGTGATGCTCCTTGAACGCCGCCTGCATCGGATGCAGGTCGGCGCCGTCCGCCAGACCTTCGATGGTCACAACGTTCGACCCGGAGGCTTGCACCGCAAGCATCGTGCAGGATTTTACCGCCTTGCCGTCGACATGGATCACACAGGCGCCGCATTGCGAGGTGTCGCAGCCGACATGCGTCCCGGTCAGGCCGAGATTCTCCCTCAAGAAATGAACCAGAAGCGTACGGTCTTCGGCAGTGCCGCTGACCCGCTTTCCGTTCACCGTCAATGATATCTCCGACATGAAACCTCCCTGGGTGCTACCTTGGTTGTTTTTGGCGTCGGTGGTGCCCGAGCCCTCCATCTGTCCGCTATTCTTATACCGCAAAGAGCACGGGAAATAGTGCCGCGGAATGCCGAGATTGCGAGAATGCAGTTCGGCCGAAAATCCGCCTATTGTACTTTCGGTCACGCAAAGACAGGCAAACGGCCGAGCGAAGCGAAACCATGGTCGCCTGGCGATGCCGCCTTGCGGCCATCAGCGGCAATGGTGCTGGCCAGGCCGATTTCAGCCGATGCCGTGCTTTCTGAGAACCTCCTGCTCGTCGCCTGACACCCAGCCGAATATTTTAGGCTCTCCGGCCAGTTTATGCACGAGGTAGTGGACGTCGAAATCGATCGTGACGTCGGTTTGGCCTTTGCGCGCAAAGATCGACGTCCAGGCGACGTGGGCAACGCAATGATGCTCGTCTATCGGCGAAATGCGAACATCGCGTATTCGCATCTCCTTGGTGCCGATCGCTCGATAGCGAGCATAGCCTTGTTCCATAGCCTGCTTGAGCTGGTCGTCGTTCTTCCCGACCATGACGCCGGCAGGCGACGCCGCAATGAAGGCGGAAGCATAGACCGACGTGACTTCGTCCATGTCGGCATCACCGGCGAGGGATTTCCGGAAAAGCCGCTCGTAGCGTTCGAATAGCTTCCTGACCTGGGCGTCCATGGATAACTCCCTTCCGCTGTGGTCTTGGATCTGACGTTTCTGAGCGCCGATGCTGTCAAAAACAGCAGAAAATTCAATTCCGTCATGTTGGCTCATTGCCAAAGTAGCACTTGAAGACAACAATGGTTTCGACGCCGGCGCGACAGGAGCACAAAAAAACAGCCGCGCACAAAAAGAGCGTCGGAGGAAATAGAGGAGGAAGCCGCTGGCCAGTTCACGGACGCGCTATGCATGCGGCCTATCGGTTCTCACCACCGACGAACCCGACGCGGATGCGTTCGCGCGGGCGGTGGCAGTGGAAGCCGCGGCCATCGACGCTGGATTTGCCCTGCTGTTTTTCTCGCAAAGCCTGCTTGAGGCAGTTGCCCTTTCGGAAGCGCTGAACAACCACGCGCCGGCACTCCGCTATGCCGGCTGCTCGACGGCCGGCGAGATTACGCCCAAAGGCCTGGAGGACGGCCAGGTCATGGCCATGCTGCTTCCCTCCGCATCTTTTTCGGCAGCCAGCACCATGGTCGAAAATCTGTCGTCATCGAGCATGGACGGGATCACCGGCGAAGTCGAGGCGCTGAGGCGTTCGTTACGCGGCCGCGTCGGGCACGAGCGAGCCGACACCACTTTCGCGCTCTGCCTGATCGACGGGCTGTCCTATGCCGAGGAAGCGGTCACCTCCGCCATCCATTGGGGGCTCGACGATATTCCACTGATCGGCGGGTCGGCCGGCGATGATTTGAAGTTCGAGACGACGCGGCTGATCTCGAACGGCAAGGTTGCCTGCGACTGCGCCATCATCGTGCTGATCACCACGGAAATTCCTTTCCACGTGTTCAAGACCGACAATTTCGTCCCCACCGACGAGAAGCTGGTGGTGACCGCGTCCGATCCCGATCACCGCACCGTGCGCGAATTCAACGCCACCAATGCCGCCGAGGAATATGCCGCCTCGGTCGGCGTCATCCCGCAGATGCTGACGCCGCTGAGTTTCGCTTCGCACCCGGTGGTGGTGAAAGTCGGCGGCGAATTTTACTGCCGCTCGATCCAGAAGATGCACGCGGACGGCTCGCTGTCGTTCTTCTGCGCCATCGACGATGGCGTCGTCCTGTCCATCGCCCGACCCAAGAACATGGTTGAATCGACGCGTGCCGCCTTCAGGGATGTCGAGGAAAGGCTTGGCGGCATCGACATGATCCTCGCTTTTGACTGCGTGCTGCGCAGGCTCGATGCGCGCAACCGCCAGGTCTTTCGGGAGATTTCGGAACTCTACAAGGTCAACAACGTCATCGGCTTCGGCACCTATGGCGAGCAGTACCGGTCGATGCATCTGAACCAGACGTTCACCGGCATCGCCTTCGGAGAGCGGCAGGCGGCGGAGTAGGAGGTTTCATGCCGCTCAGGGACATCAACGACCTGGAGAAGCTGAAGAAGATCAACGCAGCCCTTGTCAGCCGCGTCGAGCGCTCGATGGACCAGCAAGGCAACGCGTTCTCGCTGTTCCAGACCGCGATTTCGCTCGAGAATCGAGTGCGTACGCGCACCGAGGAACTGCACTCGACTCTGCGTAGATTGGAACAATCCAACATCGATTTGAGCGCGGCCAAGGAAAACGCCGAACTGGCGAACCTGTCCAAGACAAGGTTCCTGGCAGCCGCCAGTCACGACGTGTTGCAACCGCTGAACGCCGCGCATCTCTCCGTCTCGGCGCTGGCCGAAGTGCAGACCAGCGACGAAGGCAAAAAACTGGTCCGGCAGGTCGAGCGCTCGCTGGAGACGATGGAGGATCTGCTCCGCACCCTGCTCGACATCTCCAAGCTCGATGCCGGCGTCGTGCAGCCCGATATCGGCGACGTCAGCCTGGAGGTGCTGTTTTCGTCGCTGCGCTCGGATTTCCTGCCGGTCGCCGAATTGAAGGGCCTGACGCTAAAATTCCGGCCGGTCAACGCCGTCGTGCGCTCGGACCGCACCTTGCTGCGCCGCATCCTGCAGAACATCCTTTCCAACGCGCTGCGCTACACCCGCTCCGGCGGCGTGCTGGTCGGCACCAGGCATCGCGGCGACACGATCCGCATCGATGTCGCCGATACCGGCTGCGGTATCCCCGACGACCAGCGCGAGGCGGTGTTCGAGGAGTTCCACCGCGGCACGTTCCCGACCGATGCCGGGCTAGCCGGCGGTGGGCTGGGACTGGGCCTGGCCATCGTGCGCCGCATCGCCGCCGCACTCGGCCATCCCGTGACGTTTTCGTCGAAAGTCGGGCACGGCACGATTTTCCACATCGACGTTCCGGTCGGGATCGGCGCCAGCGTCGATGCCATTGCCAGCAGCGCCGACATGGAGCGGCCGCGCGGCTACGGTCTGTTCGGCACAAAGGTGCTGCTGGTCGAGAACGACGTCGAGGTGCTGCAGGCGATGACATCCCTGCTCGAGCGCTGGCAATGTCTGGTGCGCCCCGCCACCTCGACCGATGCCGCGCTCGAGATGCTCGGCGATACGGACTGGGTGCCGGACATCGTCATCGCCGACCAGCATCTCGACGGCGGCGACCTCGGCACCACGACCATCGCCGAGGTCCGCGATTATCTCAGCCGCGCCGTGCCGGCGCTGATCGTCACCGCCGACGGTTCGGAGACCGTCGCCAAAGCCGCCCGCGCCGCCGGCATCGAGCTGATGCGCAAGCCGCTGAAACCGGCGCAGCTGCGCGCCCTGCTGGCGCATCTCTTGGCTTGATCCCAAAGACATTGGCAGAAGACCGCGAGCGACAGGAAAATGGTGCACTGTCACCGTAATTTCTCGTCCTTGGACGGAAAAGGTAAGTTCTCGGTGACGGTTTATTCACCCTAACGGGCACGCCTAAAACCCCGCCTGGCCGCGAAACAGCTCGGCACTGTCGAGCTTCGAAACCTCGATGACGGCTTGCGTGCGGCTGTAGACGTTGAGCTTGCGCAGGATCTCCGAGACATGCGCCTTGACGGTGGTTTCGCCGACCTGCAGCTCGTAGGCGATCTGCTTATTGAGCAAGCCCTGGCGCAGCATCTGCAGCACCCGCAATTGCTGCGGCGTCAGTTTGGCAAGGCGCTGCACCATCTCGGCGCGGTCGGTGCTGTCGGCGTCCGGCGGCTGGCCCTCATAGGTTTCGGGCACGTAGATCGCACCTTCCATCACCGAGCGGATGGCGGCGGCCAGATCGCTCTTGCGCGCCGATTTCGGGATGAAGCCGGCCGCGCCATAGGACAGCGCCTCGGAAATGATCTTGGGCTCCTCATGCCCCGAAACGATGACCACCGGCAGGCGCGGATAGCGGGTCCGAAGCTGCAGCAGTCCGTCGAAGCCATGCACGTCGGGCATGCTGAGGTCGAGCAGCGCCAGATCGAACGGCTTGGCGTCCGCCAGGAGCTCGAACGCCTCGGTGATCGAGCGCGCCTCGACGGTGTCGACGTCCGGATAGGCCATCTGCACGGCGCTGTGCAGCGCCTCGCGAAACAGCGGGTGGTCGTCGATGATCAGAAACCGGGCGCGATCGTTGACTGCGGTCATGGCGTTCGTTTCAGTTCAGGGCAGGATAGAATAGCCCAGCGACCATGGCCAGATTATTGGCAAATAGTACATCGCCATCGCTGGCCGAAGGGCGGAGATGGCAATTTCCGGACGACCATACCTTGCCCGGTCGTCCAAATCGGCCGAATGTGCAGGAATGAGCGACCTCGTCCTGCATAACTACTACCGCTCCTCCACCTCCTACCGGGTGCGGATCGCACTGGAGATGAAGGGCCTGACCTACCAATATGTGCCGCATCATCTGCGCCACGGCGAGCATCTCGAGCCAGCCTATCTCTCGGTCAATCCGCAAGGACTGGTGCCGGCGCTGATCCTGGGCGATGGCACGCTGCTGACGCAATCGCTGGCGATCATTGAATTTCTCGACGAGACCAGGCCCGAACCGCCGCTTTTGCCGCAGGACGCGCCTGGCCGGGCCCGCGTCAGGATGCTGGCGCAGATGATCGCCTGCGACATCCATCCGGTGAACAACCTGCGCGTGCTGACGTCGCTGCGCACGCTGTTCGGCGCCGGCGACGAGGACGTCGCCAACTGGTTCCGGCACTGGGTGAACGAAGGTTTCCAGCCGCTTGAAAAGATTCTTGTTTCATCGCCTGAAACAAAAACGTTCTGCCATGGAGACGCGCCGGGGCTGGCCGACATCTGCCTGGCCGCGCAGGTCACCAGCAACGCCCGTTTCGGCGTCGACATAGCGCCCTACCCGACGGTCACACGCATCCACGCCGCCTGCATGGCGCTGCCGGCCTTCCAAAAGGCCGCGCCGGAGAACCAGATCGATGCCGAATAGCAGCGCTATCCAGTTATGAGGAATTGACGATGAAAGCCGTTGTCTTTGAAAAATTCGGCGAGGTGCCGACGATCCAGATTGTTGCCGATCCGGAGCCGGCACTGGGCGGCGTTGTCATCAAGGTCGAGGCGACCGGGCTCTGCCGCAGCGACTGGCATGGCTGGATAGGCCACGACGACGGCATTCGTCTGCCGCATGTGCCGGGCCACGAGCTTGCCGGCGTCGTGGTGGCCGCCGGCAGCCAGGTGACCCGCTGGAAGACCGGCGAGCGCGTCACCGTGCCGTTCGCCGTCGGCTGCGGCCGTTGCTTCGAATGCAGCTCCGGCAACCATCAGGTCTGCGAGCACCAGACCCAGCCCGGCTTCACCGGCTGGGGCTCGTTCGCCGAATATGTCGCCATCGACCATGCCGACACCAATCTGGTCCGCTTGCCGGACGAGATGGAATTCGCCACCGCCGCCAGCCTTGGCTGCCGCTTCGTCACCTCGTTCCGCGCCATTGTCGACCAGGGCCGGGTGACGCCAGGCGAATGGGTGGCCGTGCATGGCTGCGGCGGCGTCGGCCTGTCGGCGATCATGATCGCCAGCGCCATGGGCGCCAACGTGATCGCCATCGACCTGACCGACGAGAAGCTGGACTTCGCCAAAAAAATCGGCGCGGTGGCGACGATCAATGCCGCCAGGACGCCGAACGTGGTCAAGGCGGTCAAGCAGATCACCAATGGCGGCGCGCACATGTCGATGGACGCGCTCGGCCATCCGACGACCTCATTCAACTCGATCGCGAACCTGCGCCGGCGCGGCCGCCATGTCCAGGTCGGGCTGATGCTCGGCGATCACGCCAGGCCGCAGATCCCGATGGACAAGGTGATCGCCTTCGAGCTCGAAATCCGCGGCAGCCACGGCATGCAAGCCTACCGCTACCAGGCGATGATGGAGATGATCCGCACCGGCAAGCTGAAACCCGAATTGCTGGTCGGCAAGCGGATCAGCCTCGATGAGGCGCCCGCGGCCTTGATGGCGATGGGCGGCTTCGAAGGCATCGGCATCGGCGTGGTGACGAAGTTCTAGCCGTGCGGCTCCCCCTTCTCCCCTTGTGAGGGCTTTGCACGGGGGCCGAAGTTTGGCGCAGATGGCGCATGGGGCGTTTTTTGAAACGCAATCAGGCCACATTG
>NZ_JBVVQN010000032.1:0-40055 GCF_055811075.1 Mesorhizobium sp. WSM4820 | reverse complement strand
GTCGCCGGCCTGCTGGTCACCACCGAAGCCATGATCGCGGAGGCTCCGAAGAAGGAGTCGGCTGGCGGCGGCATGCCAGGCGGCATGGGCGGCGGCGGCATGGGCGGCATGGGCGGCATGGATTTCTAAGGAAATCCATAAAGCACGCCCATGAATCTAAGTTGCTCAAGCCCGCAAGCGGGCTTGAGTGGCGGCATGGATTTCTAATCCAGCATTGCCTCGCATTCACGGAAAGGGCGCCGAAAGGCGCCCTTTTTGTTTGCTTAATTTAGCGGGCTGCCCGGCTCAGACGGCGGCGTCAATGCGCCGTGTCAGTTCCCCTTTGGCCGGCAATGCACCCTCAATCAGCGCTGCGACTTCATCGGCCACCGCCAGCACCGGGGCGCGGTCGCGGCTGGCGCGCGCGATCACCATCAGCCCTTCCAGCGATGATTCGACAAGCAGCGCCAGGGCGCGGGCGCGGCGCTCAGGCACCCCTGCCCTGACGAAGGCCGCCTGCAGCAGGCCTACCCATTGCTCGAAAGCCGACCGGCACAGTTCGGCCAGTTCCGGCACGTCGGCCGGCGAGTCCAGCACCACGGGTGCGATCGGACAGCCAAGCGTGAACTGGTTGTCCTCCAGCATGCGTGCGACCGACTGGTAGATGTGGTGGACAGCCACCGCCGGATCCGTTTCGGCGGCCAGTTCTTCGCCAAGCCATCGAGACACCTTGTCCACGCTGTCGCGCGTCACCTCGATGACCAATTGGTCCTTGCCGCCCGGAAAATGAAAGTAGAGCGATCCTCTCGGCGCACCGGAGGCGCTCAAGATGTCGTTGAGCGAGGTACCGTGATAGCCGCGCTGCCTCAGCAGCAGCGCCGTCGCCTCGATCATGCGGATGCGGGTGTCGTTCGCCATGTCAACCTCTGTCAGGAGTGAGCACTATAGGCTTGCGCCGAATATGACAATCGGTCTATATAATATGTAGATCAGTCTATATATTCGGCGTCATTCCATCGAAGAGGAGAACGACAAAATGACCATTCGTGAAGCAGAGGCCCAATGGCAGGGTTCGTTGAAAGAAGGCTCGGGCCGGCTGCGGCTCGGCAGCGGCGTCTTCGAAGGCGCCTATTCCTTCCCATCGCGCTTCGAAAACGGTCCCGGCACCAATCCCGAGGAACTGATTGCGGCGGCACATGCCGGCTGCTTTTCAATGGCGTTGAGCGCCATACTGGGCAGCGGCGGCCATGTCCCCGTAGGGATTCACACCGTCGCCAAGGTGCATCTCGGCACGAGCACGGCCGGACCGACGCTCACCCGCATCGACCTCGAAACGGAAGCCGAAATTCCGGGCCTGGCGCCCGAGGAATTCCAGCGCCTTGCCCAATCGGCGAAAGCAACATCCCTCGTCTCGCGCGCTTTGGCGGGCGTGGCGGATATCAGGCTCAAGGCCGACCTCGTCACGGCCGCCGCTGCGGAAAAATGAAATCAGGAAGTACCGAGATGGAACGGGATAGCATCATGGTCGTCCATCCAGACGACCAATCCAGACAGACGGCCGATATCATGCGGCGCTTCAACGACGTGTTCCAGCTTCATGATCCGTCGGCGCTCGCCGAGCTGGTGGCCGAGGACTGCGTCATCGAAAACACCGTGCCGGCGCCGGATGGCGCCCGCCATGCCGGCCGTGAGGCATGCGTGCGGCTGTGGTCGGCGATCGCCAGCGAACCCGGCACCCGTTTTGACATCGAGGAGACGTTCATCGCCGGTGAACGGGCGACAATCCGCTGGCGTTACTGGCCTGCCGACGGCAACTCCATCCGTGGCGTCAATCTGATGCGCGTAGCGGACGGGCTGATCGTCGAAGCGATGGGATACGTCAAGGGCTAGCGCCAACACGCGCTACCGCTCGGTCAGCGCCAGTTTTGCGCCAAGCATGACGAAGGCCCCGGCGAAGGTGCGGCGCATCCAGGTCAGCACTACGGGCCGCGACACGACATGCGGATCGAGGCGGCGAAGATGCCGTAGCCGACAAAGACGACGAAGGTCAAAAGCATGAAGACGCTCGATAGCTCCAGCATCTTCGACAGTGCGTGCGGCTCGGTGGTGCTGACGTGTGGCCTTTGCCGGGTTCTGCAGCAGGGTGTGTCCATCACCCGCAGCGGAAGTTCGCTCGTCCTCGATTGGACTTTGATTTTGGGAGTTGATTTGCTGCAATACAATAAGAATGCTACCAGATTTAGTCGTCAATATTTTTTGCCGATCAGCGATCAGCCTGCCAAAACGTAGGGCGCGTTCGTCCGCCGCGAAGTCCATCTCGGATTAGCGGGCGCGAGTTCGCGCTACCGGATATGTGCACATCCAGAAGAGCATCGCGAGGTTCGGCGGCATAGGTGCGGCCCCGTAGCCTCAAATCCCGTTTGCATGCATGAACAGCCACCACGGGCACCGGCCAGCGCGCGACGTTGAAGATAACGCAACGCATCCAAACCCAAGGAGATCGTCATGAATGATATTCAGGAGCGCGGCGAAGCCGCAATCGCAACCCCGTCAGCGCGAAGGGTCGACATCAAGCTCGAAGTCGCCGTCATCCCCGTTTCGGACGTCGATCGAGCCAAGCGATTTTACGGCGGCTTGGGTTGGAGGCTCGACGCCGACATCACAGGCGACGAATTTCGTGTCATCCAGTTTACGCCTCCGGGCTCCTCGTGTTCGATAGTCTTCGGCTCAGGGGTCACCCCAGGGCCCTACCCCCGGGTCGAGCTCGATGTCCTCGAAAGTGTTGGCGAGCTCGTCGTGTCAGACATCGAGGCAGCGCGCGCCGAACTCGCCGATCGCGGTGTCGACGTGAGCGAGGTTTACCACTATGCCGGCAGTGAAGGCCGTGTCAGCGGTCCGGACCCTGAGCGGCGCAGCTACTCCTCGTGGGCCTCCTTCAGCGATCCGTCCGGAAATGTCTGGCTGTTGCAGGAGGTCACTGCGCGAGCGCCCGGCCGCGTCGACGCTGACGACACCACATTTGTCTCGCCGGCCGAACTCGCGGCCGCGCTCCGGCGTGCGTCTGCGGCCCATGGCGAGCACGAGAAGCGGACAGGCGGCCAGCGTGATGAGAACTGGCCGGACTGGTATGCCGAGTACATGGTGGCCGAGCAGGCTGGCAAGCCGCTGCCGCTGTAAGGATGGATCACGACGTCATTTGAAACAGCATCGACGCAATAGTAACCCTTTGATCGAGGAGCCAGCGCCCTCGGCGGCTCGATCGAAGTGCAGGCGTGCGCATCCCGGCACCCAACCACGCTTTGAGGCATTAGCGATAACGTTTTGATGTTTCGCGGGCAGACTCGCTTGCAAGCGACCGTGCTCTTATCTTCGGGCGCAAAGCGGCCTCCATCTGGCGCTATTTCATGGCCGACGGCAACTCGCTGCGCGGCGTCAACCTGATGCGCGTCGGGAACGGGCGGATCGTCGAGGCGATGGCTACATGAAGGGGTAGCACCGGCGGCTCTACCGCTCGGTCAGCGCCAGTTTTGCGCCGAGCGCGACGAAGGCGCCGGCGAAGGTGCGGCGCATCCAGGTGAGCACCATCGGCCGCGACACGACATGGCTGCGGATCGAGGCGGCGAAGATGCCGTAGCCGACAAAGACGATGAAGGTCAAAAGCATGAAGACGGAGCTGAGCTCCAGCATCTTCGACAGCGCATGCGGTTCGGTGGTGCTGACGAACTGCGGCAGGAAG
Organism: Mesorhizobium sp. WSM4820; assembly: GCF_055811075.1. Lineage (NCBI taxonomy): Bacteria > Pseudomonadati > Pseudomonadota > Alphaproteobacteria > Hyphomicrobiales > Phyllobacteriaceae > Mesorhizobium > Mesorhizobium sp. WSM4820. The sequence goes on along the minus strand of NZ_JBVVQN010000032.1, from coordinate 36,340 downwards.
GCGAAGAAGAAGATCGACAGCTTCGGGTTGAGGATGTTGATGAGGATGCCAGAGGTGATCACCTTGCCGGCCGAGCGCGGCGCGGCATCCTGCCCGACGTTCAAGCTACCGCTCTCCTTCAGCGTGTTCCATGCCATGTAGAGCAGATAGGCGACGCCCAGATATTTCAGCGTCTCGAAGGCGAGCGCGCTGGTGTGCAGCAGCGCCGCCAGACCGGTGATGGCGGCCGCCATGTGCGGAATGATGCCGAGCGTGCAACCAAAAGCCGCGATGATGCTGGCGCGCGCGCCACGCGAAAGTCCGGCGCTCAGCGTATAGAGAACGCCGGTGCCGGGCGAAGCCACGACGATCAGCGACGTCAACAAGAATTCGATGCTCACGATGCGTCCTCCGGTGACCTGCCGCCGGCAAGGTAGCCAGCGAAACGCGCAGGCACAAGCCAGCCCGAAGACCGTTAGTGCCTCATTTCGAATTTCGGGTCACGACCCAAGGCGGTATCCCTCGGCGGGATTTTAAAACCAACTCCCGTAGGCGACGTTTCGTCAGAATCGTCAGCTCGTTTCCTAAGGCAAACCTTGCACTGCTGGCCCTGCCGTCATCGCATTGGCCTGACTTTGGACACCACCTTCACTGCGAACGAGGCCAGTCCGGTGCCAGTCCGGAACACTTCTTGACCCGATGCCGTGTAAGCTACAAACTTGTCCTTGCGCCGTGACCACCTCTCCTGAAGCGGGATAATCGTCATGTGTCACAAATCCTTTGGATCGCAGGAGCTGACGAAAGGCAAGGTTGCGGCGCATGCCCTGTCCTGCGCCGCTGTGTTGTTCTTTGTTGTGCGCCCGGTTTTCACGATTCTTCGCTCTGGCAGACAAATGCTTGCGGCGGCTCTCCTGCTTGGACTTTGCGCCAGCGCGAGCGCCGATGACGTGCTTTTCGAAAACGTCCGTATCTTCGACGGGAAGGGCGCCGCACTTTCGGCTCCGTCGAGTGTGCTGGTGCAGGGCAAGCTGATCGCGCGGATTTCGACAAGTCCCATCGCGGCCGAGGGCGCGCAGCGCATCGCCGGCAACGGGCGAACGCTGATGCCGGGGCTGATCGATGCGCATTGGCACGCAATGCTGATTGCATCCACCCCGGCAGAGGCGATGGGCGACATCGGCTTCGCCAATCTTGCGGCCGGCGACGAGGCGACGGATACACTGATGCGCGGCTTCACCACCGTTCGCGACGTGGGCGGGCCGGTGTTCGGCCTCAAGCGCGCGATAGATCAAGGCATCGTCGCGGGACCGCGCATCTATCCGTCCGGAGCCATGATCACCGTGACCAGCGGGCATGGGGATTTCCGCCAGCTCAGCGACTTGCCCCGGACGATCGGCGGCTTGTTCACCCCCATGGAGAGGAACGGCGGCAGCATAGTCGTGGACAGCCCCGACGAGGTGCGTTTGCGTGCCCGCGAGCAATTCATGCAGGGGGCCGCGCTGCTGAAGCTGACAGCGGGCGGTGGAGTGTCGTCGCCCCACAGCCCGCTCGACGTCACCACCTTCACCGAGCCCGAACTGCGGGCCGCCGTTGAAATTGCCGAGAATTGGGGCACCTACGTCGCCGCGCACGCCTTCACCTCGGATGCGATCCGGAAGGCTGTCGCGGCTGGCGTCAAGTGCATCGAACACGGCTTCCTCATGGACGAGGCAACCGCCAAGCTGATCGCCGAAAAGGACGTTTGGCTGAGCTTGCAGCCGCTTCCCGAATTGATGAGGACAGGCCTCCGAGAGGGTTCGGTCGAGCGAGCCAAGGCCGATGAGGTGTGGCCAGGCATCGGCAGGACCTACGAACTCGCGAAGAAATACAAGATCAAGACGGCATGGGGCACCGATGTCCTGTTCTCCCGCGCGCTGGCGAAGCAGCAGGGAGCAATCCTGGCGTCGCTTGTGCGCTGGTACACGCCTGCCGAAGCACTCGTCATGGCGACCGGGACCAATGCCGAGCTGCTCGCGCTGTCGGGCCTTCGCAATCCCTATCCGGGGAAGCTCGGCGTGATCGAAGAGGGCGCGCTCGCCGACCTCCTGCTCGTCGAAGGCAATCCGCTGGAGAACCTCGACCTGGTGGCCGATCCTGCCAACAACTTCAAAATCATCATGAAGGACGGCCTGATCTACAAAAACACGCTGACTCAGTGAGGAACGACTGAGCCGCCCGTCTCTACTCGACGCATCCGATGGCCTGGCCGCAGAGCGCTGGAATTCCACAGCCGAGCGACCAGGAATGACGGCTTCCCACCGGAGGTGGAAATTCAAACTGAGACCTATCGAGGCCCGTTATCAGGGCGCCGGCAGACCATGTGCCTTGCGCGCCATCAGGCAGTCGTCGCCACCGGGCATGCAGGCGCGGCAGACGTCCGGCCGGACCTCGTAGATGCCGCAAATGGTCGACTTGCCGACCTCGCCGGAAAGTGCCGAGCAGCGCACGCCGTCGCAGCGCATGCCGGCTTCGTCGGCAGCCACATAGTCTTGCGGGATCCGGTCGAGCTGCGCGTCATCTTCGGTCGAGAAGCGCGGCCATTCGGCCGAATAGGAACAGCAGGCGCCACAGCTCTGGCAGTCGAAGAGAGGGGCGGCGCGCTCCTCCAGTGACGAAAAGTCTCCGGCGCTCGCCAGGGCGAGCAGCCCTGACGCAACAGAATTCATACCGGCGTTGCTCGGCAAGGGCGCTATTTTTTCTTCCTGGTCTTGCGCGACGCCACGTCCGCCGGCGACTTGAACAGGTCGGTCGCTGCCTCGGCGGCGACATCAGCTTTCGGCGCGGCGGCCGGCTTGGCCAGCTTTGCGGTGGCAGCGGCTGCTGCCGGCTGATCCTTGGCGGAAAATTTTATGGCCATATCAATCCTCGTCGGAGAAACGCGATGATGGCGCATTCGGGTTGCGAAGCCGGCCGATCAGCGCCGAGACCGCCGTGATGTTCATTTCCTCGGGCGACCAGTTCCTGGCCTCCTCGATGTGCCGGGGTGCCAGTTCGCGATGCGTGCTGCCGCTATAGGCGGCATCCTGATGGGTGACGCGCTCATGGGTCTTGGCATTTTCACGGACATACTCGATCAGATAGTTCGGGCATTCGGAGCGGCCACGCACGCCGAGCCTGACCTGGGCATCGCCATGGGCGCGCTTGCACCGCTCGAGCTTTTCGAGCACGCGCCGGACATACTCGACCGGCTTGTCGAGGGCTCCCACGACATCGGCGATGGTCGAATCGGCGGCGATCGCCTCTTGCGGGACGCGTTTGGTGGCCATCAGCGTTTGCCTGCGCGCTTCGGCGAGGCAGCGAGCGAGGCGGCTGCAGCCAGCTCGTCAGCTTCCTTTTCCAGGCGCAGTTCGCGCAGCCGCGCGGTCTTGGCTTCCCGGGCCTGGCTGACAGCATCCTGCTCGGAAATAATGCGGTTGAGCGACATGGACTGGGTCTGGGTCTTGCTGAAGATGGATTCGGCGTGGTCGCGGGATTTCTTCGAAGTGGCGGTCAAGGTCTTTCTCCCGGTTCGGAGCGTAATGCCGAAAATGGCGAGACCGGTCTTTCGACCAGGACCACGCACAAAGCAATACGGCAGTCGATTTCAAATTGCTGGAGCATCCTTAGCACGTTCAAGCGAACGCGCGGTGCTCTTTTCGAACTTTTGCGGCGCCCGAAACGCAAAAGGCCAGGCATTGCCTGACCTCAGCTGGAGCGCCGCGCGTCCGGTTGAACGCGCGTGCACTTGCTCATTCTGCGCATGATCCTTTCCGGAAACCGGTGTTTCCGGGGCCATGCGCTGGAATTAGCCGTTCACCGGTGCCAGTACATCCGTGGTCACCGGCGAGGCTGAATTCCGTTTTAGGCCGCCTTCAACTGATCGGCGGACATCTTGCCCGACTTGTTGTCGCGGACCATCTCGTAGCCGAGCTTCTGGCCCTCGACGATGTCGCGCATTCCGGCGCGCTCTACGGCCGAGATGTGGACAAAAACGTCGGCCGAGCCGTCGTCAGGCTGAATAAAACCGAAACCCTTGGTGGCATTGAACCATTTAACTGTGCCTGTGCTCATAACGAACCCTTTCCGTGGCAAATATTCGTTCGCCGTCATGCGAATGCACAACAGCGTTTGTCTCGATTTTGATGGGGGAAGTTCGTCAAAGGCGCGCCTGGACACGCGGATAACAAAAGTCGGTCAAACAAATATCGACGAATTGCTTTTAGACTTCTTTTGGCGCCGTGTCAATTTTGCTTTCGCCGTCTGCTTTCGTCGTCGGCGGGCCGATGGCGGCACGCTGGCTGCGGAGGCAATTCGACGGCGGATCTGACGCCGAAAACCGGGCCCAGCGCCAGCTGTTAAAAATGTAAAAAAAAATCGCGCCATGCCGGGAACCATCTTGGCATCCGTGCATTTTAAATATCGCCAGCAGTTCATGAGAGCAATCTCAGGAAAGGCTGACACAAAGGACGCCTCCCGTGCAATAAAACGCGCGAGGGGCGTTCTTTTATGCCGAGTAGCAATCGCCATGGCGGTCAGGGCCAAAGGCCGGTGGCCTGTTGATTGACCGACGAGGCAGGGCTCCGGAACCGAAAACCCAGCCACCCGTTTCCCAAACAGCAGATTGATTCCGGGAGATGCGGCCATGGTGAACAAGAGTCAGATTGCGGGCCTAGCCAAGCAGCTCAAGGGCTCGGTGAAGAAAGCCGCCGGCAGGGCCACCGGCAACAGGCGCGTCCAGGCTGAAGGCGTGGCCGACAAGATCGCCGGCAAAATGCAGAAGGCCTATGGTGACATCAAGGACAAGTTCAGGAAGGTGATCTGACCCCTGCGCTGCTAGCGACGAGGAAAGCGGTTTAGCGGTCCGCTGTGTGCTTCAGTTGCCGTTAGAAATTCAGGCTCCTTGAGAAAGCGTTGGTGAAGGCGATCTCGCCATGGTCGCCAACGGCTTCGCCAAGCGCCACGTCCATGCTGTCGCCGCTCACCCGCGCCAGCGCGAAGCCGCCCATATAAGCGGCCTTCGGCTTGAACAGGTCGAGCCCATCGCCGCGGTAGATCATCGCTGTCTCGTGCTGGTGGCCATGGAAGATGCCGATGACGTTGTAGCCCTTCAGCGCCGCCAGCAGCGCCTGCCGGTCCACCTCGCTCCACCAGTGCGGCGCACCAGCGCCTTCATCGTCGAAGGTTCCTTTGGCGGCATCCCACCGTTCGATCGAGAAAACATCCCAACCATAGTGCTGGAACAGGATGACGGGGCGGCCGTCCGCTGCATAGGTCGCCAGATCCTGCTTCAGCCATGGCAGGCCGGAGACCGCGCCGTGGCCGGTGTCGCCGGCGAAACGGTGCGTCTGGACGAGATGCAGGCCGCCCCAGTCCCACGAGTAGCAGTCGGTGTCGACATCGTAACTGGTCACCGGCACCGGCGGCTTGAAGAACACGCCGGCGCGATGGTTGACCTCGACATAGTCGCGCATTTCGCGGCGGTACCAGTCGACGTGGTTTGGCGGGCCGTTCTGGTCGAGATCGTGGTTGCCGAGGCCGACATAGACCGGCACATGCATGCGATCGGGGCCGATGCCCTGCTGGTAACGCTGGCTGAACTGGAGCAACTGCGTGCCCTCGCTGGGCTGGGTGACCTGGCCGCCGCCGTCATCGGTCATGTCGCCGCCGACGACGAGGCCGAGCGGCGTGCCGATGCGGCTGCCGGCCGAGCGCAGGCCGGTGGCGATGCCGTTGATTTCGGCCGGCCAGTGCTTCTCGCCAATGGCGTTCAACGCGGCGATACTGCGCAGCAAGGCGGCGTCGGTCTTGCCTTCCTGCTGGCAATTGGGGCTCAGCCCGCTGGCCATGCGGCAGGCATGGACATCGGCGACGAACAGGAAGGTGGCGTCGACAGGCGCAATGCGCTGTCCGGTCTGTCCGAGCGCCGGTCGCGCAAGGACGCCGGCCGCGGCCAACCCTGCTCCCTGCGTCAGGAAGCGGCGCCGGGAGAGTGATCCTGCCGAGATGCGATTCATGGCGTGAAATTCAGCACAGCCGGCGCCTCTTCGTCCAGTTGCCGCGAACGGTATGTCGACACGCTGCCGCAGGTCTGGCATTGCTTTTAGGTCAGGACTCAACTTGCGCGGGCAAACGCTATGAAGACTATATCCATCGCGACGGCACTTACCATCCTGGCGAGCGCCGTTCATGGTGCCGAGTGCATCGACGCCAAAGCCGCCAAGGCCGGATTCATTCTCGAAAGGCCCGGTATCCACAGCGAGTTTCGACCGGCGGCGGGTGGAATGGTGTCGGTCGCCAACGAATACCACTCCCAATCGCCGCAGACGCAGTTTCTGTTCGGCGGTCTGATCGAGGTGTTTCGCGACAGCGAGACCGGTCAGCTTGCGATGATCCCGTTTTCGGATCTCAGAAAGCTGTTTCCGCTCAAGGCCGGGGCGAAAAGCAAGACCGTTTTCGTCCGCCTCGCTGCAAACAAACAGCCCAAGGGCACCGAGACGCTCGAGATCAGCGTCAAAGGCAAGGAGACGTTCAGCCTGGGCGACTGCAAATACAACGTGCTCGCCGTCAGGCTTACGATCAAGAACGAGGCCGGCAAGACACAGGATGAATTCACCGCGCTCTACGCGCCCGACCTGCAGGCGGTTCTGGCCAGACGCTACGACGAGGGCACGAACGCCGAAAGCGTGGTCGGCTACGAGGTCATCAAACCGATGCCGAATTAAGTCCCGGCAGGGCAGAGAGCCGACTGGCGCTCCGGCATCAAAATGCTTTGTACTGCCGCAGCACCCTGCGACGTCGCTTCGCTCTTGCTTCGCCCTCGGATGAAGAAACTGGAGAAACTCCCTGCTCCAGCGCGTTCAGGCAATCGCGCAGCACAGCAGAATCCTGCGTCGTCTTGGCCATCGACATGGCGCCGGAATAGGTCGCGACCGCGAGTGCCGCGAAACGCTGCGGATCGGTGTCCTGCTCCCTGCCCGCTTGCTGGTCGGCCCCGACCTTGTCGGCGATCGCCTGGCGCCAAGCCGAAAAAATGCCGGCAAGGGCGGTGCGGAAATCCGGATCGGCAAGCGACAATTCATGCGCCAGGTTGTTGAGCGGGCAGCCGCGCACGAAACCCTGTTGCTCCAGTTCCGCGGCCACGGCCTCGAACACGCTGCGCACGCCCTCACGCGCCGAGCCTGCCGCCTGCACCGGCGCGATCCATGTTGCTTCGACGGCCGCGGCGACCCGCTCCTCGATCACCGCCAGCGCCAGCGCCTTCTTGGTCGGGAAGTGATGATGCAGCGCGCCGCCGGTGACGCCTGCCGCGGCCATCAGGTCGCCGAGGCTGGAGGCATGGTAGCCGCGCGCCTGAAACGAGGGTTCGGCGACATCGAGCACGCGTTTGCGCAGGCCTTCCGGGTCGTTGGTGCGTTTGCCGGGTTGCGCCTTTGGGCGAGCGGTCATCTCTGCTGACATTTTTCCACGATAGCAGATTGACAAAACAGGACAACCGGTCTGTTTATAAAACAGGATGAACGCCCTGTTTTGGAGATTGCGCGATGAGCCTGCCCCTGAATGCCCGATCGAAATCCGGCCTCAATGCCTCGCCGGTCGTCGAGCTCAGGCAATACACACTGAAACCTGGCCGGCGCGACACGCTGATCGGCATCTTCGACGGTCACCTCATCGAGGGTCAGGAAGCGGCTGACATGACCATCATCGGTCAGTTTCGCGATCTCGACCGGCCTGACATGTTCATCTGGCTGCGCGGCTTCGAGGGTATGGAAGCGCGGAAAAATGCACTGACCGCTTTCTACGAGGGACCCGTATGGGCCGCCTGGCGCGACGCCGCCAACGCCACGATGATCTCCTCCGACGACGTGCTGTTGCTGAAACCGGCATGGCCCGGCGCCGGCTTCGATCTGTCGGGATCGCAACGAGCAGCCTTGGATGGTTACGAAAAACCAAGCGGAGACAATCGCTTGTCGGATATTGTTGTCATCAAGTTTCATCATCTGCGGCACGGCGCCGAAGCCGACTTCGCCAACCGCTTCAAAACCGACGCGATTGCCGTGTTGGCGGCACATGGCGCGCGGCCGCTTGCTGCGTTTGTCTCCGAACATGCCGAAAACAGCTTTCCCCGCCTGCCGGTGCGATCAGGCGAAAATGTCTTCATCAGCGTCGCCGCCTTCGACAGCGCGGACGCCCACGAAAGCGTTGAAGCCGCGCTTGCCGCGGCGCCGGCCTGGCAGGCATTGCAGTCGAGCCTGGCCAGACCGACGGAAACGCTGCGCCTATCTCCAACCTCACGATCGCTGCTTGGGCGGTGAGAGAGGCGCTCCTTCAACCGATTTGCATCCTTGTCGCCCGCAATCTCCGCTTGAAGCCATTTGTGCAACGCGATAGGCCGTTTGCAAATTGCAATCCGGAGAGAGATGTGAGCGCGCCAGAGACCAGAACCGAAACCGACACGTTCGGTCCCATCGAGGTCGCCGCCGATCGTTACTGGGGCGCGCAGGCGCAGCGTTCGCTGGGCAATTTCAAAATTGGCTGGGAAAAGCAGCCGGCGTCGATCGTTCGCGCGCTCGGCATCGTCAAGCAGGCGGCGGCCGAAACCAATATGGAGCTGAAGCGGCTCGACCCGGCCATCGGCAACGCGATCATCGAAGCCTCTCAGGAAGTCATCGACGGCAAGCTGAACGATCATTTCCCGCTGGTCGTCTGGCAGACCGGCTCGGGCACGCAATCCAACATGAACGCCAACGAGGTGATCTCCAACCGGGCGATCGAACTGCTGGGCGGTGTCATGGGGTCGAAGAAACCGGTGCATCCCAACGACCACGTCAATATGAGCCAGTCGTCGAACGATACCTATCCGACGGCCATGCACATCGCCTGCGCCGAGCGCATCGTGCACGAATTGTTGCCGGCGCTCGGGCATTTGCACGCCGCGCTGGAGGCCAAGACCAAAGCATTCGCCCACATCGTCAAGATCGGCCGCACCCACACGCAGGACGCGACGCCCCTCACCCTTGGCCAGGAATTTTCGGGCTATGCCGCGCAGGTCGCCTCCTCGATCAAACGCATCGAGATGACGCTGCCCGGCCTGCAGGAACTGGCGCAAGGCGGCACGGCCGTCGGCACCGGCCTCAACGCGCCGGTCGGCTTTGCCGAGAGAGTGGCGGATCGCATCGCCGCGATCACCGGCATCGCCTTCGTCACCGCGCCAAACAAGTTCGAGGCGCTGGCGGCGCATGATTCCATGGTGTTCTCGCATGGCGCCATCAACGCCTGCGCCGGCGCCCTGTTCAAGATTGCCAACGACATTCGTCTGCTCGGCTCCGGCCCGCGCTCCGGCCTTGGTGAACTATCGCTGCCGGAAAACGAGCCGGGTTCGTCGATCATGCCGGGCAAGGTCAATCCCACCCAGTGCGAGGCGATGACCCAGGTCTGCATCCAGGTGTTCGGCAACAATGCGGCCGTGACCTTCGCCGGCAGCCAGGGCCATTTCGAGCTCAACGTCTACAACCCGCTGATGGCCTACAATTTCCTGCAGTCGGTGCAACTGCTCGCCGACGCCTCCATCTCGTTCACCGACAATTGCGTCGTCGGCATCGAGGCGCGGGAGGACAATATCAAGGCCGCCCTCGACCGTTCGCTGATGCTGGTGACAGCACTGGCGCCGACCATCGGCTACGACAACGCCGCCAAGATCGCCAAGACCGCTCACAAGAACGGCACAACCTTGCGTGAGGAAGCGCTTGCCACCGGGCTGGTCAGCGAAGCCGACTACGACCGCCTGGTTCGGCCAGAGGAGATGACGCATCCGGGATGATCTTGCGCTGATCGCAAAAACTTTACTGCGGTGAACAATCTGTAACCAAATCTGCATCTTTGGTGAACAGTCGCCCTGCTTTATGTGGGTGGGCACCACAACCCCTCCCGGAGAGAGCCCATCATGTCCACCAACACGTCTGTTGCCGGTTCCGGCACCGTTTCCAACGCCTCAGGCAGCATCCTGCTCGGCCGTATCCTGCTTTCGGTCATCTTCGTGCTTTCCGGTTTCGGCAAGCTCACTGCGATCGCCGGCACCGCCGGTTACTTCGGCAGCATGGGTCTGCCGATGCCGACCGTGACGGCGATTGTCGTCGGTCTGCTCGAGCTGCTCGGCGGCCTCGCCATCCTCATCGGCTTTCAGACCCGGATCACCGCCTGGGTGCTGGCAATCTTCACCGTCGCCACGGGACTGGTCGCCCACACCGGCTGGGCCGATCAGATGCAGATGATCAGCTTCATGAAGAACCTGGCGATTGCCGGCGGCTTCCTCGTGCTGGCTTCCTCGGGCGCCGGCGCCTATTCGGTCGACGCCAAGCGCGGCTGAAGCGGTCCAGGAACCACTTGCAGCAAGGGGGCGCGGAATTTTCCGCGTCCCTTTTTCGTTGTCGGTTTATGCCCGTCGATCAGCCGGCCGGACTTTCTGCTAGGATGAGGTGTCGGGGTGAAGCCAACCGCCGCCGACGTCGGAGGTGACCAATGCCCCGCAATGGGCTGCTTCTGCTTTCGCGGCTGCTGCTCGCCGCTCTATTCGTTCCGTCCGGCTTTCACGCGCTTACCGACATTGCCGGCACATCGGGCTATTTTTCCGGCCTTGGCCTGCCGCTGCCGACGCTCGCAGCCTGGGCGACGGGCCTGTTCGAAATGATCGCCGGACTGCTCATCCTCGTCGGCCTCAAGACGCCGATCGTGGCGCTCCTGCTTGCCGCTTTCTGCGTCGCGGCAGGCTTCATCGGCCACTATGGCCAGGGCGGCGACGATCCGACGCTGACCTTCATGCATTCGCAGATGCTGATGAAGGACATCGCGCTATCGGGCGGTTTTCTGGCGTTGGCAATGGCAGGCGCCGGCGCCTACTCGATCGACGGGCGGATGCTTCGGATCGGCGCTGAAACGACTTGACCGACACAACTGCCGGACCGAGCGAATTATTTGACCGAGCCGAATTACTTGACTGAGCCAGACTACTTGGCTGGCATAGTGGGGCCGCCCTCGACCGCCAGCACCAGCCGGCGATTGGTCACCCTCGCCAGTTGCGCCAGTCGCCCGGCCGGCCGCTCGCCGTAAAGGTCGGCCAGCGACGCCGGCAGCACCAGCGCCAGCACGCCATTGCCGCGCCTCGCCCATTTCAACCGCGGCATGACGCCCGGCATTGCCGCCGTCAGCAGGTAGACGACGCGCATCACCGCGGCCAGCACACGGGCGCGCTCGATATAGCGCGGCGTTGCCAGTGCCTTGATTTCCGGCGCGATCGATTCGTTGAAGACGCCATCATGACGGTAGGCGTTGGCCAGCGCCAGGAAGGCGCGGCCGGGATGGTCGACGCCGATGAAGGAGGCGTGGGCAATGATGTTGAGCGATTGCTTGCCGCGATATTCGGGATGCGCGCGCCAGCCGATGTCGGCAAGCAGGCAGGCGGCCTGGCGGTAGCGCGCCTCGTCGACCGTCTCCTCGATGCCGAAGGCGGCGAAGGTCTTGCCCGTCCACTCGACAAGCTCATGCGCGTGGGTGACCGAGCGCGAACGCAGCCGGGCGAGTTCCTCCGAGGCCGAGATCAGCGGATCCGCCTTCTGCTCGGCTTTGTCGAGCAGCGAATAGAGAAAGCCCTCGCGCACGCCCAGCGCCGAGACGATGATCTTTGACGGCTGCATCGCCGCCATGATCTCCTGCAGCACGATGGCGCCATAAGGCAGCAGCGAGCGGCGGTTCTTCGAGACGCCTTCGATACCCCTTATCTTCTCGATCTCGCCCTTGGCGACCTGCTTGAGGAAGTTCGCAGCGCTGTCGATGCCGATCTCGTAATGGTGCATGACGCTCAGCGGATAGCTGGTCATTTCCATGTACAGCCGAGCGAGGTTTCGCCAGGTGCCGCCGACGGCATAGAACGGCCTGCCCTGCCCGCCTTTCAGCAGCCTTGCCTTCGCGAGCTCGTCGCGCGCTATCTTTGCCGCATGGGCCAGTGAGTTCTTGGCCATGTCCTGCAGGCGCAGGCCGCCCAGCGGCAGCGTGATGCCGTCGCCGATTGCCTCGCCATCGACGTCGACCAGTTCGAGGCTGCCGCCGCCGAGGTCGCCGGCGATGCCGTTGGCCGGGTGGAAGCCGGAAATGACGCCAAGCGCGGAATAGTGGGCTTCCTGGCGCCCGCTCAGCACCTGGACCTCGGTCTTGAGCACATCTTCGGCGCGGTGGATGAAATCGGGGCCGTTGACCGCCTCGCGGGCGGCGGCGGTCGCCAGCACATACATATGCTCGGCGCCGGCCTGCTCGGACAGCGCGCGAAAACGTCGAAACTCCTCCATCGAACGGGTCACCGCCTCGGGATCGAGCTTTCCGGTCGAGACGATGCCGCGACCGAGGCCGGCCAGCATCTTTTCGTTGAACAGCGTGGTTGGCGAGCGCGCCAGCCCCTCATAGACGACAAGCCGGATCGAGTTCGACCCGATGTCGATGATGGACAGCGGTCGGCGGTCCTGAAGCCGGCCCTGGGACGTTGAAATCATCAGCCGGTCGCTGCGGCGTTTTTCTTGCGGCGCTTGAACTGCGCGATGCGCTTGGGCGCATGCGATTTCAGCGCATCGCCGCGTCCGGAGAGGCTCGGATTGGTCATGAAATATTCCTGCGCGTTGAACGGTTCCTCGCCCTCCTCGAGCGTGGCGCGCCGGGAGGTTCCGTCAGCCAATACGTCGAAACTTTGCTGGTTGTCCATGATGTTGCCCAGCATGATCTGGCCGATGACTTGTTCATGCACCGTTGGATTGGTGATCGGCACCATGGTTTCGACGCGACGGTCGAGATTGCGCGGCATCAAATCGGCCGATGAGATGTAGACGATCGCCCCGTCCGACGGCAGTCCATGACCGTTGCCGAAACAATAGATTCGGCTGTGTTCGAGGAAGCGGCCGACGATCGACTTGACCCTTATGTTTTCCGACAGGCCCGGCACTTGGGGCCTCAGGCAGCAGATGCCGCGCACGACGAGATCGACCTCGACGCCGGCGCGGCTGGCGTCATAGAGCGCGTCGATGATGATCGGGTCGACCAGCGAATTCATCTTCATCCAGATGCGGGCCGGCCTGCCCTCCAGCGCATGGGCAATCTCGTCCGAAATGTGCTTGAGGATGCGCTTGCGCAGCGTGAACGGCGAGATGGCTAGCCGCATCTCCTCGGTCGGCTCGGCGTAGCCGGTGATAAAATTGAACAGCTGGGCGACATCGCGGGCGATTGTCGGAGCGGTGGTGAAGAAGGACAAGTCGGTGTAGATGCGCGCGGTGACCGGATGGTAGTTGCCGGTGCCGAGATGCACATAGTTGCGCAGCTTGCCGTCCTCGCGCCGCACCACCAGCGACATTTTCGCGTGGGTCTTCAGTTCGAGGAAGCCGAACACGACCTGAACGCCGGCGCGCTCGAGGTCGCGCGCCCAGCGGATGTTGGCTTCCTCGTCGAATCGCGCCTTGAGCTCGACCAGCGCGGTCACCGACTTGCCGGCCTCCGCCGCGTCGACCAAAGCGCGCACGATCGGGCTGTCGTTCGAGGTGCGATAGAGCGTCTGCTTGATCGCCACCACTTCCGGATCGGCCATCGCCTGGCGCAGGAACTGCACCACCACGTCGAAGGATTCGTAGGGGTGATGAACGATGATGTCCTTCTCGCGGATGGCGGCGAAACAGTCGCCGCCGTGCTCGCGGATGCGTTCGGGAAAGCGCGGATTGTAAGGCTTGAATTTGAGATCGTCGCGGGCGATGGCGACGATCTCGGAAATCTGGCTGAGCGCCAGCGGACCGGTGAGCACGCTGATCCGGCTCGATGAGACGCCAAGCTCGCCGGCGACGAACTCGCGCAGTTCGGCCGGCATCAGCTTGTCGAATTCGATGCGGATGACCGAGCCGCGACGACGCCGTTTCAGCGCCGTCTCGAACAGGCGCACGAGATCCTCGGACTCCTCCTCGACCTCGATGTCACTGTCGCGGATGATGCGGAACGTACCGGAGCCCTTGACCTCGTAGCCGGGGAACAGCTTGCCGATATAGAGGCCGACCGCTTCTTCCAGCGGAATGAAGCGGACATGATGCTTGCGGTCAGGCAAGCGGATGAAGCGCTTGAGCGCCACCGGCAGACGCAACAGCGCGCTCATCTCCTCGCCATTCCTGCGGTGGCGCAGTTGCAGCGCCATCGAGAAGCCGAGATTGGGAATGAACGGGAACGGATGCGCCGGGTCGATCGACAGCGGTGTGAGCACCGGAAACACCTGCTCCTGGAAATGATCCTCGAGCCAGGTCTTCTCGTCCTTGGTCAGCCCATCGCGGCTGATGCTCTCGATGCCTTCCTTGTCGAGCAGCAGCATCAGAGCGGATAGGCTGTTCTGCTGGTCCTCCTGCAGGCGCTCGACCTCGCGCAGCAATTGTTCCAGCTGTTGTTCAGGGGTGCGGCCGTCCGCGCTCTTCAGCGTGATGCCTTCGCGAACCTGGCCGGCGAGACCGGCGACACGGACCATGAAGAACTCGTCGAGATTGGCGGCCGAAATCGACAGGAAGCGCACCCGCTCGAGCAGCGGATGGTTGGCGTTCAGCGATTCTTCGAGGACGCGGCGGTTGAATTGCAGCCAGGAAAACTCGCGGTTGACGAAGCGGTCCGGATTGCCGCCCTCTGGGCTCGCCACCTCGACAGTGGTGAATTCGCTCTGCACCGGCTTTAGTTCGTTCATGGTTCCTGCTCGTTTCGCACCCGCTGGCCACAGCGTCGCGCGTCGTCGCGGACGCGCAAAAGGACGCTCCCACCACTTAAGCTACGCATGATCCCCAGCAAAACCGAATTCGGTTTCGGGGCCATGCCTTAACCGGCTTAGCTTATCCTGTGACAGGCTTTTACGACAGTTTGATTTCATCGATCTTGCAAAGAGACTGCTTATGATCCAGATGCAATCCAGGTGCAGCGCGGCGCGTCCTTTGGACGCGCAAAGGACGCGGTGGAATTTTGATTTTGCACATGAGCCGGGGTCATGCGGCAAATATAGGAGACGACGATGGCAGGCGGTTCCATTCCCCATTTCCAAAACGATGCGGGCTATCCGGCAATCGACATCGGCGTCAAGGAATTCATGTGCACCGGCGCTAACCCGCCCTTCGACCATCCACATGTGTTTCTCGACATGGGCGACGACAATGAAAAGGTCTGCCCCTATTGCTCGACGCTTTTTCGCTATTCGCCAAAGCTGAAGGCGACGGAAACACAGCCTGCCGGATGCCTCTATATCCACCAGGCCGCCTGACGCGCACGCCATCCGATGGACGACACCCGGTCCCGGCAGGTCGTTATCGCCGGAGCCGGCGTCGCCGGACTGACCGCGGCACTGGCGTTTTCCGAGCGCGGCTATCTGGTGCGGCTGTTCGAACAGGCGCCGCGCCTCGAAGCGGCCGGTGCCGGCATCCAGCTCTCACCCAACGCGACGCGCATCCTTCGCCAGTTCGGCGTGCTCGACCGGCTGTTGCCGGCGGCGGTGCGGCCGGAGGCGGTCGTGCTCAAGGACGCCGCCACGCTACGTGAGCTGGCGCGGGTGCCGCTTGGCGAAGCGGCCGAAGGCCGCTGGCAGGCGCCTTATCTCGTCGCTCATCGGGCTGACCTGCAAGATGCACTGATGGCGCGCCTTGCCGAACGGCCGGACATCAGTCTCGTCACCGGCGCGCGCGTCGGCGACATCGCCACAGGACCGCGCCATGCCACGGCAACAGTCGAGATTGCCGGCAAGACAGTCGAAGCCGGCGGCTTTCTGCTGATCGGCGCCGACGGCGTCTGGTCGGCGATCCGGGCTTTTGGCGGGTTTGCGGCCAAAAGCCGGTTTTCGGGCGAGCTTGCCTGGCGCGCTACGATCAGTGCAGGCAGTGTCGCAGGAGAAGTCCTTGCGGCGGTCGGCGCCGCCAATTGCGTGACCACCTTCCTGCATCCCGGCTTCCACCTCGTCGCCTATCCGGTCAGCAACGGCATGGCGTTCAACCTGGCTGCCTTCACCAGGGGCGAGGTCATCGCCGAGCGCTGGTCGGGCCACGCTGATCCCAATATACTCCTCGGCGCCATGCTTGGCACGGTGGCAGCGCTGGCCCGGCTTGTCGAGGATGCGGGCCCGTGGACCGCGTGGCCGATCCATACGGTCGACCAGGCACAACCATGGACGACACCCGCCGGCATCGCGCTGATCGGCGATGCGGCGCATGCAATGACGCCGTTCGCGGCGCAGGGGGCGGCGATGGCGATCGAGGATGCCGCAACCCTTGCCGGCTTTGTCGCTGCCGCGCCCGCCGATCCGTGGGGCGCGCTTGCCGCCTGGGAAAAGATGCGCCGCCCGCGCATCGCCAAGGTCGCCCGCCGCGGTGCGGTGAACAGGCTCGCCTGGCATGCAGCGGGGCCGGTGGCGGTCGCGCGCAACCTGTTCCTGAAGTGGCGCTCGCCGGAAAAGCTCGCGGCCGATCTCGACTGGCTCTATGGCTGGCGGCCGCCGGATGGCGATCGGCAATGAAAGCTCGAC
Source organism: Mesorhizobium sp. WSM4820 (assembly GCF_055811075.1). Lineage (NCBI taxonomy): Bacteria > Pseudomonadati > Pseudomonadota > Alphaproteobacteria > Hyphomicrobiales > Phyllobacteriaceae > Mesorhizobium > Mesorhizobium sp. WSM4820. The sequence continues at coordinate 19,791 of NZ_JBVVQN010000032.1, read as the reverse complement.
CGGTTGGCGGGACAGCGCCCCCCTCTGTCCTGCCCTCTTTGCCAAGATTCGGCATCTCCCCCACTTGGGGGGAGATCGGCCGTCACCTCGGCTTTCGCCAATCTCCAACGTTGCAGGATGAAGCGCGGCGCCGAAACTGAATATCTCCCTCCTTGTGGGGGAGATGTCCGGCAGGACAGAGGGGGGCGCGCCGCAATGAGGCGCTGATTACCCGCAGCATCAATTATAAATCCGCATCGACAGGTCGAGTGAGGTCGGCAGCGGATTCCACCAGCCTGTCCGCAGGCCGGCGATACGCAGAGCCGCCGCTGTCCAGGTGTTGCAGCCAGCCAGCGCATTGAAATGGCCGTTGGCTTCGTAGAAGCGGTCGAACCTGGAATAAGCGGCATTCTCGATCAGGATCGGACCGTTCGGCCCTTGCTGGAAACTCGCCGCGATGAAATCGAGCAGCGCTGCAAAACGCTGCTCGCTGATGTCGAAGCCGGCGACGTCGGGGTGCGGCTCGACAATGTTTCCGGCGACATCGACATGCATCACCGATGCGTCCAATGTCAGCGCCTTCATCACCGGCGCCGCCTTCAGTTCCGACCAGGTCGGCGTCTCCAGATAGAAGGCGCGGCCTCCCCAGCCGAAGACGATGTAGCGGACCCCAGCCATGTCGGCCGGAATGCCGCCACCGACCAGGAAATGGAAGCGCTTGCGCACGTCGTCATCGACCGGGATGGCGATATCTGTGTGGATCGGATTTTTCAGCACCAGGACGTGCCTGATGGCGGCGGGATCGGCGGCGGCCGCCTGCAAGAGCGGCCGTGGAATGAATGTGCCCAGAACCACGGCAAGCACGATTGCCACCACCAGAATGGCGAGAAAACGCCCAAGCTTTTTCACGAGGGACGGCTTTTTCATGAGGGACGGCCTCGCAATCGGGGCGCAATCGTTTGCTGACGGCTCAGACGCAAAAGAGCCCGGCAGGGTTTCGGCCGGGCTCTTTTGATTCGCGTGAGAGCAATCAGTGCAGGATTTGCGACAGGAACAGTTTTGTGCGCTCGTGGCGCGGATTGTCGAAGAACTCGGCTGGCGTGTTCTGCTCGACGATCTGGCCCTGGTCCATGAAGATCACCCGGTTGGCGACCTTGCGTGCAAAGCCCATCTCGTGGGTGACGCAGAGCATGGTCATGCCCTCTTCGGCGAGGCCAACCATCGTCTCCAGCACTTCCTTGATCATTTCGGGATCGAGCGCCGAGGTCGGCTCGTCGAACAGCATGATGCGCGGATTCATGCACAACGAGCGGGCGATGGCGACGCGCTGCTGCTGGCCGCCGGAAAGCTGGCCGGGATATTTGTTGGCCTGTTCCGGAATCTTGACGCGCGTGAGGAAGTGCATGGCGATTTCCTCGGCCTGCTTCTTCGGCGTCTTGCGCACCCAGATCGGTGCCAGCGTGCAGTTTTCCAGGATGGTCAAATGCGGGAACAGGTTGAAATGCTGGAACACCATGCCGACCTCGCGGCGCACCTCGTCGATCTTCTTGAGATCGTTGGTCAATTCCTTGCCGTCGACGATGATCTTGCCCTTCTGGTGCTCTTCCAGCCGGTTGATGCAGCGGATCATCGTCGATTTGCCCGAGCCCGAAGGGCCGCAAATGACGATGCGCTCGCCGCGCATCACCTTCAGGTTGATGTCCTTCAGCACATGGAATTCGCCGTACCATTTGTGCATGGCGATGATGTCGATGGCGACATCGGTGGTGGAAACCTGCATCTTGGCGGCATTGACCTTGATCTCTTCCGCGCTGACTGCATTTTCTATTGTCATGGAAGGTTCCCTTTTTTGTTCTTAGCGCTTGTGGCCGGTGTCGAGCCGGCGTTCCGTGAACATCGAATAGCGCGACATGCCGAAACAGAACAGCCAGAAGACAAAGGCAGCAAACACCAGGCCGGACCTGGCCGTTTGCGGCGTTGCCCAGTTGGGGTCGTTAAAATTCTGTTTGACGACGCCGAGCAGGTCGAACATCGAGATGATCGAAACCAGGCTGGTGTCCTTGAACATGCCAATGAAGGTATTGACGATGCCGGGAATGACCAGCTTCAGCGCCTGCGGCAGCACGATCAGGCCCATTTTCTGCCAGTAACCGAGGCCGAGCGAATCCGCACCCTCGTACTGGCCCTTGGGGATCGCCTGCAGGCCTCCCCGCACCACTTCGGCCATATAGGCAGCGGCAAACAGCGAAACACCGATCAGCGCGCGCAGGAACTTGTCGAAGCTGACGCCGGCCGGCAGGAACAGCGGCAGCATGACGCTGGCCATGAACAGCACGGTGATCAGCGGGATGCCGCGCACCGTCTCGATGAAGATGACGCACAGCATCTTGACGATCGGCATCTTCGAGCGCCGTCCGAGCGCCAGCACGATGCCGAGCGGCAGCGACACGGCAATGCCGACGAAGGACAGGGTGAGCGTCACCAGCAGCCCTCCCCATAGCGGGGTTTCGACATGCGGCAGGCCGAACACGCCACCAACCAGCAGGATGAAGGCAAAGATCGGCAGCGCCCCGAAGAACAATATGGCGTTCAGCCCCTTGCGCGGCACCTTCGGGATGAGCAGCGGCACCAGAAGCGCCACGAACAGTATGGCGACCAGGATCGGCCGCCAGCGCTCATCGATCGGATAGCGGCCGAACATGAACTGGCCGAACTTGGCGTTGACGAAGGCCCAACAGGCGCCGGACCAGCCGTCCGGCTGGACGCCGCCCTGTGCCGCTGTGGCGCAAAAGGTACGGTCCGCGCCGGTCCATTGGGCGTTGATGAAGGCCCAGCTGATCAGTTGCGGCAGGATCATCGCGACCAGCACGATGCCGATGATGGTCAGGATCGTGTCACCGGTCGACGCAATCAGGTTCTTGCGTATCCAGGCGCCCAGGCCGCGCTCGCTTGCAGGCGCCGACTGTGCCAGCGCCATTTCGACGCGGACGAAGGAAAGATCGTGCTCCTGCATGTCGCTACCTCTCCACCAGCGCCATTCTGGCGTTGACCACGTTCATGACCGCCGACGTCAACAGGCTGAGTGCGAGATAGACCACCATCATGATCAGCACGCACTCGATAGCCTGGCCGGTCTGGTTCAGCACCGTGCCGGTCGTCGCCGTCAGATCCGGGTAGCCGATGGCGATGGCCAGCGACGAGTTCTTGGTCAGGTTCAGATATTGGCTGGTCAGCGGCGGAATGACGATCCGCATGGCTTGCGGAATGACGACAAGCCGCAGGATCGATCCCGGCCGCAGCCCTAGCGCACCGGCTGCCTCGGTCTGACCCTTATTGACGCCCATGATGCCGGCCCGCACGATTTCGGCGATGAAGGCCGCCGTATAGAAGGACAGCGCCAGGTAGAGCGACAGGAACTCCGGCTTGACCTGAAAGCCGCCAGTCAGGTTGAAGGTCGATTGCTTTGGATAATCGAAGCTCAGCGGGAAGCCGCTGAGCGCGTAGGCCAGCAACGGCAAGCCGATGATCAAAGCCGCCGATGTCCAGAACACAGGGAATTGCTGGCCGGTCGCCATCTGCCGCTGACGCGCCTTGCGGGCGACGAACCACGCCATGGCGATGCCGAGAAGCAAAGCAACCAGGATCAGCCAGGAGCCTTCGCCCCACACGGCGCGTGGAAAATAAAAGCCGCGTTGGTTGAGAAAGGAGCTGAACGGCAAATTGATGCTTTCGCGCGGCGGCGGCAGCACCGAAAGCACGCCGGAATACCAGAAGAAGATGACCAGCAGCGGCGGGATGTTGCGAAAGACCTCGACATAGACCATGCAGATCTTGCGGATCAGCCAGTTGTGCGAAAGCCGGCCGACGCCGAGGATAAAGCCGATGATGGTGGCGGTGACGATGCCGGCGGCGGCAACGATGAGGGTGTTGATAAAGCCGACCACGATGGCGCGGCCATAGGTCGAATCCGACGAATAGGCGATGGCGCTGTCACTGATGTCGAAGCCGGCGCGACCCCTGAGGAAGCCGAAGCCTGACGCAATGCGCAGGCGCGTCAGATTGTCGATGGTGTTTTGGACGATCCACCAGACCAACGCAACCAGCACGATGACGACCACCGCCTGGAAGACTATGCCGCGGACCTTTGGATCATTGATGAAGGAGCCGCGGCTTGGCTCCTCGCGAAGAATTTCCTGCGATGCCATTCGACCATCCCCTGGAAAGAGAAACCGGGAGGCAGACGATCTGCCTCCCGGATCACATTTCGATCAGCGGATCGGCGGAGAGTATTGCAGACCGCCCTTGGTCCACAGCGCGTTGATGCCGCGCGCGATCTTCAGCGGGCTGCCCGACCCGACATTGCGTTCGAACATTTCGCCGTAATTGCCGACGGTCTTGACGATGTTGACGACCCAGTCGTTGGAGACACCGAGATCGGTGCCGATCTTGGTATCGGCCTCCTGGCCGAGCACGCGCTTGATCTCGGGATTGTCCGAGGCCTTCATTTCCTCGACATTGGCCTTGGTGATGCCGAGTTCCTCTGCCTGCAACAGCGCAAAATAGGTCCACTTGACGATGTGGTACCACTGGTCGTCGCCCTGGCGCACGGCCGGTCCGAGCGGTTCCTTGGAGATGATCTCAGGCAGCACGACGTGGTCGGCGGGCGCGCCCAGCGTCAGCCGGATGCCGTAGAGACCTGATTGGTCGGTGGTGTAGACATCGCAACGGCCGGCGTCATAGGCCGCGTCGACCTCTGACAGCTGTTCGAAGACGACCGGGCTGTACTCCATCTTGTTCGTCTTGAAGTAGTCGGCAAGGTTGAGTTCGGTCGTGGTGCCGCTCTGCACGCAGACCGCCGCGCCCGAAAGCTGCAGCGCGGAATTCACCCCCGGCAGCTTCTTGGCGTTGATCATGAAGCCCTGTCCGTCATAATAGGTGACACCGACGAAGTTCAGACCAAGCGCCGTATCGCGGTTGATGGTCCAGGTGGTGTTGCGCGACAGGACGTCGATCTCGCCCGACTGCAGTGCGGTGAAGCGTTCCTTGGCACTGAGCGGCGTGAACTTGACCTTGGTGCCATCGCCGAACACGGCGGCCGCGACAGCGCGGCAGAAGTCCGCATCGATGCCTTGCCAGTCGCCCTTGTCGTCCGGCGCCGAGAAGCCGGCCAGACCGGTCGACACGCCGCATTGGATGAAGCCCTTGGCCTTGACGTCGTCGAGCGTGGCCGCCGACGCGGCCGAAGCCACCAATCCAAGCGCGGCGGCGCCCAGAATGCCGATTGCAATGTGTTTCATAACCCACAGACCCTTTTCTGTTTTTTTCAGGCGAACCTGACTTTTTTTCCGTGTGAACGCAGCTTCCCGTTCCGGCCCATTCCCGGAACCCGCATCGCAACCGACGCGCTGCCTCCCATTCACGAACTGCATCGAAGGCGATTATCACATTGAGGTCAAGGAAAATGACCGAAACCCAAAGAGTTTCAAACCATTTGCCGCAAATGCCTGAATTGCAGACAAACGCGCCTGAAAATTAGCCAGCAACTGCGAGATCCGGCCAACGCGAATCGGAGCTGGGCTTCTGAAATCCATCTTCGGGGGGCAGCGCCGCGCGCCTGAATGCCATCGGAGCGATTGGCACAACCAGTCCGCCGGCTGGCGGATGGCGAACGGTTGCGCGGCCAATGCCGCCGCACTATGGCTAGCGCTTCCATCAGAGGCGAAGCGCAATGGCAAAAGGCGGCAATGAAATGGGCATCAACACGCGGCTTGCCCACTCGGGCAACAATCCGCACGACTATTTCGGCTTCATCAACCCGCCGGTCGTACATGCCTCGACCGTGCTCTTTCCCAACGCGGCGACGATGGCGGCACGCGGCCAGAAATACACCTACGGCACGCGCGGCACGCCGACCACCGACGCGCTTGCCAGCGCCATCGACGGACTGGAAGGCTCGGCCGGCACGATTGTGGTGCCCTCCGGCCTGGTGGCGGTGACAGTGCCGCTGCTCGCCTTCCTGTCGGCGGGCGACCATGTCCTGATTGTCGATTCCGTCTATCACCCAACCCGCAATTTCGCCGACACGATGCTGAAACGGCTAGGCGTCGAGGTCGAATATTACGATCCGCATGTCGGCGCCGGTATAGCGGCGCTGATCAAATCCAACACCAAGGTCGTGTTCACCGAATCGCCGGCCTCCAACACTTTCGAGGTGCAGGACATACCGGCCATTTCCAGCGCGGCACACGCCGCAGGTGCGATCGTGATGATGGACAATACCTGGGCGACGCCGCTCTACTTCCGCCCGCTCGACTATGGCGTCGACATCTCGATCCATGCGGCGACGAAATATCCGGCCGGCCATTCCGACGTGCTGCTCGGCACGGCGTCGGCCAACAAGGCCTGCTGGAAACAGCTTTGCGAGACATTTTACACGATGGGCTGCTGCGCCGGGCCGGACGATGTCTATCAGGTGCTGCGCGGCCTGCGCACCATGGGTGTGCGCCTCGACCACCATCAGCGCAGCGCTCTGGCGATCGCCGGCTGGCTGGAGGGCCAGCCGGGCGTGGCGCGGGTGCTGCATCCAGCGCTTGCCAGCCATCCCGACCACGATCTCTGGAAGCGCGATTTCTGCGGCTCGAGCGGCATTTTTTCGATCGTGCTCAAGGGCGGCGGCCAGAAACAGCAGCATGCCTTCCTCGACGCGCTCAGGATATTCGGCCTCGGCTACTCCTGGGGCGGCTATGAGAGCCTTGCCGTGCCGGTCTTCCTCGGCGACCGCGTCGTCGCCAAGGGTCCTTATGATGGCCCGCTCATCCGCCTGCAGATCGGGCTTGAGGATGTCGAGGATTTGAAGGCCGATCTGGCGCGCGGCCTCACTGCGGCGGCGGGTTGAGCTACGGTAGCGAGCTTCCAACACCGATTCAGAAAACGCGCTCAACCTCTTGAAAAGACTAGCCGGATCACGCTGTGTAGCTGCTCCGGCTGGCGGCCGGACCTCGCCTGATCTACCCGCGTCGCGCAACAATATTTCCCAAATCCGCTATTTCTCGGATTGGTTTGGCTTTCGAATTCAGCAGTCTGGCGTCATTGCAAGGCGTTTCAAAGTTCAACACTCCTCGGGGATCAACCCCAGAGTGGGATAAACCCCAGAGCACCCATGGCCTTTCGTCTTTTTTCTCCCATACTGGCCGGCGCGACACTGCGCGAGCGCATGATCGCCTGTTTCGGTGCGACGATCGGCATTGCGCTGACCGGCGCGATCGGTGGCCTCGTGCTCGGCAGCGGCCCGCATGTGCCGCTGCTCGTGGCACCGATGGGTGCCTCGGCCGTGCTTTTGTTCGCAGTGCCGGCGAGCCCGTTGGCGCAACCCTGGTCGATCATCGGCGGCAACACCATATCGGCGCTCGTCGGCGTGATTGTGGCGCGTTTCATACATGAGCCCGTCCTTGTGGTGGGCATTGCGGTATCGTTGGCCATCGCCGCGATGTCGTTCACACGCTGCCTGCATCCACCAGGCGGCGCGGCGGCTCTGACGGCGGTGTTCGGCGGCCCGGCCGTCATCGACGCCGGCTTCCTGTTTCCGTTCGTGCCGGTGGCATTGAACTCGATCGTGCTGGTGGCGCTCGGATACGGTTTTCACAAGCTGACGCGACGGACCTACCCGCATGGTACCACCGCTGCGTCAAAGAACAGCCACGGCACCATCGATCCACCGGCGCAGGAGCGTATCGGCTTCCGGCCCGAGGACATCGATGCTGCGCTCGGCGCTTTGGAGGAGACGTTCGACATCGACCGCAACGATCTCGAACGGCTACTGCGGCAGGTGGAGTTACAGGCGATGGTGCGCACGCACCGGACCTTGCTGTGCGAGGATATCATGTCGCGCGACGTGATTGCCGTGGACGAGCATGCTGATGCCGACGAGGCGCGTCATCTGCTGCTCGATCACAATATCCGGATGCTGCCGGTCGTCGACGCGGAGGCCAAGCTTATCGGCGCCGTCGGACTGCGCGAACTGGCGCGGGCGGCGCAAGCGGTGAAAAGCGTGACAAAGGCCGTGGCGACTGCCTCGGCGAGCGCGCCGGCCATGGGCCTCCTGCCGGTGCTTACCGACGGCCGCAGCCACGCCGTCGTCATCGTAGACGATAACCAGCACATCCTCGGCCTCATCACGCAGACCGATCTGCTGGCCGCAACGGCACGCGCGCAAGCTGGCGACAAGGCGTTGGCGGAAGCGGCAGCGTAAGCGGTGCCGGCCGCCGGGAAAAATGTTCGGGAACCTTTTCGCGGTTAGCCCGTCCAATGTTTCGATCGGAGGATTTGCTTCCGGTCATGAGATTGGCTCGCGATGAGGAAACCGGCCATATCTGCGACCGTCATGCCCGCCGCATCTGGCGAGATGCAGCTTGTCGGCCGTGCGCTGGCGCGCGAGGGCGGAGCCTTCCACACGATTATCAAAATGCACAACCAGCGACTCTATCGTATCGCCCGCAGCGTCGTCCGCAACGACAGCGAGGCTGAAGACATCGTGCAGGAGGCCTATGTCAGGGCCTTTGCCCAGCTCGGGGATTTTCGCGGCGAATCCTCTCTCGCCACATGGCTGTCGCGCATCGTCATCAACGAGGCGCTTGGGCGTTTGCGCAAAAGGCGGCGAACGGTAGCGATGCCGCAAAATCTACAAGCCGAAATCATCAAGTTCCCCCTCAATCCCAGCGACGATCCGGAGCGGATGATGGCGCAACGGCAGATCCTCGAGCTTGTCGAACGGGCGACCGATCGCCTTCCCGATGTCTACCGGACAGTATTCGTGGCGCGGGTGATCGAAGGTCTCAGCATAGACGAGACCGCCGAATTACTCGATGTGCGGCCCGAAACCGTCAAGACCCGGCTGCACCGCGCCCGCGCCCTCGTGCGCAAGGCGCTGGCCGATCAGATCGGCCCGGTGCTGCTCGATGCCTTCCCCTTCGCCGGCCGCCGGTGTGAACGGCTGACCGCCGCGGTGATGCAGCGGCTTGGCTTTACAGACTGATTTCCCGAATTCCCGGGAACGTTTGCTCCCTTCCGGCATCCAATCATCGTCAACTGAAAATGCCCGGAGCCAACCGCATCCGGCGAAGGAGAACGTCATGTTTATTCGATCGACCACCGCGCTGGCCGCGCTTTTCCTGCTCAGCGCAGCGACGTCGGCGCAAGCCTCCGACAAGCCGAGCGACCCGCAGATCGCGCACATCGCCTACACAGCCGGCGTGCTTGACGTCGAGGCGGCCATGCAAGCACTGAAGAAATCGAAGAACAAGGAGATTCTCGATTTCGCCAAAGACATGGTGCGAGACCATGAAGCCGTGAACAAACAGGCGCTTGACCTGGTCGAGAAGCTCAACGTCACGCCAGAGGACAACGCCACCAGCAAGGCGCTAACCAAGGCGGCGGCCGAGGAACGGGCGAAGCTCGCCAAGCTCGACGGCACCGCGTTCGACAAGGCCTATGTCGACAACGAGGTTGCCTATCACAAGCAGGTCAATGGCGCGCTCGAAACTCTGCTGATCCCCTCGGCCGAGAATGCCGAACTGAAGAGCCTGCTGGAGACCGGCCTGAAGCTATTCCAGGGCCATGAACAGCATGCCGAACATGTCGCCGGCATGCTGAAATGAGAACAGCACCGACGGTGTCGAAACGGCATCTGTGGATTGCAATGGCGTTGAGTATTGCTGCCGCACCAGCCAAGGCCGAAACGATTGAGGTGACGATCGAGAAGCTTGTATTTTCGCCCGCAAGCATCGAGGCGCAGGTCGGCGATACGATAGAGTGGGTCAACAAGGACGTGTTCGCCCACACGGCGACCGTCAAAGGCGGCTGGGAGGTGGTTATCCCGCCGAAGACATCAGCGAGCATGGCCCTTCAGAAGGCGGAAGCGTTCGACTATTTCTGCCGCTTCCACCCCAACATGAAAGGCCATCTGACGGTGACGTCGCCCTAGCCGTGCCAGCGGAGACCGCCCTGCGCGCGCAGGGGGGTCGGGCGGCGTCAAGCCGCCTGGTAGCGAGGCGCCGGCTCGCCGGTCTGCGTCGCGGCGAACGACATGCGTTAATCTCCTGAATGTTGAGCGCTCAAATGTTTAGCCCTCAACCAACTAGCCAGATCTGTGCCCCTTTGCAATGGTTCAGCCCTCAACTATTTTGTAGGATGAAAAAAACTGTCGAATCGTTCGCATCGCTAAAAGGTCGGGGTGAGCCAGACGCGGAAGCGCCCGGCATGCCGAACGATTTCGTCTGCATCAATTCGTCGCTGCGCCGTGCGGCGCGGCGGCTTGGCCAGTTGTATGACGTGGCGTTGGTCCCAACCGGGCTGACGTCAACGCAAACCCTTCTGCTCGGCCAGATCGATGGGCTCGCGGCCGCTTACGGCGAGGACGGGCCGACGCTGCAGGTCCTCGCCGGCCGCCTTGCGATCCAGATCTCAGCGCTGACGCATGCCCTGCGGCCGCTTGTGCGCGACGGTCTGGTCGAGGTCCGCCACGATACCCACGATCGGCGAACCAAGCATGCTGTGCTGACGCCGCTCGGCAAGGCACGATACCAGCAGGCATATGTCGTGTGGGTCGAGGCCAACCGGCGCGTCGAGGCGATTTTGGGGGCGGCCGCGGCCGAAAAGCTGAGGAGCCTCGCCGACGATGTCGCCTCGCAGGACTTTCTCGACGCCTATGTTTCGGGCGCGAAGCCGCCGAGCAGCACCGAATCGTCGGAGTGTTAAAGCGCCGCGCGCCCTTTGGGACGCGCTATGGACGGTCTGATTTTGCGCGACCGGCAACCGCTCGGATGCAGGCGGACGACAATCTGTGCTAAAGTGACCCTATGAAAGCATGGCTGGAAGCGGCAAAAAGCCGGGCCCGCGACATCAAGCTTGATGTCGTCGCCCTGTGGTTCGCCGCACGCGATCCTCAAGTGCCCTGGTTTGCAAAGTTCGTTGCCGGAATGGTAGCCGCCTATGCGCTTTCCCCAATCGACCTGATCCCGGATTTCATTCCGGTGCTCGGTTATCTCGACGACCTGATCATCGTACCGCTCGGCGTGATCCTGGCCATACGGCTTGTTCCGCCGCCGCTGATGGACGAGTTTCGAGCGCGGGCGGCCGCGCTCGAAACTCACCCGCAAAGCAGGACGGGAATGTTCTTTGTCGTGGCGCTCTGGCTGGCTTTGGCAGCTTTGCTGATCTGGGCGTTCTGGCCCACCCACGCCAAATAGTCCGATCAGGCTTGCACTTGAAATCGCCTTGCCTGCTGCGCCGGCGGCCTAAAACCCAAGCGCCAGCCACGTCGTCCCGGCAAGCAGCGTAACCAGCGTCAGCGGCAGCCCGACCTTGAAGAAGGCGGCGAACGACAGAGGCGTGCCGGAGACCCGCGCGTACTCGGCGACGATCAGATTGGCCACCGAGCCGAGCAGCGTGAAGTTGCCGGCCAGCGTCGAGCTCATCGCGACGACCAGCCAAGCGCGCTCGGGGTCTTCCAGGCCGGGTATGAACGGCCGCAGCGCCAGCACAGCCGGAACATTGCTCATGATGTTGGACAGCACCGCGGTGAAGCCGGACAGCCGCCAGACGTCGTCCAGCCCGAGGCCTTTTGCCGAGGCTATGATGTCGGGCGTGAGCAGCGTCTTCTCGGCGCCGGCGACGACGATGAACAGGCCGGCGAACATGAACAGCAACGGCCCGTCGATCTCGCGGTAGATGCGCGCCGGCTTTATGGCACGGGTCACGAGAAGAATGGCCCCGCCGATGAGCGCCGCCTTGGCGACCGGAACGCCGGCAAAGAAGGCGATCGCCAGTCCGATGCAGACCACCACCGCCTTGAGTACCTGGCCCGGCAACATGCGGCCGCGATAGACTTCGGGGCTGAGTTCGGTCTTGCGCGCGAACTCGGCGCGATAGACGATGCGCACGATGACGACGACGGCGACGAGGCCGAACAGCGCGACCGGCGCCAGGGCCGCCGAAAAGGCCGGATAGGAAATCCCCGACAGCGCGCCGATGACCATATTCTGCGGGTTGCCGGTGATGGTGGCGACACTGCCGCAATTCGACGCCGTAGCGGTGGCGATCAGATAGGGGACAGGGTTTCGGTTGATGACGCGGGTGACGTGGACGACGATCGGCGCCATGACCAGGCAGATCGCGTCGTTGACCAGGAACGCCGACAGCACGCCGGTCAGCAGCGTCACCATCACAAGCAGCATGAACGGCGCATGCGCATGCTCGATGGCAATGGCGCCGAGCGCACGGAAGGCGCCCGAGACTTTCAGATGCGCCACGACGATCATCATGCCGAGCAACAGCGTGATCGTGTCGAAACTGATGGCGCGGTATGCGTCCTCCAGGCTGAGTGCGCCGATGGCAATCATCGCCGCACCGCCGAGCAGCGCGATGCCTGCCCGGTCGAGGCGCAAGCCGGGGAACCTGCCGACGGCGACGCCGGCATAGGTCAGGATCAGGATCAGCAGTGCCGCCGCGCCCATCAAAGTCATTCGTGGAAAAGCCCCGTTCAGATCCGCCCTGCCCCAGGCCCTAAGGGCAGCCGGCGCAAGCTGTGATTCCTGCCGCCATACTCACCCGAACTCAATCCGATCGAGCGAGCCTTTTGGCAACATCAAAGATTGATGTGACGCGCGCGCCGTCGAACCATTGGCGCACATCGGCCAACAGACAATCACACGGGCAGAATATCTCGTAAAACGCCGGGTAGGGTTCCGTCAAAAGATGAAAGGTTTGGAAGACGCCCAAGCTCATCGAAATCGTGGGCTCTATCATGCCCTGAACACTCGGCTGACGCGGGGAACAAGCAGCCGATTGCGGAGTTGGAACGGCGGTAGAGGTTTGCCGGTATGAGACCCACTCCCGTGCTGCAGTACATTTATAGGATAATTGCTCGCGACGTTTTTCTCGTGCTTGCGCGTGACGCTCTTTGCGCGGCGTGGCCGCAATGACGCAGCGCGATCGTAACGCCACTTCACCACGGGAAGACAAGAAGGACGGCATAGGGCGAGCACTTGGACTCGGCCTTATCACCGGCGCCGCCGACGACGATTGCTCGGCGATCGGCACCTATGCAAGTGCCGGCGCGCGCTTTGGCCCGGACCTGCTTTGGACCGCTCCTGTAACGCTGCCGATGATGTACACGGTCGTGTATCTCTCGTCGAAGCTTGGACAGGTTTCGGGCCGCGGCCTCTTTCATGCGATCAAGGACTTCTATCCCCGATGGCTGCTCTGGGCTGTCCTGGTGGGCGTGCTGATCGGCAACACGATCGAAGCAGCCGCCGATCTCGGCGGCATGGCTGCATCCATCAACATCTTCCTTCCTGTTCCGATCCCCCTCATTGTGATTGTAGTCGCGGCCGCGATCTTTGCTCTCCAGCTTTGGGGCTCTTACACGCTCATACGCAACATCTTCCGCTGGCTCGCGCTGGCCCTGCTTGCCTATGTCGGCTCGGCCATCATGGCGAAGCCGGATGCGGCAGCCGTGCTGTGGGGAACCCTTGTTCCGAAGATCCAGTTCAGCCGCGAGTTCCTGTCCATTCTGGTGGCCATCATCGGCACCACCCTTTCAGCCTATCTCTACACCTGGCAGTCGAATGAGGAGGTGGAGGAAGAGATTGCCGAGGGGAGAACGACGCTGAGGAAGCGCAAGGGCGCCACCGACGGTGAACTGCGCCGCTCCCGCCGCGATATCCTGATCGGCGTGATTTTTTCCAACCTCATCATGTACTTTATCATCCTGTCGACAGGGTCTACGCTCTATGAAGCCGGCGAGCACGACGTCGAGACCGCCGCTCAAGCAGCCGAAGCTCTCAAGCCGCTCGCTGGTGCAGCCGCTGGCGTACTGTTCGCGGCCGGCGTGATCGGGGTCGGGTTCCTTGCCGTTCCGGTCATGACGACAGGTGCGGCATACGATCTGGCGCAGGCGGTTGGATGGGAGCACAGCCTTCATGCCAAGCCGCGTGAGGCGCCAAAGTTCTATATCGCGATCGGCGCCTTCACGCTGATTGCTGTTGGCCTGAATTTCCTGGGTTTCAACCCAATGAAGGCGCTCGTCTGGTCCGGTATCGTGCAGGGCTTTTCCACGCCGCCACTGCTTCTTCTTATCATGCTGATGACGAACAACCGGCGGATCATGGGAGACAAGGTCAACAGCCGGACAACCAACGCCCTGGGATGGGCTACTACGATCGCAATCTTTTCCGCCTCTTTGGGGCTGGTGGCGACCTGGTTTATCTAGGTCACCATGACACTCGCGCTCATGCCCGGCAATTCGAGCTCACTTTCAATGTGGGGTTGGCAATGAAGGAGTTGGTCTGCACATCTGCCGCAGCTACCGAGCTCCCGGCGGCATGGCCAAGTGCGCGTGCTTGTGGAAGATCGCAATCTTGTCGGGATAGGTAATCCGGATCTCGCGTCCGCATCCCTCGCACTTGTAATGGGAAACGACCTGAAACCAGCGGCCGTTCTTGATGACGGTGAAGTTGCACTGCGGGCATTGGAAAGTCAGGCCAACAGAGAATAGGCTGGGAGACAGGGACATTGCAGCACTCCTTGTCAGTCCGGCGGATCGACGACGAAGGATGCGGCAATCAAATCGTCGGCATCGATTCTGCCCTTGCCGTCCTCCAGGACTGCTGCGACCTTTCGAAAGGTCTTCAGTTCGTTTTCGGTAATCCGGGCGCCGCGCATCCTCTCAGCGAGGTCAGCCACGCGTATTCGCAGCGCCTGCGACGCTCCAATCTCACGGTTCGACATGGTGATCACATTCCTCGTCGCTCGACTTCCCGCCGCACCTTTCGGCACGGCGGGTCCAGTCGCTTAGCTCATTCGATGACTTTGATGATCTTGCGCGTGCCCGGGTCAACCACAACGGTCCGGTTGTCGACCACCACGTAACGGTATTTTGTGTCGGGGACTTCATGAAGTTCGACGGTTTCGGGCAAGGTTGAGCCGATATTGAGCTCCACTCCAGGGATTTTCACCGATGCCAGCGGCTGCTTTTTGACATATTCCCTGATGACGGTCTCCTGCTCAGGCTCGATGACTACGTCCTGAGCGGCAGCGGGGCCGATACCGGCCAGCAACAGAAACCCAGCGGCAGCAGTGGAAAGACGCATACTCATAAGTGCCTCCTTGATGTGAGCTCCATTGCGCTGAACGGCATCGTCTTCGCGCCAGGCTCACGAAACCTCAGGCAGCCGCAAACGTTCCTTGGTTGGGCTTCGGTCTGATTCGAGACGGGACCTAAGTCTCACCTGTTTTCGCGTAATAGCCCGGATACCCCGCCACCCGGAACTGCGGCTGCTCGTAGCAGTTGCTAGCTGTGAGCTCACGCAAGGAGCCGATGGAAAATAGCGTCCACCAAGCCCGCTGGTTACTCGCTGCGGTCTTCGCCGTCTCCATCACGTTCCTGGCGAACGCTCGTTAGCCAGGGAACCGGCCGGACTTTGACGATTGGATCAAGAATCGAGATCTGCGCAGCTACGTCCCTTCCTGCGCTGATAAGGACTACCCGCCACTCCTCATTTGGCGGGTGGTCCACAATCACGGCCAAGTCCACCCGGGCGAGGCCTGTCAGCGGTTCAAGGTCGCGAGGGCAGCATCACCTCACATCAGGTCTTCGGCAACCCCGTCGAATTTCCTGAGGCCTGCGCTTGGAGGCTTTTGCCTGAGAAGGCCCTGTTCAGATGCGGCCGCCTCGAAAGCAGCGAACGCAGCTTGATGACTGCAATGTCCGGCCAGGCATTCCTCGATCATTCGTATCGCTTCAAGTCGGGACGGCTTATCCATGGTTGGCCATGGTTGCTTCAGCGCTTTCGCAGCGTCGGCTATCGACGCGATCGCCATCGCTTTGCCATTCAAGGTGATTGAAATCGGGGTGAACGCCGTCATTTTTAAAGCTCGCCGGGATTGAAGGCGGCTAAACGCAAAGACAAGGCAGTGGTTGCATGGTTGTGAATTCAGAGCGCCGTTGTCCGAAACGATCGAGGCTGAACACGCACGTCCGATAGCCTTGATCGTTTCGGCGGCGCCCGCGCTGAAGTCCTGCCTGGATTCGACCGGGAAGCCCCATCGTCCTTAACCGAACTGAAAACCAGCCCAGCAGCAAATACCGTGGAACCTTTCAAAGCCGCATGCCTTGTCCGTTCTTCATGGAAGGAGGTGCGAAATGAGCCTTGACATAGGAAAAGTCGCCGTAGCCTTGCTTGGCCTGCTTGCCTACAAGAATAGGGACAAGATCGGCGAGTTAATCGCCGGTAGGAACTCGACAGATGCCAAAAACGCTGGCTCCACCGGCGGGCTCGGCGACATCCTGGAGCGTCTCAGGAATGCGGGTGCGGGCGATCAAGTCGATTCTTGGGTTGGTACAGGATCGAATCGCCCCGTTCAGCGCGACCAGGTCGAGAAAGCGATCGACCCGCAAACGTTGAGCGATCTCGCCGAGCAAACCGGATTGTCCCGCGAGGAACTTCTCGACCGGCTCACAAGTGAACTGCCCGACGCAGTGGACAAGCTTACTCCCGACGGCCAGATGCCTGTGAGTAAAGGTCCAAATCTCCTCGACGAGGCACCTGGAGCTAGTCGCACTTAGCATCAGGCTGAAAGAATGAAAGCCCGCGCCTCCGGGCGAGGACGCGGGCCGATCAGCGCATCGCCGATACTCGCCCAGAATGGACCCTGAAAATGCTGGCGATCCCGACAGGATTCGAACCTGTGACCATCGGCTTAGAAGGCCGGTGCTCTATCCAGCTGAGCTACGGGACCGCTGGCCGACGCCAAGGCCGGCTAATTTATGCGCTGGGACGGCTGCCCGGCATTTGCCGGTCAATGCGTCCAGGGCGTCCTGCGGTCATAGCGGAAATTCTCCGCATAGGAAATCTGGCGGCGCTTGGATTCCTTCGGCTCCTCGACGCGATAGGCCAGCCCCTCTTTCTCCGCATAGGCCACCGCCTCTTCCCTTGTGTCGAAGGTGAGCCTGATCTGGCTCCGCATGTCACCTGACGTGGTGTAGCCCATCAGCGGATCGATTTTCTTGCGCATCTCGGGATCGAATTCCAGCACCCAGTGGCCGGTCTTGGCCTTGCCGGACTGCATCGCGGTTTTGGCTGGGCTGAAAATGCGCGCGGACATGAACACCTCGTTACTACGTGCAAGCGGCACCGCCGCTGTATTCCCGTCATTACTGCGCAATGCTGCCGGCGGCAAGGCCGAGCCTGCCGTACCGCCCTTCACGGCGGGCCACCGACGATGATGGCGCGAGGTGACGGCCGTGGACAGGACGACCGAGATCGCACCGGGCGTTTTCTTCCCGGCGGGGACGTTTTATCCGGGTTAACGGCAGCGTGGTGAATGGATGGTCGGAGTGGAGAGATTCGAACTCCCGACCCTCTGGTCCCAAACCAGATGCGCTACCAGGCTGCGCTACACTCCGAGTCCTTGGCGGCGTATAGGGTTCCGGACTTGGCTGCGCAACCCCTAAAAGATGAAAACGGAACAAACGGCAGGCCCGAGTCGAGAGCGGGGTGGGAAATGCCGGCCGGCGCAACGGTTTCGCGGCAGTGCCACCTCAGACACCCAGGTTGCTGTCCAGCGGCACGATGATCGGCCGTCCTGCCGGCGCAGCTGCGCCGGACAGCATCGGCGACGGGCGAAGCACCCAAGCGACCGACGAGCAGCCCGGATTTCCGAGCCTGCCCGCCTGAAGCTTGCGAAGCGTCAGCCCTGGATAAACGCCAGGAGATCCGGATTGATGATCTCCGGGTGGGTGGTGCACATGCCGTGCGGCAGGCCCTCGTAGACCTTGAGCGTGCCGTGCCTCACCAGTTCGGCGGCAAGCAGGGCTGAGTCGGCAATCGGCACGATCTGGTCATCATCGCCGTGCATGATCAGGACGGGCACGTCGATCTTCGTCAGGTCTTCCGTGAAGTCGGTCTCGGAAAAAGCCTCGATGCAGTCGTAGTGAGCCTTGGCTCCGCCCATCATGCCCTGGCGCCACCAATTGTCGACAGCCCCTTGCGAGACCTTGGCGCCCTCGCGATTGAAGCCGTAGAACGGGCCGGCCGGCACATCCCTGTAGAACTGGGCGCGGTTGGCGACCAAAGCGGCACGGAAGCCGTCAAAGACCTCGATCGGCAGGCCGCCGGGGTTGCTGTCGGTCTTGAGCATGATCGGCGGCACCGCGCCGATCAGCACCGCCTTGGCGACGCGTCCCTCGCCACCGTAGCGGGCAACGTAACGCGCCACCTCGCCGCCGCCGGTCGAGTGGCCGATATGGACGGCGTTCTTGAGATCAAGGTGAGCGACCAGAGCCGCGACATCGGCGGCATAGGTGTCCATCTCGTTACCGGTTGCCGTCTGTGTCGAGCGACCGTGCCCGCGCCGGTCATGCGCGATGACGCGATAGCCCTTGTCGAGGAAGAACAGCATCTGGTTGTCCCAGTCATCGGCGCTCAGAGGCCAGCCGTGATGGAACACGATTGGCTGGCCTGTGCCCCAATCCTTGTAGAAAACCTCGGTGCCGTCCTGGGTGGTGAATGTACTCATCGTCGTGTTCCTTGCTGCAGTTGGCTGGATTGGTGGGGGAAGGTTCGTTCCTTCTGTGGACAAGCTATTGCAACGGAGTCATGGTGAGTATTGGCAAAACAGACATTGAACGTGGCAAAACTGACAGATGCGTGCGGGGCGTGATCGGGTCGAAATCGGGCTTGTTGTGTATCCCGGCGTTCAGCAAGCGGCAGTTCTCGGTCTGACCGACCTGTTCCAGCTGGCCAACCGGCTGGCTGCCGACCGTTCGACGGACGCGCTGAGGCTTCGCGTCAGCCATTGGCAATGGCAGGAGGCGAGCCAAACCGTTATCCGCAGCTTCGACAGCGAGCCCGGCCCCGACAATGGACCTGCCATGGTCATCTTGCCTCCGACCCTGGGCGATCCGATCGCTCGCGAGGCGGCTGCGCCCTATGCCGACTGGCTCAGGGCCCGCCACGCTGCGGGCGCGACACTCGGCTCGGTCTGCGCCGGCGCCTTCGTGCTTGCCGAGGCCGGCCTGCTGTCGGGTCGTGCGGCGACCACGCACTGGGCCTATCGCGACGCGCTGGCGATACGCTTTCCCGACATCGTGCTGGATGCCGACAAGCTGGTCATCGACCACGGCGACATCATCACCGCCGGCGGCTATATGGCCTGGACCGACCTTGGCCTGAAACTCGTCGATAGGGTGCTTGGGCCGACCGTCATGATGGACACCGCCCGTTTCATGCTGGTCGACCCGCCGGGACGCGAGCAACGCTTCTACAGCCCCTTTGCTCCCAGGCTGAACCATGGCGACGAGGCCATCCTCAAGGTGCAGCACTGGCTCCAGGCGAGAGGCGCGCGCGATGTGACGCTCGCCACCATGGCGGAGCATGCGGCCTTGGAGGAGCGGACTTTTTTGCGCCGCTTTCGCAACGCCACCGGCCTCAAGCCGACCGAGTATTGCCAGCACCTGCGCGTCGGCAAGGCGCGTGAGATGCTGCAAGCGACGACCCGATCCATCGACCAGATCGCCTGGGATGTCGGCTATGACGATCCCGGCTCGTTCCGCAAAGTGTTCGCCAGGATAACCGGCCTGGCGCCGGGCGATTACCGCAGGCGCTTTGGCGCAGAACGAGCGGCGGTGGTGGGCGTAGGGTGAGTTATCCCCTCGTTGAAGGCAAGCTCGCCGGGAAGAAGTTGTGTGCGTCAAGTTCTGCAAAAATGGCGTGGCATTCAGCGGTGACGTTGGCGTGTCCGCCGCGCAGCCCCCGT
>NZ_JBVVQN010000031.1:0-42952 GCF_055811075.1 Mesorhizobium sp. WSM4820 | reverse complement strand
ACGAAAAAGGAATCGCAAAGCAAGGCCAAGGGCCTCGAAGATCTTTTCCACGACGGACTGAAGGACGTCTACTACGCTGAGCGCAAAATCCTGGTTGCGCTGAAGAAGATGGCGAGGGGTGCCGAATCCGACCAACTGACCGCCGCATTCGAAAAGCACCGCGACGAGACGGAGGCTCAGATCGAACGGCTGCAGCAGGTCTTCGAGATGTTCGGCAAACGGCCACAAGGAAAGACATGTCCCGCGATCGATGGCATCATTGAGGAAGGGCAGGAGATACTTGAGGAATTCAAGCAAGCTCCGGCTCTGGACGCTGGTCTTGTGGCGGCGGCGCAAGAGGTTGAACACTATGAGATCGCCCGCTACGGCACCCTGGTCACCTGGGCCGGATTGCTCGGCCTAAAGGATGCCGTGCCGCTGCTCGAGGAGACGCTCGAAGAGGAAAAGGCGACTGACGAGGCGCTGACGCAGCTTGGAGAGACCAGCGTCAACGAGAGAGCGATGCAGGAAGCTGCCTAGGTAATCGGCGCTTCGACGGAATCAATGAGCACGTCATGAACAATAGAGAGACCGCGCCTCCGGACGACGGTGGCGCGCCTTTGTCGCCGGTGCCGGCCGGCCAGGCGCCAAGCCTGCGGCAACTCCTGTTCGAGCCTAACATCTCGGTCAACGGTCTGATCGACGACGGCACTGTCGTCTTCTTTCTTGGTCGCCTGGAAGCCGTACGCCAGAGCGGCGACGACCTCATCATGGAGCTCAACACCAACGGCGGGGATGCCGATGCGGCCCCGCGGATTGCCCTCGAAATTCGGCTGTTTGGGCAGCATTCAGGCCGGAATGCGTACTGCGTCGGCAAGACGAAAGTGTATTCGGCGGGGGTGACTATCTTCGCGGCTTCCCGAAGCCGTTCCGCTTCCTCACCACGGACGCGGTTCTCCTGGTGCATGAGCGGTGTATGCAGACGAGTGTCGAACTGAATGGCCCGATGAAATCTTCCATTCAGATCGTGCGCGAGCAGCTTGCGCTACTTGAGACAGCGGAGCGACTGGAAATGGAGGGTTTTAAGGAACTCGTTGAGGGCAGTTCGCTTAGCATTGACGAACTCTACCGCCGAGCGACAACGAATTCCTACATCCACTCTGAAGAGGCCCTCGACCTGGGGATAGTCGCAGATCTGCTGCGCTAGCATAGCCGTTCAGGCGAGATATCCGCGGCGATATCCGGAGTATCGGATTGACAATGCAAATCCCGCGCTTCTTGGGAGAGAGCACGGGCCACGAGTATCGACTGCACTTGGCGGGCGATCGGAACCAACGGTGGGTGGCGACGTTGCGATGGCAGTAAAACTAATGCTGACCCAACGGAGACCAACATGACAGAGCCCAAGGAACGTCTGGTGCAGTGGCTTCGCGACGCTCACGCCATGGAAGAACAGGCCGAGACCATTTTGAGCGGCCAAATCGAGCGTCTGGAAAACTATCCCGAGATTCGTGACCGGATGAACACGCATCTCGAAGAAACGAGGCAACAGGCGAAACGTCTCGAACAATGCCTCGACCGGATTGGCGATGGATCTTCGACCCTGAAGGATGCCGGGGGTAAGATAATCGCCTTCGGACAGAATATCAGCGGCATTTTTGCAGGCGACGAGGTGATGAAAGGATCGCTAGCCAGCTACACGTTCGAGCATATGGAAATCGCCAGCTACAAGATGCTCATTGCCGCAGCCGACGAGGTCGGCGACCTCGAGACCCAAAGCGCGTGCAAAGCAAATTTGCGCGAAGAAGAGGCGATGGCCGACTGGCTGGAAAACAGGCTCGGCACAGTCACCAGCGAGTTTCTCAGACGCGACGAGCGGGACTCTGACACCGCGAAACGGTGACGTGCAGAGGCGCCGCTCTATTTGCGCTTAAGGGCGAGCTGTCGCGACCCATACGCGGGGGAATGGCGAGCCCTTCACCTGCTACGAGCCTATTGCTCCGGAACCGCGGAGGTCTGCGGATGATTTCGCGCGGCCTCGGCAATCTCGGGGATGTATTTGGTCGCGGTGCAGCTTCGGTTCGTGTTCGAGCGCGCATCGAACACCTCTTTTTCGCAGACCCGCTCAGCGAGCTCGATGGGAACATGTACAGCCAGAGGCACCTCAGTCTCAGAGATTCCGAGCTTGGCTGCGATTTTCTGTTTCACCTCTTGCCTACCGAGCGAAACGTCAACGCCGACGTCTTGCGGGTCCTGAGAATCTTCCGTCGTCGGCGATGCGCCTTGCCCGGGTAGATCGTCTTGCTGCCCAGTCTGAGCAAATGTCTGAACGGTAAAGAGCAGCCATGTAATCACAGCCGGCAGCAATAATCGGTGGGGGAGTGTTTTCATGCCCAGCCTCCTGCAGGTGCCTTGAACAACGGGCAAAGTGGTCGAAGCGTTCCAGAGGAGCGGCGTGCGCTTTGGGGAGCCGATGCAGCCCGCCGTGCCGAAGAATGTGGCAATTTTTGTGCTGTGCTGTTGGAACCTGATTTGGCGACAATTTCAGTGCGGCGACACGCGCTGTGCTGTCGGATCGGGGAGAACAATGCGGCAAAAGGCAAGCATTCACCGACAAAGAAAAACAAGACAGAAAGGAGCGCACGTCGGATGCTGCGCGGGAATTGATCGAGGTCGAGCGCGCGGCACGAAATGCAAAGACGGCTCGGCTCCGGCAAAAACCGCTCTTGCTGGGGCACCGGCACCGCAACCGAAGAGGGATTGGAAGGTGAAGAGGTGGTAGTAGTTACGCTGCACGTGGCGCTCTCCAATCATCCGCGGCGGTGCCGGAAGGCGCCGGCTTCCTGCGCCGCTTGGCCGGCGGCGAGATTCGGCGTGCGCAAAAAGAAGGGCTTGGTGCAGCTCACGCAAGCTTTGCCGCCTCAGACCTCAGCATAGGAATTAATGTACGGGAATTACCAAGCCGTAGCCGCCTTGGAACGAATAATCCGGCTCAAGCTTACTTGGGCGATCCAGGTCCCTCACTCGGATCACCGGTCACTCGATCGGATTGGGCCCGCCCTCGCACAGGGGCGGGCCATTGTTTCGGGGCGACCTGACTGACAGGAGTGAACAACAATGTTTGCAGATGAGATTGCGGCAAGGCGTCTGAAATCCCTGGTCGACCACTATATGGAGACCAGGAAAAGGCGGCACGATGTGGTTTCAACATCGAGAGCTGAAACCGCCATACGGGAAGTCCTCCCCAATTGCCCTGTGTCCGGCAAAGCCCTTGATGACATGATCGCCGCCTGTGCCGTCGAGCATGGCCTCGGCGTGCTGTTCGACAGGTCAGAAATCACCGACAGCGTCAGCTGATCCGCTGGCCTGCGAAGGCGCTCAAGCAGTCCGACACGTCGAGTGTCCGGTTCATATATCCCCCGGTTGGTACGTTTCCGACACTATCCATGAGCCTCCATGCATCTAGATAGCCATGGAGGTGGAGTGAGCATGCCGAGATATTTTTTCCATATCCGGAGCGAGGACGGGCACCTCGTGGAGGACCTCGAGGGGCAGGAATTCGCGGATATGGCGCAGGCTGAGGAGAACGCGATGGCCTCCGCCAAGGAGATCCTGGCGGAAGGACTGCTCAGCGGGAAGCCAGTGCTGACAGGCGCAGTCTTTGAGATATGCAACGAAAAACACGCATTGGTGTTGCGATTTCCTTTCTCGGATGCCGCTACAAAGCCCGGTGCCCGCCCTTAATGCCTAAGTGACTGGCTTTCGGACTTTAGCACCCCATATGTAGTTTCATCGTTCGCACGTTGTCACGGGCGCGAACGGCTGGGAGATCAGAAAGCTCTTGCCCTACCGAGGGTGGAGCTATGTTTAACCAGCCCAGTATTCCCTATCAGAATGCTTTATTACGGCGACTTTCCCCTGGCGATCTGGCATCGCTCGAACCCAACATGGAACGGGTAGCGCTGCAGATGCGGACCCAGCTTGAGTCGACGAAGTCCGTTATCGAAAAACGTGTATTTCCTGGAAGACGGCATCGCGTCGGTCGTCGCCAAACTACCTAAGGGCCGGGATACCGAGGTCGGCCTGATCGGCATGGAAGGCATGACCGGAGCGTTAGTGGCCCTAGGCGGCGATCGCGCCGCACATGACACCTATATGCAACTGGCGGGAAGCGGCTTGCGAATTCCAGCCTCGGCACTGTCGTCTGCTCTGTCTGAGAGCACTACGCTGAAGGCCCTTCTGCTTCTCTATGTCCAGACCCTCTATATTCAGACCAGCTACACCGCCCTGGTAAACGCACGGTCGAAGTTGGACGAACGTTTGGCTCGCTGGCTTTTGATGTGCCACGATCGCGTCCGCAACGACCGGCTTGCAATCACCCACGAATTCATGTCCGTCATGCTGGGTGTGCGGCGACCGGGTGTCACGGTTGCTATCCAGGAGCTTGAGGGCAGGGGCCTAATCAAAGCCACGCGGGGTGAGATCGTCATCAGGGATCGTGATGGTCTGTTCCAGTTGGCCGATGGCACCTACAGCGAGCCGGAGCGGGAATATGATCGGTTGCTGGGGACAATCGACAAGCCGCTATGATCGGGGGCTTCGGCGAAAGTCACGTTAGCGACGAGCGCCACCATTGTCGGCAATTCAAACGACGCCTCGCGCTGGCGCTCCCCACCGCCTAACCCTTTCGCCATCCATATTCTTCACGGCATAAATCGCTTTCGCGAACCGGCACTTGCATGATCTGGGACTTCGCTACCCAGCGGCAGTTTGCGTGTGCACTTCGCCGAAGTTGGACCCGAGAAGGTGCCCATCCGGCGTCCAGGCAGCCTTGTGTTCTCAAGTTACATTCTTATCAATATTGTGGGAGCGCTCAGAGACCGGCGGCTCGTTGTTTCCGCTCGAAAGTTCTCATGGCCCGATGGATGTTCCGGAGAGCTTGGCTGGAATCGTGCCACCCTTCGAATTCGATCTGCTTGTCGGTGCCGGACACCGACGCCAGGAAAAACTGCTCGATCTCGGATCGCAAACGATCCGGAATATTCTCGCCAAGGAGAGACTCGCTATGCGCATCTTGCTTGTGCGGGCAAAATACATAGCGATCGTTTCTCACGGTCTCGCCGTTCTCCGTTTGCATGACACGAAGGGCCGCCAGCAGATCGCACTTGATGACAACACCGGGAGCGCTGGCTGCCTCATGGATGACTAGACCGTCGAGGGCGTCGCCATCGTCGCCGAGCGTAGAAGGCAGAAAGCCCCAGTCGTAGGGGTAGGCTAGGCCTGCTGGAAGCGGCCGCGTAAATTCGAAAAGCTTCTTCTTGGGTTTGTAAGTCAACTTTGCTTCGGTGCCACGCGGTGTTTCCACGACTACCCTGATCCGACCCTTCGATGTAGTCGTAGGCAGTGTCAGATAATTCGCCACGTTTGGTCCTCGCCAGTCCATCCCAATGGCCCTAGACTTCTCTAAGCGGCGGATGGCGGATTTGTTCCGAACGTGCCTATCCGCGTCTTCACAAAAAACCGGTGCGGATTGGACGCGCAAATACACTGGGCTCATCGAAGCCGCCAGAGAGCTTGAGGTCGAGAATGCGATCATCGACGGCAAGGCTTCAGGAACACGCCGGTCCACTGCCCAAAGAGTTGAGGAAACGGCCGGCGAAGCAGTCGGCCAGAGGCGGTGAAGCTGCATATCGAGCACCTCCGCGGCGAGCAGGGTTATATCCGACACGGTTCCGTGCTGGGAATCAGCGACGAATGGGAACCGAGGTAGTTGGGAGCATTGGCTGGCTGAAAAGGTGCGGCAGCTCTACATACGTCCTTGGCCCATAGCTTCACGTATTCGGCGGCTGCTGCCGATGGCGCTCAGCTTCGGCTGCATGCCATTCTCGGTCGATGGAGCCTTCCTCAGCCTTGTGGAAGTACTGCGAGCAAACTAGCCAGCCTTTGAGCGGCCTTAGCAATGCAACACACGCTCCAACGGTGAGGGGTAAGGTTGTGAGCGCATGCATCCAGTAGGACGGCTCATACGTGAGCTGAAACCATAGTGCGAAAGCCAGCGCCGGGAATGCCACAATCGACATGGAAAAGAAGGCCGGGCCGTCAGCCGGATCGGCGAACGAGAAATCCAAACCGCATACATCGCAATGGTGCGCCAGCTTGAGATAGCTGCTGAACAGATGCTCCTGTTGTCAGCGGGGGCAACGCCCCTTAATACCGGTTAGGACGGGGTTGGTCGTTTCGCTAGGCATTCTACAAAACCACATCGCCCCGGCATTAGTTCCGAGGCAGGCTGCGTCCTTGTTGGGGTTTCGGCGACGAGGAGTAACTGGTTTTGCTCGCGCCAATGTCGCGTAGATAGCGCAGCTTAAGGAATCTAGCAAAACCCCTAGCTCCGCTCGCCGAACTCTGTCCCGTTCCAGGCGTCCAGCGACGATCGTCGGGTGGAATCTGGATGCCTGGTGCGGCCGAACTCACGGCCAATTTGAAATCCCGCGTAAATGAACAGCCGCTGGGTTCGAACAGCGCGTAATAACCGATGATGGCAGGCGTCGAACGTGCGAACATTTTGGCGCGGCAAGCTTCCGTTCCTATAGGCGGGAAATTCAATCAATTGCAGGAATCGAGCGCTAGCTGTTCGCCCACCTCAGTGGACGCAGACAGTGGCCAACAGCACTGCAGGATCCATGTTGAAACACTCTCCAGATCGCTGCCGAATAGCTGGAGCCAAGCGTCCTGCGCGCGGTAGGCGAGAACTTCGCGCTGAGCTCGGCCGCTGAAATGCGAACGATGAACTCTGACGCCGATGCAGTGCGCCAAGCACGATCTGGGTGCTTTTGGTCTCAACGAGATTGCGATAGGCGGCAATACATGGGATCGCGGTTCTGGCGTCATTGCCTCATAGCGGTAGCAGCTCGTACATGAGCGCGGATGGCAGTGGCGTCTCTGATCTCCATTCGGAGTAGGGCGATCTCACCGCGCAAGACGACCATTCGCACCCGATGATGCGTAAGGCTGGCACGCAGAACCCGCGCTAGCTCGATCTCGTTAAATGGGTAAATTTCGCCCATGTAGCACGGCTTGTCGGGTATCTGCTAATTGGGTCTGTCAAAGGCGGCGCTCGTCAGCTTTGTTTTCATCGCGTCGCCTTCCGCCAGCGGCCGATCGCGCCCCGGCCTCGCTGCAAAACCACCGTTCACCTTTGCTCGAGGTAATCAGCGTCTCATTGTAATATTCTTGGCCTGGTACACGGTAGATATGCTCACCAGAGTTCACGCCGATGTTGCCTTTAAAGTTGCAACCTGAGCCGAGAAGGCTGACGCCCGTCGATGACTCGCGGACCGTCTGCAGGAAAGCCTTAAAGCTTCGGCCCTAGATCACGGCGCATGAGACGCGCTTCTCTCAGGATCGAGGCACGATCAAGTCCGATCAGCGATACAATGTCGCGTATTTGCTGCTCGGTGGCACCTGTTTCCTGCGCAAGTGAGCGTACATAGTCGTCTGTCAGGCGGGCCCGCCCTGCTTCTTCTGCCATCGGACAATGCCTTACGTTTGGGGCAGGAGTCCGATGGTCGCTCCCAAGCGTCAGCGCCCATTGTGTGTGGCTGGCGATCTCACACTGTACCGACTTGCCTAGATTTTATCCAGATGGAAGCGTGCTCGCCAGCCGCGGATGCCCTGGCCATCGAACTCGCCAAAGCTACGAGCACGGAATCGTCGGCAGGTTTCTCGACAAAAGTTCCGGCCTTGAAGGCCTCACCTCGGCCCTCGATGTCCGTGGCACTATAAATCACAAAGGGGATGTTGCGGGCCACCAGTTCTTCAGCAACCGAAGAGCTGACGCCGTCCTGCAAGAGCACGTCCAGTATAACGACGTCCGGCTCAACCAGGGCCAAAATTTGTCTTGCACGAACGCAACTCGGCTCTGAGGCTACCGCAAATCCGGCCTGTTTAAGGGACGCCTCAATGTCAACGACGATCATCGGCTCGTCCTCAACAATAAGTGCTAGAGGCTTTCTCATGTGCTCCTCCTTGCTGGGCAGGAGCACGATGTGCGCTGACACCACGGCAATCAGTTCATAAGCCTGTCCGGACCAGAGTGCATGCTCATTTGTTAAAGCGAGCGAAAACACATCGCGCCAAGAGACATGGAGCCAGGCTGTCATGCGATCGTCGACTGCATGCTGGATGCCGGACGGGTACGTCGGGAGATCATGCGCTCGCTCCGGCCGATCGCCGCCGACAACACGCCAAGGTCGAGGAGTGCAATGATCACTGCCGGGCCGGCCTATTTGAGTCACGACCGGTCTCAAAAGGCGTACACTTCACAGGTCGCCCACACTTCCGCGGCAAAGGGGCCGGAGATCGGGAACCCGACTATTCGTCTTTCTTCAACTCTTCAGCTTCGTGCTTCAGCCGCTGCCAGTCCGCGCCGTGCTTGCGAAGCAATGCCCGCGCCTGTTTGGGCGTCACATCTGTCACCTCCGCCAGGTGCTCAACTTCGAGTTCTGCACCCTTCTTAACTCGGCTCGTGTCGCTCGTCCTCTTGTGCGCCATCTGTTGCGTCCTCCTGACCCACGGTCAGTGCAACGGATGTTCAACGTTGTGGTTCCGCCCCTGTGGAACTAACTGCCGGCCGTGTAGTTTTACCGCCGAATGAGATCCCAAATGCTTCGGTTCTTAATCGGTCTTGGCGCGCTGTATGCGGCATTTCAAATCGGCCGGGAGTTTGGCCGCACAGACGCGGAGGTCATCCAGACTCCACCCGACGATCGTCGCACGACGCCTGGAAACGGGCAGAGTTCGGCGAGCGGAAATAGGGGTCTGGTAACTCCTCAAGCTTGCGCTATCTACGCGACATTGGCGCGATTACGCACTTATTCGGTTCTCGGCGATCGGCTTACATTAGCCAGAGTGAACGGAACGGGTTCCGCTGGGCCGCGGCAACGAAAGTTGGTCGTCGGCGTTGCGCTTGTTCGCCCGAGGAGGAAATAACTTGTGCCAAGCCTGGATGCGAAGCCCCGCCAGTTTCCCACGCTCGCAGGCATTCTGTTTGGCCTTGGTTTGGGCGGCTTTTTCGACGGCATCGTCTTTCATCAGCTGCTCCAGTGGCACCACATGCTAACCAGCGCCGGCTATCCCGCCGACAGCGTCGAAAACCTACGATTCAACACGCTCCTCGATGGCCTGTTCCACGCCGCCACCTATCTGTTCGTTGTGCTTGGGCTGCTCCTGCTCTGGCGCGCCGCGCATCAATCGCACCTTTGGTGGTCGGGAAAGATGCTGGTCGGCACAATGCTCATCGGATTTGGCTTGTTCAACCTCGTCGAAGGGCTGGTGGATCACCAGATCCTGGCCATCCACCATGTCAACGAGACCGTCCCGCGGGAGCAATGGATCTACTGGGATTTGGGTTTCCTGCTTTGGGGTGCGCTTATGTTGGTCGGCGGGTGGAGGCTGTGGAGGCAGGGCAGGCGTGCCTCGCGAGGCTAGTTGCGTTGAGGTGCCTGCCTAGTAGCGCGATCGCCGCGCAGATGCCAGATGCGCAGCTTCATCTCGGGCGTGTCCACCTCTTATCCGCATCAGCAGCGTGGAACATCTGAGGCGAATGCAAGTTCGGCCGGTAACACCCACGGAGGTAACCAAGTCCTTGTGTCCAGCTTTCTCCTCGGACGTGCTCATCCGCAAGCTGCGTGGCATCGCTGAGATCAGCGATGATGACGCCGCAGCCTTAGGAGGCCTCACGATTCAGGAGAAGGATGTTCCGGCTAACAGGGATATCCTCATAGAAGGCGATCGGCCAACCAACTCATTTGTCGTCTTGGACGGCGTAGTATGTTCATACAAGCACACAGGTGAGGGAAAGCGGCAGATCACCAGCTTCTTTGTCGCCGGCGATCTCCCGGATCTGCACGGCATCCATCTGGCAGTCATGGATTGCAGCTTCTCCAGCATGACGCCGGGCAGATTGGGGTTAATCCGCCACAGCGCTCTTCGCTCGATTTGCGAACAGCGCCCGCGCGTTGCAGCCGCGTTCTGGCGATCGACCCTGATTGACGCTGCAATCTACCGGGAATGGGTCACCAACGTCGGGAGACGGGACGCCTACGCTCGTATGGCCCACATGTTATGCGAACTCATTGTGCGGTTAAGGTTTGCTGGACGCATTGAGGACCACGTCGCGGATCTGCCGATCACCCAGGCAGCATTTGGTGATGCGGTGGGTTTGTCCGTGGTTCACGTGAACCGCACGCTTCAGGCGCTACGAGGCGACGGGCTGATCGCGATGTCAGGTACAAAGTTCCGTGCCGTCGATTGGCCGGGTTTGGTTCAGGCAGGGGACTTTGATCCGACTTACCTGCACCAGAAGGACCCGGACGTGGCATTCTAATGACGGAAGCCAATATGCCAAGGTATTTCTTTGATAGCGGCGATCGCCAGCATCTCGTGGAAGACAATACGGGTCTGGAATGCGAGGGGATTGAGGCAGCGCGCAATGCAGCCGTCGAAGGATTGACCGAGCTGGCAAAGGACGAACTGAAAGGTCTCGATGGGCAGCAACTCATCATGGATATCAGGGACGAGAGTGGCAGAAAGGTTCTGAGGCTTAGCCTGTCGCTGGTGATCGAACCGCTTGAGTAAATGCCGTCTCGCCGACATCCAACAAAGATGAACCTCGACGTCGCGGTTGAACATGCGGCGCACCAGCCGCTCGTAGCTGTGCAGTGAACGAGGACCGGGCTTTTAGCCGACCTCGCGGATCAAGGCGGTGCGGGCTTTGCCGAGCGATACGAACAGCCGATCTAAAAGGCCTTCGTCCACTTCGGAAGCCAGGCCGAACCGCCGGTCGTGCTCAACGATCCTGTCTTGGATCGACACGAGGATTTCATACCGAGCGACAAGGCTCGTCAGGACTTCCTGATGTTGGGAGGTCAACGCTTTTCTTTCCGCGCTACAATCGGGCATAGAGTCGAAGGCGTTCATAAAGAACTGCCGTCTCGTCAAATTCGCCATCTGAGAAGAGTTCCATTGCGCTAACGCTCAGGCGCTCCGCCTGCTCGCTACCGACGGGAATACCTTCCTCAACGCAAACACGATCAAAGACCTGCTTCAACAAAGTCAGGTCACTAGGAAAGGCAATGCCACTCTTTGCAGACTTAAGGCCGACCATATGCCTTTCCTCTCATTGGGGCGGAATCGCGTTAGTCGCTAACCGCGGGCGGTACCCGAGAGTGATTAGCGCCGATCGGAAGAGGGTAAGGCAATGGGCGCATAGAGTCTTGAAAAACGTTTGTACGTTTTTATCAAATGCCGTGGCTCTTAGAAACCAAGTGCGACCTTCCGATGTCTCGGCATACAGGAGACGGCCGCCGTGACCGTTGCCCTGAGATCATGTGGATGCCGGATCACCGATCAAGCGGGCATACTCTGCCTCCGGCTGCCCATATGAGCCGTCTGCCAAGGCGATGAGCCCATCTCGGTCGCGGACAATAACCTCTCCACGATTTGACCTGATCAGGCCGCGGCCCTCCAGCAACTGAAGTGCCACGGTGACGCCCGGCCGTCGTACTCCCAACATGACTGACAGGAACTCATGGGTAACCGGCAGCCGGTCGCCTTCGATGCGGTCGTCGCACATGACCAGCCAACGTGCCAGCCGTTCTTCTATTTTCAAGCGCGCATTGACCAGGGCGGTGTAGCTCGCCTGGATATGCGCGTAATGCACATAGCGCAGCAGAAACAGCCGCAGCGTCGGGCTGTCGGAAAGCGCTTCATTGAATGGCTCGGCGTCCATGCTGAGAACCTCGGCCTCCACCTGAATGTAGCAGTCGTGCGGGGATCGATCGCTACCCATGATCAGCGCCGAGCCGGTCATGCCCTCGAAGCCGATGAGGCGAACCTCGGCATCAATCACCGGACGAAGCTTCGCCACCACCGAGCCGATTCCCGCCTCAAAGAAGTGGACGGCCTCGATCGCGGCGTTTGCGGTTTCGAGCTGAGTTCTCAGAGGCAGAAAGCTGCTTTGAAGGTGAGGCCTCAGCAATCGCAGGTCGGCCGGAGCCATGCGTCGCAGCAAATGATTTCTATATGCAGTTTCTGGGCGGCGAGTTGGCTGCGGGCGGGCGCGGTCCTTTGAAAGGACGAGGCCAATTTTTGAGGTGTTGGGGCTGCTCATAGCTCCCTCCCGAATTGGGGCGGAAGCACGATGCTCGCTCACAGCCAGCGATGCCCGTGAAATCTATCGCCGATAAGAGAAACCTACGCCGATCGGCGCGGAGAGTCGATGCTGTCTGACTGGTCGACACCGATGGCTTTCGTGGATGCCTCATGCTGCCGGGAAACGGCACGATAAACCTTTAACTGTCCAGGCAAGCAGTGCGACGCCGATGGCTAGGAAACCAGAACAACCGCCAACCCGGCCCAAGGCCTGTGTCTGCCAAAGCGGCCACTCGCTGAGAAGTCGCTTCATGCCGGCGAACGCACACGCCTGGTGTTCCGTGCGGGCAATAAAGCCCGCGCCCCTGGAGGGAGAGGACGCGGGCCGATCGGTGCATCGGGCCGATCTGCAGCCGTTCATTGGGAGGGAACAATAGCTGCACGTGCCGAACTTTCGTGTCGAGCATGTGTTCCTGAAGTAGGGCAAAAAACTTGCGAAAAATTAGGATCGCAACGTACAATACTCGCGAGGCCGGCACACACCGCGTCCGCAAAAGTAAGGAACCGTTACAGGGATTGCGCATTACAACCGTAGCGGTCGATCCCTCTCCAGGATATAGCCGCGAAGGTGCTCCTCAAAGGCCCGCTGCGGTCCCCTCCCGCGGCGGGCTTTCTTGTTGCCGATCGGGTGCCTCTTCGGTTTGCCACTATTGCAGCAGGACGATCGGATTTAGCCTTAAGTCGTTGCTCTCGCAACCGAGTCGCCTTCGCATCTCTTGCGCCGCGCTCAACCTGTGAATGCCCGTGCAGCATCCGTGGTGCGCTCCTGTCTGTCGTGTTTTTCTTTTTCCGTTACGCCTCTTCTTTCCCGCTGGTTTGTCCTCCGATCTGTCGGTACAGGCGCCTTTTGGCGAGCGGTTAGGCCGCACTTGCTGAGCCGGCGGATGGCGCATGTCGGAGGCCCTCGCTCTTGACAGCGCCTCCTGAAGCCGAGCTACCTGTTCGGGTGTGAGTGAGGAGCGGATGATGCGCCCTTTGAACCGGAGAGCCGGCGCACCGGAACTGCGCCCGCACCAAGCGCCGTGACCACGGCGGACAATCCGGGAAATCCGATTTGGTAGCCCCTTATCGAGGCTCTTCCCGCTGCATAGAACGGATGTCGGCCGCAAGATCGTTGCACTCTGCGCTCGCAGCATGCGAAGCAGCCTGCGCCAGGGCTTCGTTCCAGACTGCCCGTGCGACGCGATCCGTTTTGAGCAACTCCTGAACATCGACTGCACCGATCCGAAGCGGCACCCATCCGGGCGGATCCGCTCGCCGGAAAGGACTCCAGGCTTGCCTCGTAGACGGGATCGTCGACAAACTGCTCGCTATCTTTTCCTGCCATCTCGCATCCTCTTCTTGTGCGTTAGCTCAACAAGAGCCGGAGATTCCTCGCCTTA
Source organism: Mesorhizobium sp. WSM4820 (assembly GCF_055811075.1). Lineage (NCBI taxonomy): Bacteria > Pseudomonadati > Pseudomonadota > Alphaproteobacteria > Hyphomicrobiales > Phyllobacteriaceae > Mesorhizobium > Mesorhizobium sp. WSM4820. The sequence continues at coordinate 29,378 of NZ_JBVVQN010000031.1, read as the reverse complement.
TCTACGGGTGCGTTGCATCTGCTCGGATCGGCAATGGTGCGACCCGATTTCTATGCTGCGCGGTCATGGTTGGGATCCCTTTCGGTGCCAAACGTCTTAACCTGCGTCCCACTCAAAGTTCCCCTTTGAAAGCTCAGACGAGCGGAAAAACCAGCTGAACCTCTTCAGGGGGAACAACTGACGATCAGGTGGGTTAGGCTGCCGCCGAGAAATCGGAGCTATTCAATCGGAGAGCAAAGATGCACTTGGTAAGCGGCGCGCCGACATGCGCGGCAGTTCGGCAACAGCAAGGCATGTCGAGAGTGGTAACGTCTGTTCACATTGCGCGCGGTGGCCGCTAGTGGTCCGCGGCACTAATAAGGCAACAGCAGCCGCCATGCTGCTTGGCGCCGGGTTGGCTGGCCTTGCGTTGTACAACGGCGCGCGCGCCAAACGCGCGCTTTTCTCGCATCTGTCGGGGCGCTTCGTCGAGGCGGCAGGAGTACGCCTGCACGTCCTTGAGCAGGGCAGCGGGATGCCGTTGATCCTGCTGCACGGAAACGGCTCGTCGGCGGAGGATTTCAAGACCAGCGGCATCTTCGACGCGGCGGCTAGGAAATACCGGGTACTCGCCTTTGACCGGCCGGGCTTCGGCAGGAGCGCGCGGCCGCGAGGCAAATGGTGGACGGCGGCCGCGCAAGCCGATCTCATTCATGCCGCCGTCGCACAGCTTGGGATCGAAAGATATCTCGTTCTAGGACATTCCTGGGGTGCGTCGGTGGCTATCCAGCTGGCGCGCCTTCGTCCCGCCTCGGTCGCCGGCATCGTGCTTGTTTCCGGCTACTATCATCCACCGCCGCGCCTGGGCCTCGCACTGGCGGCGCTGCCGGCCTTGCCTGTCGCCGGTGGTGTTGTCCGCCACACTTTGCTGCCGCTGCTTGTGCGGCTTACCTGGCCGCTGGCCATGGCCAAGATATTCCGCCCCGGCATAATCTCTGCAGAGTATGCTTCATCGGCAAAGGACGTCGCCAGCCGGCCCTCGCAACTGCGCTCGATCGCTGCGGAGTCGGCATTGATGCTGGTCGCAGCACTGGCCGGCGGCCGCTCCGCCCGGTACAATGAGCTGTCGCTGCCCACCGGTATTGTTGCCGGCGCTGGCGACCGGCTGTTCGACGCCCAGGCCGAGGCTGTTCGACTGCAAGCCGAGATTCACGGTTCCTTTGCCGATATCATCCCGCAGGCCGGCCACATGGTCCACCACGCTGCACCGCAAGCTATTCTCGCCATGATTGACAAGGTCGCCGCTGCGGGCGGCGGGGACCCTGCATGATCTACTTCACCGCCGACACGCATTTCAGCCACCCGCGCGCGGACCACGCCGGCAAGATGCGCAGGAGGTTTTCGGCGAAGTTCAGGCTGGCGTCGGGGAAGAAGCGAGCGTGGAGCATAACATCGCCGTTGATGAGATCGCGTGGCCCGGGCTGTCCAATCACGCCGCAATAATCCCAGACGGCAGACCAGAAAGTGCCGCGTTCATCGATTGACCATTGATGAAACGCATCATGGTCGGGTAGATCAGCCTTGTAGGTACAGGTGCAGAATTCGCGAAACCTCGTGATTGCGCTCGTGCGAATCTCGTCTGTGCTGGGCTGAAATAAGGGTGAGTCGATCATCGACGAGTTCCTTTGAACCAAATGTTATGCGGCCGCGGTGTAGATAACAGGCCGATGCGTCGCAGGCGCCCAACACCACCAGATTTCGCCTTAGTGCCACTAGGTGCCTTCTCGGCGTTTAACCGAACAGATTAACGCCCGCGTCCCGCGGCTCGCCGCTTCCCACAGCTGATGCGCGACCATCTCCCTTGCAATCCTTCGGCCGATAATCCGCTTTGTCGGCTACCTCGAGGCGGCGCCCGGCGCGAACGGGGGTGCTGAAGGCGGCCGGACACCACCGCACTGAGCTGGGCCAGCTCTCATCGACCTCATGCTGATCGAGTAGCCTGCTCATCCATCGGGGCGCGCATCGCTTCGGCGAGTTCAAAACCCGCCGCGAACAATCTCATACTCCTGAATGATTCTTCCAATTTTTATTGGTTTTCTGCGCGATCAGAACATTCTTACGGCTCTATTAGCTCAATTCATAATATCCAGCAGTAAACAATGAAAGTACATTTCAGCCGCTGTTCGTTAATATCCATGCCATCCTGCGCCTTCGCGGCGGCAGGAGAGACGTCCGTGTGGTCAGATCGACGGGCTCAGTCGATGAAGGAGAAATGAAATGGACAAAGATGAAACCTCGAAGAAAGCTGCAATGACCCGACGCGAGGCGATGCTGGCCGGAGTAACTGCCTCCGCCGCGGTGCTGACCGCCAGCATAGCTGCGAACGCACAAGAAAAAGCCGCTGCGCCCAAGCTGGTTGGCAAATATCTGGCGGTCGAACCTGGTGTCGATCTCTACTACGAAGAGGCAGGCGAAGGCCCTGCGATCGTCTTCGTGCCGGGCTGGACGTTAACCACCAGGGTCTTCGAGCATCAGTTCGCACATTTCGCCGCGACCAACCGGGTGATCTCATTCGACCCGCGCAGCCACGGCCGTTCGACCGTAACGCTGCAAGGCAACAACTATGCGACCCACGCACAGGATCTGGCTGCGCTGCTCGGTCAGTTGAAAGTTGAGAAACCCGTCCTCGTCGGCTGGTCCGCCGGCGCGCTGGCTGCATGGCACTATGTGAGAAACAACGGCACCGACAAGCTCGCCGGCTCGTCAACATCGACATGCCGCCGGTCGGCACGACGACCGAACCCGGCGTCTGGATCGAAGGCGGCTTCAAGGATCTCGCTGGCTTCTTTGGTGGCGTTCAATCTCAGAAGGGATTGCGTGACGTCATCGTGTGGTATGCCGACAACGTAATGATCCAGAAGGATCTCACGCCGGAAGTCACGGCATGGCTGCTCGAGCAGTCAAATGCAGTGCCGGCTCTGATCGCGGCGAACCTCATCGCCGATGTGTCCTTCGCCAACTACCTGGCCGAGGCCAACCTGGTGGACAGCAAGATCCCCTCGCTGCATGTCGCCGCTGAGCACTGGTCGGCGGTCGCCAAGCCGTTCATCGCCGCGAACTGCCCGAAGTCAACGTTCGAGTCATTCGGCGGCCACATGATGTTCTGGGAGTATCCCGAGAAATTCAACGCAATCCTGTCGAAGTTTGTGAAAAAGACCTGATCGGTCTCATCGTACCTCCTGGTCAAGTCAGAACGAAAGGCGGGCGTTCTCCTTGACCTCCTTCATGACGAAGAAGGTGCGCGTCTGCCGGACGCCCGGCAGCGCGATCAGCTTCTGGCCGTGCAGCTTGTTGAAGTCCGCCATGTCGCGGACTCTGATCTTCAGGAGGTAGTCAAAATCGCCAGCGACGAGGTTGCAGTCCAGTACGTCCTTCATCTCGAGCACGGCGCCTTCGAAGGCGGCGAAACTCTCCGGCGTCGAGCGATCGAGCACCACGCCGACCATGACCAGAGCGCCGAGACCGACCGCCGCGGGCGCGATATCGGCGCGCACACCGGTGATGTAGCCGTCTTCGAAAAGTCGCTGCGTGCGCCGGTGGCAGGTGGCCGCGCTGACGTTGACGCGCGTCGCGAGCTCAGCATTCGTCAGACGGCCATCATTGTGCAGCGCGCGCAGGATTTTGACGTCGATACGGTCCAAAGCGCCTGAGAAAGAATCTTCCACTTTCAGGCCCATCGCTAAGGTGAACTTTCGGACAATCTATCATAGCGCTGGTAAATATGGAATACAGAAGCCAAATTTCGAGAGCACCTTCCGCGAAGAAATGTCTACAGTTTGCTCACAAATTCACGGAGACGAGCCGATGTCCCTTCTCGACAGATTCGATCGCTATCCTCTGACTTTCGGCGCCACGCCGATCGAGCATCTACCACGCTTGACAGCGGCGCTGGGCGGCAAGGTCGAGATATATGCCAAGCGCGAAGACTGCAACTCCGGTCTCGCCATGGGCGGCAACAAGTTGCGCAAGCTGGAATACATCGTGCCGGATGCCATCGAAACGGGAGCCGACACACTCGTGTCCATCGGCGGCGTGCAGTCGAATCATACCCGTATGGTGGCCGCGACCGCGGCGAAGATCGGCATGAAGTGCGTCGTTATCCAGGAGAAGTGGGTGCCCCACTACGACGCCGTCTACGACCGCGTCGGCAACATTCTGATGACCCGCCTGATGGGCGCTGACAGCCGCCTCGTCGACGACGGCTTTGACATCGGCATCCGCAAGAGCTGGGAAGACGCCATCCAGTCGGTGAAGGATGCCGGCGGCAAGCCCTATCCTATCCCGGCCGGCGCCTCTGTGCACAAATACGGCGCGCTGGGCTATGTCGGTTTCGCCGAGGAAGTGGCCGAGCAGGAAAAGGAACTCGGCATCAAGTTCGACTACATCGTCGTATGCGTCGTCACCGGCTCGACCCAGGGCGGCATGATTGTCGGCTTCGCCGCGCAGGACAGGGCCGACCGCGTCATCGGCATCGATGCGTCGGGCACGCTTGATCAGACCCGCGCGCAGGTTCGCTCGATCGTCGACAAAACGGCTGACCTGATCAGTCTCGGCCGCAAGGTCCGGGAAGACGAGATCGTCATCAACCCCGACTATGCCTATCCGGCCTATGGCGTGCCGTCCGAAGAGACTAACGAGGCGATCCGGCTTGCCGCGCGCACCGAGGCGATGATCACCGACCCGGTCTATGAGGGCAAATCGATGCAGGGCATGATCGATCTCACCCGCAAGGGCTTCTTCCCGGAGGGCTCGAAGGTGCTCTACGCGCATCTCGGCGGCGCCCCGGCGATCAACGGTTACAGCTATTATTACAAGGAAGGCTGACCCCCGCCCTGGGAATCGCCCAACCGGTATCGCAGTTGGCATCGGAGTACAGATGACATTTTCTCATCGACAGCACCTCAAGACCATCGAGCAGCGGCTTCTGTGGCTGTCGCATTGGATGATCCACAACGCCAATCATATCCGCCCCAAGGTGGATGGCATCAAGATCGGCGGCCATCAGGCGAGTTCGGCCTCGATGGTGTCGATCATGACGGCGCTCTACTTCTCAGCACTCAAGCCTGATGACCGCGTCGCGGTGAAGCCGCATGCATCGCCGATCTTCCATGCGATCCACTATCTGATGGGCAACCAGACGCGGGAGAAGATGGAGAACTTCCGCGGCTATGGCGGCGTTCAGAGCTATCCGAGCCGGACCAAGGACATTGACGATGTCGATTTCTCCACCGGCTCGGTCGGGCTCGGGGTCGGCATCACGGCGCTGGCCTCCATCGTGCAGGACTTCGTGAAGGCGAAAGAGTGGGGCGCGGACTTAAAGCTCGGCCGCATGGTCTCGCTGATGGGCGATGCCGAACTGGACGAAGGCAACATCTACGAGACGCTGCAGGAAGGCTGGAAGAACGACCTGCGTAATTGCTGGTGGATCATCGACTATAACCGCCAGTCACTCGACGGCATTGTGCGCGAAGGCCTGTTCGAGCGCATCGAGAAGATTTTCGACGCCTTCGGCTGGGATGTCGTGAGGGTAAAATACGGTGCCTTGCAAAGCGCGGCGTTCGACGAGCCGGGCGGAAACAAACTGCGCGACTGGATCGACCGCTGTCCCAACCAGGAATACGCAGCGCTGACCTTCATGGGTGGCGCCATCTGGCGCAAGCGCCTAATGGACGACCTCGGCGACCAGGGCGACGTGTCGGCGCTCATCGATCACCGCAGCGACGCCGAACTCGCCGCGCTGATGGAAAACCTCGGCGGAAACTGCGTGGAGAGCATGGCCGACGTGTTCGCCTCAATCGACCACGACCGGCCGACCTGTTTCCTGGCCTACACCATCAAGGGCTGGGGTACGCCTATCGCCGGTCACAAGGACAATCACGGCGGTCTAATGAACAACAAGCAGTTCGCTGACTGGCAAGCCCATATGGGCATCGCCCCGGGCCAGGAATGGGAGCCATTCGCCGGCGTCAAGGATGTCGCCGGGCTGAAATCCTTCCTGGCCGACGTTCCGTTCTTCTCGAAACGACGCCGCCGCTATGACGACGCCCGTCTCGACGTGCCGTTGATCGAAGTCGACACGTCGCGCGAAGTGTCCACTCAGACCGCCTTTGGCAAGATCCTCGACGACCTCGCCAAGGGAAAGAGCGTGCTGGCCGAACGCATTATGACGACGTCGCCAGACGTGACCGGCACGACGAGCCTCGGGCCATGGGTCAATCGGCGCAAGCTGTTCGCACGCCAAGCAATGGCCGACGCCTTCATCGAGCATCGCATTCCTTCGACCGCAAAATGGGAATTCAAGCCGACGGGCCAGCATGTCGAGCTCGGCATCGCCGAGATGAACTTGTTCCTGCTGCTCGGCGCCGCCGGCCTCAGCCATTCCCTCTTCGGCAAACGACTGATCCCCATCGGCACGGTTTACGACCCGTTCGTGTGCCGTGGTCTAGATGCTCTCAACTATGCCTGCTACCAGGATGCGCGTTTCATTATCGTTGGGACGCCTTCCGGCGTGACGCTGGCACCAGAAGGCGGCGCGCACCAATCCATCGGCACGCCGCTTATCGGCATGAGCCAGGACGGCCTTGCCGCCTTCGAGCCGGCCTTCGCCGACGAGCTTGCCGTCATCATGGAATGGGCCTTTGACTATCTGCAGCGCGACGGTGAAGGCAACCGCGATGAGCGCACCTGGTTGCGCGACGAGACCGGCGGCTCCGTCTATCTGCGGCTGACCACCAAGCCGTTGGAGCAGCCGGTGAAACGCGTCGACGATGCGTTCCGTCAGGGTGCAGTCGATGGCGCTTACTGGCTGCGCAAGCCAGGGCCGAACTGCTCAGTCGTCATCGCCTACCAGGGTGCGGTTGCCGATGAGGCCATCGCCGCCGCCGGCATGATCGGCGAGACGAGGCGCGACATCGGGGTGCTGGCGGTGACATCGGCTGACCGGCTCAACGCCGGCTGGACCGCTGCGCAGCGCGAGCGGGCGCGCGGCAATGCCAATGCGAAGAGCCATATCGAGACGCTGCTCGACCCGCTCCCAGGCAATTGCGCAATCGTCACCGTCATTGACGGCCACCCGGCGACACTGTCATGGCTTGGCGCTGTCGTCGGCCGCAAGACGATCCCACATGGCGTGGAGCATTTTGGCCAGACAGGCACGATCGGCGACCTCTATAGCCACTTTCGCATCGATCGCAACGCGATCATCGCATCGGTCAATGCACTCACTGAGGGGCGACCAGCGAAATTTGATCCGTTGGTGCTGTCTTTTCCATAAAACTTTACAATGTCGAAAACGGCCTAGAGCTGCCGGTGCGGGGCTATCTGCTGTCCAGCATCATCGGCGTATCCAGCCAGATAATAAGGCAGGATCGGTGATGCGAGAAGCGGAACCACAGCGATTGCCGGTATGTTTGCCGGCCGTTGCCAACGAGCTTCTGTCGTCCTGGATCGGCCGGCACGCTGCCTTTCACGCGGTTCCACCACTCGTGATGCTTCGACATTGCTTGCCGGAGGTCTCCTCATTGCAAGCAACCGATCTCCATCTGAACGGTGATCAGGAAATCCGCCTCGCCAACATGTTCGCCACCGAGCCGGCCGTGGTGCGTCGAATGACCTCCACAAATGTCGCGCAATCATCGCATCGGCTCATCAAGCACGGTCCCCAAGACGCGCTGATCTTCCGTGGTGGTGAGGACAAGATGAGCTATCGCTGGAGCTGGGATCAGCTCCATTCCACCGTATCCAAGCTACAGCAAGCCTTCCGCGCGATGGGCATAGGCAAGGGCGACCGTATCTCGGCCATGATGCCGAACATGCCGGAGACAATCGCCTGCATGCTGGCCGCCGCCTCCGATTGGTGCCATCTGGTCGTCCTGCTCGCCCGATTTCGGCGAGCAGGGCGTGCTCGACCGCTTCGGCCAGATCGAGCCGGGGCTATTCATCACCTGCGATGCCTACTGGTACAACGGCAAGCTGCAGGACGTCTCCGACAAGGTCCGGAACGTCGCGCCCAAGCTCGGCTGCCCCGTCATGGTCGTGGGTTACGCCGGCGACGCCGAATCGCTGGCCGCATCGCTCGCCGATGGCCGCATGATGGATGCCGCGACCATTCCCTTCACCGCGAGGCCCGTGGAATACGAGCCGCTGACATTCGCCCACCCGCTTTATATCCTGTTCTCCTCGGGCACGACCGGAGTGCCGAAATGCATCGTTCATTCTGCTGGCGGCACGCTGCTGCAACACCTCAAGGAACACCGCTTCCATTCCGGCGTCGGCGATGGTGATCGCTTCTTCTAGTTCACGACCTGCGGCTGGATGATGAGGAATTGGCTGGCCTCGGGTCTGGCGAGCGGCGCCACGCTCGGCTCGCCCTTCGCGCCCTCGGGCAATATCCTGTGGGACTATGCAGCCGAGGAACGCTTCGCCATCTTCGGCACCTCGGCCAAGTATATCGATGCGGTGCGCAAGGGCGGCATCGAGCCGCTCAAGACACACGATCTCTCCGACTTGCGCCTGATCACCTCCACTGGCTCGCCGCTTTCGCCGGAAGGTTTTTCATTCGTCTATGAAGGCATCAAGCCGGACGTCCAGCTCGCCTCCATCTCCGGCGGCACCGACATCGTCTCCTGCTTCGTGCTCGGCAATCCGATCAAGCCGGTCTGGAAGGGCGAGATCCAGGGGCCGGGCCTCGGCCTCGCAGTCGACATCTGGGACGATGAAGCAAACCGGTCCGTGGCGAGAGGGGCGAACTGGTCTGCACCAAAGCCTTCCCCTCCATGCCAGTGGGTTTCTGGAACGACCCTGATGGCGCCAAATACCGCGGCTTATTTCGAGCGCTTCGACAATATCTGGTGCCAGGGCGATTTCGCCGAATGGACCGAACACGGCGGCCTGATCATCCCGGCCGCTCGGATGCGACCCTCAATCCCGGCGGCGTGCGCATCGGTACCGCCGAGATCTACAACCAGGTCGAACAGCCCGATGAAGTCGCCGAGGCCATCTGCATCGGCCAGGACTGGGACGACGACGTCCGGGTTATCCTCTTCGTCCGTTTGGAACCGGGCCTGACGCTCGACGCCGATCTCGCAAACAAGATCAAGACCAAGATCCGTATCGGTGCGTCACCGGGTCATGTACCGGCCAAAGTGATCCAGGTCGCCGACATTCCGCGCACCAAGTACGGCAAGATCGTCGAGCTCGCCGTGCGCGAAGTCGTCCACGGCCGGTCGGTGAAGACCAAGGAGGCGCTGGCCAACCCGGAAGCGCTGGAGCTCTATTCCGGGCTGGAAGCACTCTGCAGTGATTAATAAGCGGTCTGGCGCAAACATCATGGCCACTCGAATGTATTTCGGCATCACGAAGCAAGTAACGACGGGGTTGTAGCAGCGGAGTGGCGCCCGCCTACGAATTCCGTTTCCTTATCAGAAGCAATCTCACTTTGCAGATTGCAAAGCCTATGCCCGCGTCTCGACCATCGGCCAGACGGTTTGACAACCAGATCTTGGAATCCCAGTCGGCGGGGCTTCCATGTCGAATCCCGTCGCATCGTCTCCGAAACCATCTCCGGCAGCACTGCCATTGCCCAGCGGTCAGGCTTCCGCCGCCTGATTGATCGTTTGGAGCATGGCGATGTTCTGGTCGTCACCAAGCTTGATCGTCTCGGTCGCAACGCGATTGAAGTCAGCACCACCGTCGCTCAGCTCGAGGAGATGGGCGTGAAGGTTCACTGCCTCGCACTTGGCCGCGTCGATCTGACAAGCTCAGCCGGTAAGATGACGATGAACGTCCTCAACGCTGTCGCCCAGTTCGAGCGGGATCTTCTCGTCGAACGCACCCAGACCGGCCTCGATCGCGCCAAGGCTGAAGAAAAAACACTCGGGCCGTCCCGTCCGCCTCAACGCAAAACAACGCGCCGCAGTGTTCGACGGACTTGCCAACGGAAAAGGCGTGTCAGCCCTTTGCCAGGGAATCCAAACTAGCAGGCAAACGATCATGCGGGTCAGGGACCTGTGCTTGTCGTTTCGCCCTCCCACAAACGACCCCAGGATCCGGAACTGCTGCTCGAGGTTTGGGAGCAGTTCAGAACGACGATCGTCTTCGTTACGCATGATATCGACGAAGCCTTGCTGCTTTCGGATCGAATGTCGTCATGCAGGCACAGCCAGGTCGCATCCACGAAGAAATCACTGTGGCCTTCGAGAGGCCGAGGACCACGGACATCATCGCGTTCCGCGAGTTCTTGCGTTTGAAGCAACGTTTCCTACAGCTGCTTCGTAGCGACAGGCGGGGGGATACCCTGGCCAGGCTGTCGCCGCTTGGTGATTTGAGCTGTGCTTCGCGGATTCCCCTTCTCGGCTAAATTTCCAACTGCGAGTGCGCCGCCGCTGATCCGGCGTGCGTTTGGCGCCGCATCCCGCTCCTAAACCGTCAACCCTTTGCCATGCGGCTAACGCGCCGTTTTTCCCACTGACGTGAAAACATCAGAATAAAGTACCTTATCTCTACAGATTTTATAGAATATCGTTTGCCTTGATTTGGTGCTGGCCTAGCGCGCATGCAAAGTGTGGGAGATTGATGACTTGGCACGATTATCGGTTCTCGGAATATCGGGCGGCGTAAGCACGCCTTCCCGCACTACGGCGGTGGTGAATGCGCTGGTCAAGGCGGTCGCGTTGCGTGTGCCTGCAGACACCGGTCTGATCGAGATCACGGAGGCAGCACCCTCGCTATTCGCCGGGCTATCGCGCGGCGCACTTGGCGCATCCGGCGAAGCGATCATCCAGCGCGTCGAGAAGGCCGATTTGCTCGTGGTCGGAACGCCTGTTTATAGGGCTTCCTACACCGGCGCCCTAAAGCATCTGTTCGACCTCGTCGACTATCGTGCGCTGACCGGCAAGACCGTGCTTCTCGCGGCGACCGGCGGCAGCCCATATCATGGCCTGGTGCTCGAACATCAGCTCCGGCCATTGTTCGGCTTTTTCGGTGCCGTCACCGTCCCGACCGGCGTCTACGGCGCGCCCGACGATTTCATCCATGCCGAAATCGTCGGCGCCGCGATCACCGAGCGCATTTCACGCGCCGCTACTGAAGCGGTTTCCTTGCTCAATTCCAGTCATGCAAACGCTGCCGTCGCCACGCGCGTCGGCTGAGCCAATCAAAGGGGAAACGACGACATGACCTCGCATTCCGACAGCCTCAAATTCGCCTACTGGGTGCCGAATGTCTCCGGCGGACTGGTCATCTCCAATATCGAGCAGCGGACAGGCTGGGATATCGATTACAACCGCAAGCTTGCCCAAATCGCCGAGGCCAACGGCTTCGATTACGCGCTGAGCCAGATCCGCTTCACGGCCGGCTATGGGGCCGACAACCAGCACGAATCGGTGTCGTTCAGCCACGCCTTGCTCGCCGCCACCACAACGCTGAAGGTCATCGCAGCGATCCTGCCCGGCCCGTGGAACCCTGCGCTGGCGGCCAAGCAGATCGCTACCATCAACCACCTGACCAATGGCCGCGTCTCCGTCAATGTGGTGAGCGGCTGGTTCCGTGGCGAGTTCGCCGCGATTGGCGAACTCTGGCTCGACCATGACGAGCGCTATCGCCGGTCAGAAGAATTTATCCGAGCGCTGCGTGGCATCTGGACGGAGGACAGTTTCACTCTGAAGGGGGATTTCTACCGCTTCACCAACTATTCGATGAAGCCCAAGCCGATCGAGCCCTTGCCCGAGATCTTCCAGGGCGGCTCGTCGCGCGCCGCGCGCGACATGGCTTCGCGGGTCTCCGACTGGTATTTCACCAACGGCAACACGCCGGAGGAGATCCGGAAGCAGGTCGACGACATCCGCGCCAAGGCGAAAGCAAATGGCCACAAGGTCAAGATCGGCGTCAATGCCTTCGCCATCGCGCGAGACAGCGAGCAGAGAGCGCGCGCAGTGCTCGACGAGATCATCGCCAAGGCCAATCCTGAGGCAGTCCAGGGTTTTGCCGATCAGGTCAAGAATGCCGGCAAGGCCTCGCCGGAAGGCGAAGGCAATTGGGCGAAATCCTCCTTCGAGGATCTGGTGCAATACAATGACGGTTTCCGCAGCGATCTCATCGGCACGCCGGAACAGATCGCTGAACGCATCCTCAAGCTCAAAGACGCCGGCGCCGACCTGATCCTGCTCGGCTTCCTGCATTTCCAGGAAGAGGTCGAGTTCTTCGGCAAGCGCGTCATTCCGCTGGTGCGCGAACTGGAAGCGGCTCGCGACAGGGAGCTTGTCGCCGCGGAATAGGTCAGGCGCGGCCCTTGGGCCGCTGCCAGCTCTCCTTCAAATCAGGGACGTTTCATGATTGGTGCTTCGCTGGGAGCCGCCGCATACGAGCGCGCCCCCGAAATTTCCGCCATCCTCGCGGTGACAAACCCCGTCGGCGACAGGCGTCCGGCATGCCTCTCGTCACGGCCGGATGCGGTTCTCGCACTGAGCGGGATCGGCATATCCTTTGGCGGCGTCAAGGCGCTGAGCGACATTGATCTCCAGGTCAAAGGCGGTGAGATCCGTGCCATGATCGGCCCCAACGGCGCCGGCAAGTCGTCGCTGATCAACATCATCAGCGGCCTCTATCACGCCGACCACGGCACGATCGCGATTGACGGCCAGTCCATCTCCCGGGTGCCGGCGAGCCGCCTGGCACGCCTCGGTGTCGCCCGCACCTTCCAGAACCTGGCGCTGTTTTCCGGTCTTTCGGTTCGCGACAACATCGCTTCGGGCCGCGTCCACACCAGACGCGCCAACTTCGTCGAGCATATTGCCGGTCTGCCACGCGCCCGGCTTGAAGATGCGGGAATCGCCGAAAAGGTCGATCAGACAATCGCGTTCCTGCATCTCGAGGCCGTTGCCGATCGTCTGGTCGCGACGCTGCCCTACGGCCTGCAGAAGCGGGTCGAGCTGGCACGAGCGCTGGTCGCCGAGCCCAAGATCCTGCTGCTTGACGAGCCGATGGCCGGCATGACGGCGACAGAGAAGGCCGAGATGGCCGGGTTTGTGCGCGCCGCGCGCGACCGACACGGCGTCACCATCATCCTGATCGAGCACGATATCGGCGTGGTCATGGGGCTCTCCGACCGGGTCGCCGTGCTCGACTACGGCCGCAAGATCGCAGACGGGACGCCAGCCGAGGTCAGGGCCGATCCGGCAGTGATCCGGGCCTATATCGGCACCGCCGAGGGCGGGAATGGCGAGGACATCTAATGAGCTACCATGATTTCCTCTTCGTCATCGAAGTGCTGGTCGGCGGCCTGCTCTCTGGCGTCATGTATTCGCTTGTCGCCATCGGTTTCGTGCTGATCTACAAGACGTCGGGCGTGCTGAACTTCCCGCACGGGTCGATGGTGCTGTTCGCAGCGCTCACCTTTGTCAGCCTCGTCGAACGCGGCATCCCCTTCGCGCTTTCGCTGCTCATCACCTTCGCGGTCATGGTCGCGCTGGGCTTCACCATCGAGCGGACTGTGCTCAGGCCGCTGGTCAATCGCTCGCCGATGACGCTGTTCATGGCTACGCTTGGGCTGTCCTACATCATTGAGGGCGCTGCTCAGCTGATGTGGGGCACGCAGGTGCACGGGCTCGATCTCGGCATAGACGACACACCCTTTGAGGTCGGCGGCATCCTGATCTCGTCGTTTGACGTTCTCGCCGCGGGCATTGCCGCGGCGATGGTGGCGGGCTTGAGCGCATTTTTCTATTGGACCCGGATCGGGCTGGCGTTTCGCGCCGTCGCCGACGACCAGTTTGCGGCGCTCGCCGTCGGGCTGCGGCTGCCCCGGATATGGGGAACGGTGTGGACGGCCGCGGGGTTCGTGGCGCTGGTCGCGGGGCTGCTGTGGGGCGCTCGTCTCGGTGTCCAGTTCTCTCTGTCGCTGATCGTTTTGAAGGCGCTGCCGGTGCTGGTGCTTGGCGGCTTCGATTCCATTCTCGGCGCCATTGTCGGCGGCCTCATCATCGGCGCCAGCGAAAAGCTCGCAGAGGTCTATCTCGGTGCCTTCGTCGGCGGCGGCATCGAAGGCTGGTTCGCCTATGCGCTGGCGCTGGTGGTCCTGCTGGTGCGCCCCTCCGGCCTGTTCGGCCAGAAAACCGTCGAAAGGGTCTGACCGATGGCCGTGCAAGCGCTCGATGCCGCAAGGCTTCCAATCGACTGGCAGAGGTTAGCTCTGCCGGCCGTGCTGGTCGTCGTCGCCTACGGCCTGATCCCCGCCTATGCGTCGAGCTATCTCGTCGAGGCAATCCTGCTGCCTTTTCTGGCGCTCAGCCTGGCGGCGGTCGGCCTCAACCTTTTGACCGGCTACTGCGGCCAGCTTTCGCTCGGCTCTTCCGCCTTCATGGCGGTCGGCGCTTTCGCCGCCTACAATTTCAACCTGCGGATCGAAGGACTGCCGCTGCCAGCGACCATGATCCTGGCCGGGATTTCGGCCGCCGGGATCGGGGTCGTGTTCGGCCTGCCGAGCCTGCGGCTGCGCGGCTTCTATCTCGCCGTCTCGACGCTCGCCGCCCAATTCTTCGTGCAATGGGCGCTGACCAAGTTCGGCTGGTTCTCCAACGACAACCCATCGGGCGTGATTTCGGCACCGCATCTCATCGTCGCTGGGTTCCCGCTCGACGGCGCCACCGGCCGCTACCTGCTTTCGGTCACTACGGTCACCGTGCTGACCGCCGTCGTCTGGCGTCTCGTCAACAGCGCGACCGGCCGCAACTTTATTGCCGTGCGCGACAACGAAACCGCGGCGCGCGTCATCGGCGTGCCGGTGCTGCGAACCAAGCTGCTGGCCTTCGCCATCTCGTCCTTCATCATCGGTGTCGCCGGTGTGCTGTGGGCCTTCACCTATCTGCGCACCGTCGAGCCGGCCGGCTTCAATCTCGACCGCTCGTTCCAGATCCTGTGCATCATCATCATCGGCGGGCTGGCCTCGATGCGCGGCGCGTTTCTGGGCGCGGCCTTCATCGTCGTCTTCCCGCTCGTTCTGTCCCGCATCGGCGCCTTCGCGTTTGGCGGCCTGTTCGATTCGGGCGTGCTCGACATGAGCCAGCGCATCGTGCTCGGCGCCCTCATCATCATCTTCCTCATCGCGGAACCGAACGGCCTGTCGGCCCTCCTGGACCGCCTCAAACGACGGATCGGCTCAAGGTCCAGCTGGAGTGCCGCTCGACATTCTCCCCTCACGGACCACAACCTTAGGAGACGCAACCCATGACCTTCTTCAGTCACCTACGGAAGGCGGCGATCGCCACGGTCTTCGTGCTCGGCGCGACGGCTGTCCACGCCGACGAACAGTATTTCCCCCTGCAAGCTATCGCGTCGGCCCCTATGCCGCCGGCGGCACCGGCTTCTTCGGCGGCTTCATCGACTACCTCAACCTGATCAACATCCGTGACGGTGGCGTCAACGGCGTCAAGCTGACCTGGAGCGAAGGCGAGACCCAGTATGAGGTCGAGAAGGGCGTCGAGGTCTATGAACGATTGAAGAACAATCCGGGTATCGCCGCCTGGAACCCGCTTTCGGTCGGCATCGCCTACGCCATGATCGACCGCATCACTGACGACAAGGTGCCGCTGATCACCATCAACCACGGCCGCACCGACACCACGGACGGGCGCGTGTTCCCTTACGTCTTCCCGCTGCTGCTCAATCCCTACAGCGAGACTTCCGGCATCGTGAACTACATCGCTTCCAAGGAAGGCAGTCTGGACAAGCTCAAGGGCAAGAAGATCGTGGTGCTCTATCACGGCTCGCCCTACGGCAAGGAGACGATCCCGATCTACGAGCTGCTGGCGCAGAAATACGGCTTCGAACTGTCGCAGATCGAGGTTCCGCATCCGGGCAACGAGCAGCAGGCACAATGGCTGACGATCCGTCGCGAGCGTCCCGACTATGTGGTGCTGCGCGGCTGGGGCGTGATGAACCCCGTAGCGTTGAAGACTGCGCAGAAGACCGGGTTCCCAGCCGATCACATTGTCGGCAATGTCTGGTCGAATTCCGAAGAGGACGTCATCCCCGCGGGCGATGCCGCCAAGGGCTATACGGCCATCACCACCCAGGCCTCGGGCGAGCAGTATCCGGTGGTCCAGGAGATCGTGAAAACGGTCTACGGCGACGGCAAAGGCAATCTCGAGGACAAGAGCCGCATCGGCTCGGTCTACCACAATCTCGGCATCGTCAATGGCATCCTTAATGTCGAGGCGGTCCGCCTCGCGCAGGCCAAGTTCGGCAACCGCACACTGACCGGCGACGAAGTGCGCTGGGGCTTCGAGCATCTCAAGCTCGATCCGGCGCGCGTCGAGGCGCTCGGCGCCGAGGATCTGTTCCACTCGATCAATGTCTCCTGGGACAATCACGAGGGTGACGGCTACGTGACCTTCCAGCAGTGGGACGGCACGAAGTGGAACGTCGTGTCCGACTGGATCGCGCCCGACTGGAAGCTGCTGCGCCCGATCATCGAGAAGTCGTCCGAGGCTTATGCCAAGGACAAGGGCATCAAGATTCGCACGGTCGAGGACGCCGACGCAGTGGTCAGCAACTGAGTTTGCAATGGCGTGGCCGACAAACTGGCCAGTCGCGCTATCCAGCTTCCCAACGGAGTCATCGATGTCCAGCCCGCAATATCCGATACTGTCAGTCAGCAGCGTGGAAGCTGTCTACAACGGCTTCATTGCCGCCCTGCACGGCGTCGACCTGTCGGTTGGGAGGGGCGAGATCGTCGCGCTGCTCGGCTCCAACGGCGCCGGCAAGACCACCCTGCTGCGCGCCGTATCCAATCTCCTCCCGGCCGAGCGCGGCGCTGTTACCGCCGGTCGGATCACCTTCGATGGTGAGGATGTTTCAAGAGCAAGCCCCTCGCAGCTCGTCCGCAGCGGCCTCGTTCAGGTCCTCGAGGGCCGGCATTGCTTCCGTTCGCTGACGGTCGAAGAGAACCTCTTCACCGGCGCGCTCGGACGCTCGTCCTCTCGCACCGGCGTCAAGGCCGACCTCGATCGTGTCTATTCACTTTTCCCAAAGCTCGCCGAGAAGCGGCGAACCCGGTCCGGCCTCACTTCCGGGGGCGAGCAGCAGATGACGGCAATCGGCCGCGGTCTGATGTCGCGGCCGAAACTCTTTGTTCTGGACGAGCCGTCGATGGGGCTCGCGCCGCTGATCGTCGACGAGATCTTCAACGCCCTGAAACGGCTAAACCGCGACGAAAGCCTTTCGATCCTGGTTGCCGAACAGAATTCGGCGGTCGCGCTGAAATACGCCGACCGCGCCACCGTGCTCGAGAACGGCGTCAGCGTCCTCGAAGGATCGGCTGCCGACCTGCGCCAGCGCGCTGACATCAAAACCTACTATCTCGGCGGCTCGCCGCTTCCATCCGACCATTTCCCCAAGGAGACCGCAGCATGACAATCCAATCGAAGCAGCCGTCCGAAATCCGCAGCGCCGTGCCACCGGTCGAGCGTCCGTCAGCCAAAGCGCATGTTATCGGGACCGACGCCGAGGCGATCGCTGTCGCGGAAAAACTGGCCGCCGAATTCGCCAAGGATGCCTCCAAGCGGGACCGTGAACGCATCTGGCCGACGGAAGAGCTCGATGCGTTTTCGCAGAGCGGCCTGTGGTCGATCAACGTGCCGAAAGCCTATGGCGGGCCGGAGCTCTCCTATGTGACGCTGTCGAAAGTGATCACCATCATCTCGGCGGCCGATCCGTCGCTGGGCCAGATTCCGCAGAACCATCTTGGCGTTGTTGCCGCCATCCGCACCGTCTCCGACGAGGCGCAGAAGAAGCTGCTGTTCGCCGAGGTGTTGTCCGGCACGCGCTTCGGCAACGCGTTCTCCGAATTCGGCTCCAAGCGGGCGGCCGACTTCGAAACCAAGTTCGTCGACGCCGGTGACCATGTCGTCGTCAACGGCCAGAAATTCTATTCGAGCGGCGCGCTACTCGCGCATCTGGTCCCGATTGTGGCGCTCGATGACGAGGACCGCGCCTGGTATGCCATCGCCGATCGCGGCGCGCCCGGACTGACGGTCATCGACGACTGGTCGAGCTTCGGCCAGAAGACGACGTTGTCCGGCACGGTCCTGCTCGACAATGTGAAGGTGCCGAAGACGCATCTGGTTCCCGGCTATAAGGGCTACGACCGACCGACGGCCGATGGAGCCATCTTCCAGATTATCCAGGCCGCGGTCGATCTTGGCATCGCCAAGGCGGCGATTGACGAGACGGTCGATTTCGTGCGCACCAAATCGCGCGCCTGGATCGACAGCGGCGTCGATCATGCCTGGCAGGATCCTTATACGATCCAGTCGATCGGCGACCTTCGTCTGCGCGCCAATGCGGCAGAGGCGGTTCTGGAAAAGGCCGGGCTTGCCGTCGATCGCGCCGTCGCCGACCCGAACGAGAAGACCGTTGCTGAAGCGCAGATCGCTGTGGCGGAATCCAAGATCCTCACCACCGAGATCGCCATCAATGCCACCAACAAGCTGTTTGAGCTCGCCGGCACGCGCTCGACGCTGGCCGAGCACAATCTCGACCGGCATTGGCGCAACGCCCGCACCCACACGCTGCACGATCCGGTGCGCTGGAAATACGCGATCCTCGGCAACTACTACCTCAACGATGTCAATCCGCCGCTCCATGCCTGGAGCTGAGCGAGGCGCGTCAAGTCACAGAGGACCATTTATGAGCACTGCCACCCCCGACAGGATCAAGGTCCTGTGGTTTCTTCCGACCCATGGCGACAGCCGCTATCTCGGCACCTCCAGGGGGGCAGGGCGGTCGACTTGCCCTACCTCACCCAGGTCGCCAAGGCGGCCGATGCGATCGGTTACTATGGCGCGCTGCTGCCGACCGGACGCAGTTGCGAGGACAGCTGGGTCGTGGCTTCGGCGCTGGCGCCGCTGACCCAGCGGCTTCGCTTCCTTGTCGCCGTCCGGCCGGGCCTGCAATCGCCGACGCTCGCCGCGCGCATGACCTCGACGCTCGACCGCATTTCCGGCGGACGCCTGCTGATCAATGTTGTCACGGGCGGCGACCCGGTCGAGAACAAGGGCGACGGCATCTTCCTCAGCCATGACGAGCGCTATGAGGTGACGCGGGAATTCCTCGACATCTACAAGGCCGTGCTGCGCGGCGAAACCGTCGCTTTCGAAGGCAAGCATTTCCGCATCGCGGACGGCCGCCTGCTGTTTCCACCTATTCAGTCGCCACACCCGCCGCTCTATTTCGGCGGCTCGTCAGAGGCAGCCAATGCGGTTGCCGCCGAGCAGATCGAGAAATATTTGACCTGGGGCGAACCACCTGGAGACGTCGCCGCCAAGCTCGACCATGTGCGCGGCCTTGCTGAGAAAGCTGGACGCCAGGTGAGCTTCGGCATC
Source organism: Mesorhizobium sp. WSM4820 (assembly GCF_055811075.1). Taxonomy (NCBI): domain Bacteria; kingdom Pseudomonadati; phylum Pseudomonadota; class Alphaproteobacteria; order Hyphomicrobiales; family Phyllobacteriaceae; genus Mesorhizobium; species Mesorhizobium sp. WSM4820. The sequence goes on along the minus strand of NZ_JBVVQN010000031.1, from coordinate 9,963 downwards.
CGGCTGCATGTCATCGTTCGTGAAACCAACGACGAAGCCTGGGCCGATGCCGACCGGCTGATCAGCCGGCTGAACGACAAAACGATCGCCGAGGCGCAGAAGGTGTTCGCGCGCATGGATTCTGTTGGCCAGTCGCGCATGAGTCGCCTGCATGGCGGTCGTCGCGACAAGCTCGAAATCAGTCCCAACCTGTGGGCGGGCGTCGGCCTGGTTCGCGGCGGCGCCGGCACCGCCCTGGTCGGCGATGCGGCCACGGTGGCGGAACGGATCGACGAATACCGGCGTATCGGCATCGATACCTTCATCCTCTCCGGTTATCCGCATCTGGAGGAGGCCTATCGCTTCGGCGAACTGGTGTTGCCGTTGCTGCCGCTCGATCACGAAATCTCGACGCGACCGACGGCCGTGAACATGGGGCCCTTCGGCGAAACGGTGGCCGGAGACCATCGACCGTCGGCACTGCAAGCGAGTCAATCTTGAGCGCCAGAGAATCGGGCAGAGGGCCGGTCGTAGTCATCATCGGCGGCGGCTTTTCCGGTGCGGCGACTGCGTTTCATCTTGCGCGGCTTCTGCCCGCCGGAGCTGCCGATATCGTGGTCGTCGAGCCCCGCGAGGGGCTCGGCTATGGTCTGGCCTATTCGACGCCCGATCCTTCACACCGCATCAATGTGCCGGCGTCGAGGATGACGCTGATCTCCGGCCAGGACAGCCACTTTGCCGACTGGCTGGAGCAAACTGGCGCCACTGCGGACGACCCCGAAGCCATTGCCGCCAATGGAGCGCTCTACCCGCAGCGTCGCGTTTTCGGGCGCTACGTGCAATCCCATCTTCAGCCCTTTCTATTCGGCAAAACGATCCGCCATGTCAGATCCGCGGTCGCGTCAGCCGAACTCAGGGGCGAGGGCTACCACCTGATCCTCGCTGATGGAGGAACGCTCGCAGCGGACGCCCTGGTGATTGCGACGACGCATCCGCCACCGACCTTGCCATTGCCCCTGCAGTCCGTAGCTGGTGCAGCCGGGCTGGTAGCCAATCCCTATGATCTCGAAAAGCTGGAAGCGATAGGACGCTACGACCATGTGCTTGTCGTCGGCACTGGACTAACGTCGGCGGATGTCATCGCAACGCTCGACCGCAATGGCCATCGCGGTCGCATCACAGCACTTTCGCGCCATGGCTACCGGTCGCGAGGCCATGCGGCTACGCATGCCGATCCGATCGGCGACTTCACCGGCCTGCCTTCACGCAGCGCCACCGTGCTGCTCAGGCGTATCAGGTCGACCATCGCAACCGCCGCGCAGCAGGGCGAAGGCTGGCACCCGGTGCTCGACGCAGTCCGGCGACAAGGGCAAATCATCTGGCAGGCCCTGCCGCTCGCTGAGCAACGCCGCGTCGTGCGCCATTTGCGCGCGCTGTGGGATGTGCATCGCTTCCGCATAGCGCCGCAGGTCGCAGTCGTGCTCGATCGCCGGCTTGCTGAAGGCACGCTCGCCTATCGCGCTGCATCGATGACTGGCGCCGAGCGGGTCCACGGGCGCGTTGGTGTCACGCTGCGGCCAAGGCGCCAACACACCCAGACGATCGAGACGTTCGACGGAGTGATCGTCACAACCGGGCCGGCGCATGCCGATATTTTCCGGACCAACGCGGCAATAGCCGCTCTCGGGCGAATGGGACTGGTCCGGCTAGACCCGATTGGTCTTGGCTTGGCGACCGACAGCCAAGGCCGTGCGGTCGGGACATCCGGCCGACCGTCCGACAGCATTTTCGTCAGCGGGCCTCTGGCGCGCGGCAGTGTCGGTGAATTGATGGGAATTCCCGAGGTCACCGCGCACGCCGAGCGCATCGCCGATGAAATTCACCAATGGCTAGGATACAGACTGCGTTGCCTCGCAAGGCGTCGTGAAGCTGCAGACACGATGAGCCTGTTCAGATGGCAGTGACGGAACGCATTGCGAAGATGGAAAGCGCTTTCGAGTTGATAAATAGGCCACTGGTCGCGTGGCGCTCCTGGCGCTGTTGGGTTTCTCGCGGATAGGACTTGACGTTGCGAGGTCTGGGGCGGGTCCGTTCGACACTCCCGTCCAGATCCGCTCGACCTCGAGGTGCCGATCTCCTTCCCAGACTTCGTATCGGCCGCCTGCTTGGCGGCAACCGCAATGATGACGACGACCAGAGACGATCAGCCCATCGCGGCGGGTCGAGAAAGCACTGGGCGGGAAGACGCCTACATCGAGGCCCCCCCGCCTTGTGACCGCAGCAAGGGAAAGAATCTGCCGCCGGACATCGACGTCAGTGGTTTAGAGAAGGCGGCTCGGCAGCGAGCTCTGCGTAAACCCAGACGCCTTGAAAATTTGCCGATACACGTGCGTCCGGATTTTGGCGGTGATCTTCACGATGAGCTACAATTTCTAGCGACGGCCGCGCTAGGGGCGAGCCTCTAGCACCATGTTGAACGGCGTCTCCGCGGCGCGACGGAATCGCTTGAAGCCGCCGGCGGTCACCACCTTGCGCAACCTCGCCTCGCCGGCCTGGGCGCCAAGCCCAAGTCCGACTTCCTGCGACAGCGAAGCGGGCGTGCACACGAATGTGGAAGCGGCATAATAGACGCGTCCGACGGAATTGAGGTTCGCCGCTAGATGGTCATGCGCCAACGGCTCGACGATCATCCAGGTGCCATTCGGCTTGAGCGACCCGCGGACATGGGCGGCGGCGCCCTCTGGATCGCCCATGTCGTGAAGGCAATCAAAGAAAGCGACGAGGTCATAAGTGCCGGGATAGGTCTTGGCGGACGCGACCTCGAAGCGCGTGTTGGCGCCGACGCCGGCTTCCTCGGCCGCCTTTCGGGCACGCTCGATCGAAGCGGAGTGATAATCGAAGCCGACGAAGCGCGAATTGGGGAAAGCACGCGCCATGAGCACGGTCGATGCGCCGTGACCGCATCCGACATCCCCGACCTCCGCGCCGCGTTCGAGCTTCTCGACTACGCCCTCCAGCGCCGGCAGCCAGGAGTCGATCAGGTTGGCATTAAGAAATGCCTGCCTCACCTTTGCTTCATCGAGCCACAGCGCGGACAGGAACTCGAATGCGCCAGCCATGAAGGCCGAGCTATCTTCATCGGCAAACACCGACTCCTGCTCGGCGTTGAGATAGAACTCGTCGTTGGCTTCATCGTAGTCGACGTAGCCCGCCGCTGCCTGCCCGGAAAGCCATTCCCTTACAAGGCGTTCCTGGGTGCCGGTCCGTGCCGAAAGCTCGGCGGCCGTCATCTTGCCGCCTTCGCGCAATGCCTTGAACAGGCCGAGCCTGTCCCCCAGCACGACTCCCGCGCCCGTAGCAATCGCGCCGAGATCGCCGACCAATTTCCCCAAGAAGGCGTCCAACTTTTCCTGACTCGCTTCAGGCATCGATGTTACCGTCCGCAGGCCTTTGTTCGTGAACCGTGTCTGATCGACCGCGCATGAAAACGTGCGAACTTTCATGGTGGCGCACCACGAAACGCTACTGCAGAGCCAACCGAGCCCGGCCGGCGACGTCAGCAAGGGGCTCACGTATAAGACAAGCCGGGGTCCGGATTTCTCCCAGATCATCCACGATTTTAAATCAAATTCGCCTTTGGATATTGACGATTGCGCGACCCTCACCTCGTAGATGGCCAGCGCGGGCGGCAACTGAGAGGTCATATGACAAGCGATTTTTCCGCCGCGCGAGTGCATCTAGATCGAGCGTATCATTACCTGCGAGGCGATGACCCGATGAGCCAGAGGGGGCGCGAAGCCTTGGATTTGCTGATCGAGGCGGTTGCTGTCGAAGAGTTCAAGCAGCCGCGCCAAAACGCGGAGGTGCTAACGTTTCCGATTAAGCGCCGCTTCTGAGGCGATCTCCATTGTGGCAATCCATCAACATGGTGTGCAAACACCCTCAGAACACTGCCCGTCCGGCTGGAGCCGAGCCTGTCCTCACAACCATCCGAATTGAGCTGCCGTTAGTGTAGGTTCCATCATCGATGTCGGCGGCAGCTATTCCGGAATGGCCGCCGCCCTGCAGTTCCGCCGCGCCGGCGCCAGGTTCCAGTGATCGACGCCGGGCTGCGGCGGACGCTTTTTGCCAGTCATTCGCCTGCTTCCTGCCCCAGGACGACGTCGATCCGGCCAAAATCGCGAACGGTCGCCTGAGCAGCTTTCGCGCTGCGAGACGCTCGCCTGGTACGACGGAACGGCCGAACGGGTGAGGGGAGCCGCGACTCTTTCGGCTTCCGACTCGCCGACGGGCCTCGGCGGAGGGCCGTTGTAATGGACGCCCATGTTTGCCCGCTGCAAAGGCTGCAGAGAACTCTGCCCTGGAGCAGGCGGATCCTTCGCGGACTGTCCCGGCGCGGCGCTGCATTCCATAAGCTTGTTCGTTGGTGGCGACACGCTCCGGGTTGGCCTTGAAGCGCTCCCAGTCGATATAACCCGGATGCAGGTCGGCATCCGCCACTCGGCCATATTATTCACCTTGATCTGCGAGAGGCCGCCGCCCGGCCGGGGACGACCACGCGTTCGACCGTAGAAGAAGGCGCCGGCATATCTCGGTTATGCAGGACCCGGATGCGGCCGTGCTGTGGCGGCGCCCACATGCGTTCGCTGCGGTTCCTACGCAGTCGTCGCGGGAACAGGATGCCGTTGTCGAGTGTCACCTGCCGCTGACGAGCCTCTCGCCGCTCGGTGTCACCCAGCACTCCCAGCGATAGCGCATCACCCCGGCCAACAAAACCAGATCGCGCACAAGGATCGTCTTGTATCCCTTGAAGCGTGAGTCCGCAGGAGCGCTCTTCGCAACCGTCACCTCGCGGCTCACGCGACCGGCCGTCGCGCTTGGCGCCGCGACGGCGTCGCTTCCCCTCCGGCTGCGTTGCCCATTCCGACGGCTTGGTCGGCTTGTCCGGAGGGCGATCCTTGAGGGTCTGGATCTCGGCGCGCAGCGCCTGGTTCTCGATCTCAAGGCTCTCGACTCGGCCTTGAAGACCGCGCACTAAGCCGATCAGCGCAGCGAACGGCCCGCGGAGCTGAGCAAGCGACAGGCCGTCAAGCGGATTAGTCGGTGGTGGCGTCCGCAAATGGTGAATCACGAACGCGCTCGCCGCAAACCCCCTCCGCCAAATCTGATCCGGTTACGGCTCTCGACGTGACCCAGAGAGCTGGAAGAAGCCTCTGCGAGACTACAAGTGTAACACCATATTGGTTTAGCAGATCAAGCTTCGGTGGTAACCTACGTGGGGTAGAGAAACGACTTTGGAAGCTGAGCAACGGATCGCGATAGCAAACGGACACGTGCAGCTGGAAGTTCATCCCGCGACTGGAGGAGCGCTGGCCGAGGAACCCCGTAACCACCTTGACCTTCCAGACGGGCCATTGACCAATGTTGCAGAACGGTTAGTAACCGCTAACCCGCGCGATACAGCACGCGATCTTGAGAGCTTCAAACCTGCGGAGAGGACTGCTTGGCGCGAGTCCCCGAAAAAGCCTTTGTCGAAGGAACCATGATGTCCGCTTCCATTGCCCCGCAACCATTTAATCAGCGGAAGAGACTTTTGGTCGTCCAGGCCCTGAGCATAGCGGCGATTGGGTCGCTGCTATTCTCTCGCCCCGGTTGGGATGAAGCATCTAGCCTTCACGAGGTCGTCGAGATGATCGGTTTTGTTCTGATCCTCGTCTGCATATTCGGGAGGTTGTGGAGCATCCTCTATGTCGGGGGGCGGAAGAACAGCGAGTTGGCAGTCAGCGGGCCGTACTCGATCACCCGCAATCCCCTATATCTGTTTTCGACGATCGGAGCATTCGGCATCGGCCTCATGTTCGGATCGCTCATCGTTGCATCCGCTCTGGGGGGGTGCACCTATGCGGTTTTCGGAATGACTGCCCGAAAGGAAGAGACGTTTCTTCGTGACAAATTTGGTCCGGAGTTCGAAGCATATGTGGCAAGGACGCCGCGGTTCTGGCCCAAGCCGTGGCTGCATCAGGACAAGCATCAGCACACGTTCTCCACAAACGCATTAAGAAGCACATTCTTCGATGCCCTCTATTTTCTGGCGATCTTTCCAGCCATCGAAGGCATCGAATACCTCCAGGTAGCTGGCTACCTGCCCACCTTTTTTTGGCTGTTCTGATCCTAAAGACGGAGCAATAAGCTTTGTAGCGTACCAGAACCGCGCCTGTTGCGATCAAGGCAACCCCTGCCCAGTTCGACGACGATGTTCCTTGAGGAATGTCACTCCGAACACCGCCACCAGCACGAGGCTCAGTTTGTCGACAGGGGCAACGCGTGCTGCGCCTCCCAAAGTGGAGCGCGCGAAAGTAGCAGATCCACGATGCACCTGTCGCCACCCCGGATTGTCCTGCGTCACGTAATCCTCCAGGCACTCGGGAAGCAGTGCCGCTTGCCGGCGATCCTCGCCCTCGACAAACCGCTTTAGCCCGACTCACCTCGCTGATCGGGAATCACGTTATCAAATCAACGTATTTCCACGACAGGCTGGACCCGTTCCGGCCATTGCCGTTGCCACCACGAAGGGTCTTGCAAGGGATTGTTAAGGTCCTCACACCTCTTGGCGATCACCGGAGCAGACCTGGCATTCCTAAGACGTTGTGGCACGGTGGCTTTGTTAGCGCACAGGTATGGTGGGTGTGGTCCTGGACGGAGGCGCGCGTCGCTTCGGGTTTGGCAGGCGATGCACACCGAACCGGCCGAGTGCCAGCGTGCCGTTGTCAAGAACACTTGGAATGCGGCGTGAAATGTCGCGCCAGTGCGAGGCATATTGATAGACGGCTACGGTATCTTCGACCGCGTTGTGGTCCACGGCGCTTTCAGGTTGCACCTCCTCACCCTTCATCTGGACGATTTGCTTCTTGGGCTCAAGGATCGTCGTGCGGCCATGCAGGATCATGGCCACCTTCTGGTAGTTGGAGATGTAGACCGGCCGCTCCGGTTCGTCCGCTTCGATCAGGTCGTCGCCGAAAAAGCGGCTGCGATAGCTAGCCTGCAGCAGGGCAAGCAGCGACGGCGCAATATCCACCTGGCTCGCCAGCCGGTTGATCCGGCGGGGCTCGACAAAGCCCTGCGACCAGATGATGCACGGTATGTGGTATTTGTTCATGTCGAGCTCGACCTTGCCTGCAACGCTCGCCGTATGATCGGCGACAAAGACAAAAACGGTACCCCTGAACCACGGTTTCGCCGATGCCTTCTTGACCAGTTCCCCGATCGCGTAGTCGGAATATTTGACCGCCCCGTCGCGCCCGCCCGGCGATGGGATGTCTATGGCGCCGGCTGGATAGGTAAAGGGCCGGTGGTTTGACGTGTTCATGACGAAGCTGAAGAAGTTCTTGCCGGCTTTCGCCGAGGCGTCGGCTTGGCGGATCACCTCGTCATAGAGATCCTCATCGCTGACGCCCCACGCATTGGCGAAATGCACATCGCCTGCCGCCATCGTAGCGCGGTCGACGATACCGAAACCGTTACCGGAAAAGAACGCGTTCATGTTGTCGAAATAGCCGTAGCCGCCATAGAGGAAGCGCGTATCGTAGCCCGAATCCTGGAACACAGAGCCAATGGTGAAGAGATTGTCGTTGCCGGGGCGACGCAGGATCGATTGCCCCGGGGTCGGCGGGACTGAAAGCGCGATCGCTTCAAGCCCGCGCACGGTGCGCGTGCCGGTCGCCCGCATTTCCGTGAAAAGCAGGCCTTCAGACGCCAGCCGGTCAAGGTTCGGTGTCAGTCTTTTCGGATTGCCGAATGTGCCCATGAACTCCGCACTCATGCTTTCCATGCCGACCAGGATGACGTTCTTGCGCAGCATCGGCCCCTCGGCTCGAATGTCACGCGTGATGTCGTTTAAATCGGTGCTTTCGAACGGCTCGTGATCTTCCGCTAAAAGGTCGCGTGTCCGTTCGGCCGCCTGTTTCTCGGGCATGGTCCGATAGAAATTCGCGAAATCGATCTCATTCGAGAAGAAGGCGCTAACCAAACCATAGAGTCCGTTGCCCCCGAGTTCGCGGGCGATCGCGCTCGGCATCGGCCGTGTGATCGAATCGGGGGTCACCAACACGCCGGCGGCGGCCATTCCCGTTATCGTCGCAAAGACCGCCAGCCGCTTCATGAACGGCGGATGCGGCGCGAAGCCTGCCTTCACCTGGCGGCGGAGCAGATAGGTCCCGCCGACCGCCAACAGGCCGATGCCGGCAAGCAGCGGCACCACCGGATAGCTCTCCATAATGTTCTGGATCACTTCCTGCGTGTACACGAGGTAGTCGACCGCGATGAAATTGAAGCGCGTCGTGAATTCGTCCCAGAAGAAATACTCGCTGACCCCCTGCACGACCATCATAAACAGGAAGATTGCGAAGCCCGAGAGCCCAACTGCGCGGTCAAACCGCTTTCCGGCCCACGAAACTGGCAGGAGCAGCGGGAAGAGGAGAAAGACCACGAGGATTGGAAGCAGCGTGACGATATCGAACCAGAAGCCAGTGAAGAAAGGAACCAGCCAGTCGGCCGGATGGAAAGACAGGTCTTTGGCCGAAACCAGCGACAGCGCCAGCCTGACGAGGAACTGAGTCAACAGGAAAAGCAGGATGAACGGCTTCAGCCGACGAAAGAACGCACCGACCGATTGAGCAAAAGTCATAGCAAGCCTCCGAAGCAGCTGGATGTGTGGGCAATTATGCCTTGTTTTCAACCTTGGCAACCGTCGGGACGAGATCGATCGCATGGCTGCGATGCCGATCCCCGATTTGGCCCGCGCGAGTCCGAAACTTTATCGACGGTGGTGGTAGCGGGACGATGTGAAAGGTTCGCGCGAAGGTGATTTGTTCTCCACTTTGAAGGCGCTGCATCCCAATCTCCCCTGTCTGAGAAGGTGGATGGGCACGAAACGCCGAGCACCGTCCTGATGTTGCCGGGCCTCACTCGAGCATCACCCGAGCAGCATCACGATCAGCGTCACCTGGCGTTCGACAGCTTTCTTGTCGCCTCTTCGCCTTTCCCCTCTTTGCCGAAATATCCCCAACAAACCGCTGCTCTATCGCCTGGGGATCTTCTGGTTCTCTGCCTTCACGCTCGTTGCCGCCGTCACCTACGCGCTCGAGTGTCGAACGCCTCACTCATCGACCAGCTATTTGTCGGTCGGGAGCGACCAGCAGCAACAATCGAGAGGATCATCTGACATGAAACAACTGCTTTAGGCCGCAAGCGGGCTTGCCGCTGTCACCTTCTGCCGAGCACCGCAATGGCTCAGGATGCCTCTTGGGGGTGCCAAGTTCTGTTGTGCGCGGCTTCGTGCAATCCATCCTGGCACGGCGGTCCGTACCGCGTTCCGCCCATGAAGAAGCTGATCTCTGCCATGGCGAAGCCCGGTTTCTCTTGGCCCGGTATGCCACGAAGCGAACGCCGCAGAGCCGGGCCGCCAAGAGTACGCCGACCTGCCCGGAAGGCTCGGACGTTGGCTACAGCGAGCGTGGCCGGGGGGAAACCGCACGGAACCGAACAGATACACAAAGACGGCCAAACACTCAGCGGAGACGCATCCGAGACTGCCAATTCTGCCACCAAAATGGCGGTCTTTCTGTTTACCGATACGCATCTAAGTTCTCCGTTCTTCTCCATAACGATTATTACTGTGCCGGTTTACCGCTGTACCAAGAAGTACCCCCCCGCGGAAAGCTGCATCATGGTCCATTTAGGCACGTTCGGCTTTGTCCGATAGCCGACAATGTCGGGTACGTAACGTAATAGAATCTGACCAATCACGTTTCTGAATGCTTTCTGCTTTGGCACGGTACATGCGAGGCAACCCGCAAAACGAGTGCGGACGAAGGAAAAGTCTCCCATGGTAACGAAAACCGCTGCGAAGGATCACAATGGGCACGAACAATCCGCCGCTTTCGCCCGAGGACGTCGAACGCTTCGGGCCTGATCCCCTTACCAGCT
>NZ_JBVVQN010000030.1:0-49092 GCF_055811075.1 Mesorhizobium sp. WSM4820 | reverse complement strand
CCCAGCCAGCATGTTGAATCAAATCCCCGCTGATTTGGGAATCCCCCTTCGATTCAGCCTCTCTTCATCCCGCTCTAGCATCCTCAGATCGCCGGCGAGCGCACTGCTTGCGTGCTGTCGAGCGCCTGCTGCAGCCGCGCGTCGCGGTCGTAGACGTCGCTGAAATATTCGACCTTGCCGGACATATCAGGCCAGGCGGTGAAATAGGCGACATAGACCGGGATCCTGCGCGCTACCTTCTCCGTCGCATGTCCGTGCTTCAGCTTCTCCGCGATGTCATCGACCGAGGTGCCGAGCACGGCCGCTGCCATGCCGCGCGGATCCTGCAGGCGAACGCAGCCATGGCTGAGCGCGCGCATGTCACGCTGGAAAAACGTCTTTTGCGGCGTGTCGTGCATGTAGATGGCGTGCTTGTTGGGGAACAGGATCTTCAGTTCGCCCAGCGCATTGGCCTCGCTCGGCAGCTGGCGCACGCCATAAGGTATTTTTGCGCCATAGGCGCCCCAATTGACCGAGGAGGACGGAATGCGTTTGCCGCGCGCATTGACCACTTCGTAGCCGGCGCGGTCGAGATAGCCGGGATCCCTGCGCAGCCGGGGCAGCATCTCGTTGACGAGGATCGACTGCGGCACGCCCCAATAGGGATGGAAGTCGACCTGCTCGAGCTGGTCGTAGAAGAAGGAAGTCTGGTTGGTGGTCTTGCCGATGACGACGCGGGTCTTCAGCTTCTCCTCGCCATTTTCGATATAGCTCGCGGTAAACGCCGGCTGGTTGATGAAGACACGCGGGCTGCCGAGATCGGATGGCAGCCAGCGCAACTCTTCCAGCGCGACCTGCACCTTTTGAATCTTGTCGGCTTTGGACGTCCCGACCAGCGCCGCGACGGTGCGCGGACCGATGACGCCGTCGCCCTTCATGCCAGCCTTTTTCTGCACCGCCTTGATGACCGGCACCAGTTCCGGATCATAGACCTCGCTGGTGGCGAGCCTGGCCAATATCTCGCCATAGGCGCCGCCCATCTCGTCGTCGAGATTGCGCGCGATCTTCGCCAGAAGCTTCGGCAGTTCGGGGCTGGTCTCTTCCGGCTTCAGCAACAGCTTGGGATCGACGACGATGTCGTCGTCGGCGCTGGCCTGAAGTGATTCCAGTTCGACGCGCAGTGCCTGGTATTCGGCGTTCTGCGGATGCCGTGATTCGAGATAGGTGCGCACTTGCCGGGTGCGCGTCAGCGTTTTCAGCACGCCTTCCATGTCGAGCGGCTTGGCCGGGAAATCATAGTAGCCGGTGATGCGATTGGGATCGACGCGGCCACTGTGCGCGTCGCGGACATAGCGCAAGACGCGCGCTGACAGCGCCATCTCGAAGCGGACGAGCTGCTTGAGCCGCGCATCGGCGCTGCCGGTCGATGCGCCGGCGGCAGGCACTTCAACCGTATAGTCGGCCGGCATGAGGCCATAGCTGGTTGCCTCGCCAAGCACCCGCACCGCATCTTGCGCGCGACTGTTGGCATTGGCTCCCGTCACCCAGACGAAATCCGGATTGGCCGCGTAATAGGCGACGAGTGCCTTGGCGATGTCCTTCTCGGCGTAGAGCTCGTAATCGTGGAGTCCGGCAATCGCTTCGCGGAAGGCAGCGCCGGTGGCGGACGACGGCTGGAATGCGGCGTCCTGCGGCATTGCCGGCTCCGGCGCTGCCGTCAGCGTCGAGAAGTCGACGCGCACGAGCGGGTCGCTCTTGTAGGTGTAATAGGACGGGCTGCGGATACGAGAGGCAGCGGGCGCCGTGGCATATGGCTTGTATTTCAGCCTCTGCCTCGACGGCGGCAGGGGGAAATCACCTCGCGGCGAATGCCTGACACCACCGCCGAAGAGCCTCTCGAAAAACCCTTGCGCGTCTGCCTGCGGCACGCCGAAGGCCAGCATTGCCGCGACCGCCGCAAGCGGCATCACGGTTGCCTTGTTTCCGAGGAATTTCATGGAATCACCCGCTCCGGCTGCAGCCGGCTCCCGTTCCGCATCGCTTGACGGTCTCGCCCACCGCATCATGGATGTAGGGCGCGACTACACCGATTCATACTGATTTCGTTAAGCTTTCATAAATTTCAGAACGTCTCTGTTGCAGAACGGTTTCACAACGGTGGCAGCCGAAGCGAATCGGCTCCGCTCCGGCTCCAGCGAATAGCACTGAGGCCGGGCGATGACGCCGCCGGCGATGGGAATCAACTCGACCAGCCGCATTCGGTTGCAAGGAAGCGCTCTTCCTCGAATCGCTCTTCCTTGAAGCGGTCGACTTTTGACACGCAGGTCGAAGCCGCCGGTGTTTAATGCAGCGATACCGGCTGCCGGTGTTCGGCAACGAAGCCGACCGCACGCTCGACCACGCCCTTGTCGGCGAGGATGCGGCGGTGGCCGAGCCCGTCGGCCCAGTACAGCCGCACATGGTCGCCGGCCCCGGCATAGAGCCTTGCATGGTCGGCGGACACCTCGCGGTCGTCCGGCGCATGGATGACCAGCGTTGGCACCGGCGTGCCGGCAAGCTGGCGGTCGCCGGTGAATTCGTGCAGCGGCCGGCCGGCGATGCGTTCGACCCGGTCGGCCATGGCGGCCTGCGAGCGTGGGCCGACACTGAGCATGCGGCTGAAATCGTTGAAGATCGCCGGCAGCGAACTCGGTGCCGCGATCAGCACCAGCCGCCCGGCCGGCAGCGGCGGAATGGCCTTGACCGAACCGGCGACGGCATTGGCGGCGACGGCGCCGCCGAAGGAATGGCCGACGACCGCCACGAACGGGCCGAACCACTCGCCGGTCAGCCGAGCGGCCTCGACAGCGCTGACCAATGTGAGCCGGCGTCCCTGCGATTGGCCGTGGCCCGGCAGGTCGAGCGAGACAACCTTGTAGCCGGCGCCTCGATAGGCTTCGATCAGCGTGCGCATATATTCGGTGCGCGAACGCCAGCCATGGATGACGAGCACCGTTCCGGCGGCCCGCCTGCCCGGCTCTGGCCTGAATTCATGCACCATGACGCAGCCGTTTTTGGTCTTCAGCCGATGATGGCGCGCCTCGGCCATGAAGCCGGCGGCGCGGTCGACGGCGCGTCGCTCGCCGTCGCTGAGAATTTTGGCGTTCGGCGTGCGGCAGAACAGTTCGAATGCCGCGCGCCCGGTAAGGCGGGGAGCCACATGTTCGGCGGCGGCAAACACGCCCCGGATGACCTTCAATCCAAATGATGCCATAGTGGCGATCCATCCATTCGTTCAAGCATGAACATAATAGTTCAAACATGAACATTAAACAAGAGCTGCCCTGGGACAACCCGCGTTTTCGCAACTGGGTCGCGGTGGCGCGCGCCTGCCATGTCCTGGAACGCACGCTGGCAGTGAAGCTTGCGCCGCTGGACCTGAAGCCGGCGCAGCTCGACGTGCTGATGAACCTTTACCGCCATCCCGGCATGTCGCAGCACGATCTCGCCCGCCGGCTCCTGGTCGGCCGTTCCAACATCACCATGCTTTTGCCGCAACTCGAGACACGCGGCCTGCTGCGCCGCGAAGGCGATCAGAAGGACAAGCGCGTGCTGCGCCTGACCCTGACCGAAGCCGGCACGGAACTGCTGATGCAGGCGCTGAAGGTTCATATGGCGCTGATCGAGAAAGCGATGAGCCAGTCGACGCCGGAGCAATGCGACATGATCGGCGAGCAGATGCGCAAAATTGCCGACGTGCTCAAGGAAGCGTGACCCGCTCACCAGATCGACTTTTTCGCGCGCTCCGGCCATTCCCTGTCGTAAGCCTCGCCGTCGATGCCTTTCCGGCTGGTGATTTCCAGGATCTTTCCGGGTGTCGGCAGCGACTTCGGGTCGACATGCCTCGCCGGGTTCCACAGTTCCGACCGATGGACGGCGCGAGCGCACTGGAAATAGACCGAATCGACATCGATGACCGTGACCGAACGCGCCGGTCTGCCGTCGACGCTGAACGAGGCACACAGCGCGGCATCCGTGGTGATGTGGGCGCGGCCGTTGACGCGCAGCGTGGTGCCGCAGCCTGGGACCAGGAACAACAGGCCGACGCGCGGATCGCGAATGATGTTTTTTAGCGAATCGGCACGGTTGTTGCCGCGCCGGTCCGGCATCATCAGGGTTTTCGGATCATGGATGCGGACGAAGCCGGCGAGATCGCCGCGCGGCGAGCAATCCAGCCCTTCCGGCCCGCTGGTCGCGAGCGCGGCAAAAGGCGAGGCCTCGATGAAGGCGGCGTATTCGGGAATGACATGGTCGAGCTCCTTGACCAGCGACGTCTCGCCGGGCAGCCCATAGAGCGCTTCGAGCTGTTCGACCGTGGTGATGACGGACATGTTTTCGCCTCCGAGCATCCGCAGCCGCTACTCCAAATCGGTGACGCTTTGACCACGGGCCGGAGCTATCGATCGCGGCTTAGCCCCTTCTCTTCCAGCTCGGCGAGATAGGCGGCCCAGCGTGCGTCCTTCTCATGACCCAGCGTATGCAGGTAGTTCCAGGTGAAGATGCCGGTATCGTGGAAATCGTCGAAGGTGATGCGGACGGCATAGTTGCCGACCGGTTCGATCTTCAGGATCGCAACGTTGCGCTTGCCGGGAACGGTCACGCGCTGTTCGGGCGAATGGCCCTGAACTTCGGCGGATGGCGAGGCCACCCGCAGCAGCTCCGCCGGCAGCTCGAACGGCTGATGGCCAGGGAACGTCACGGTTAGCAGCCTGCGGTCCTTCGAGACCCTGAGTTCCTTCGGCGCCGTCATGGTGATAGGTTCCGCATCATCTGTCCTTCCCTACGCCGCTTCGCGCAGCGGGAAAAGGCCGCTTCGAAACTTCCGACACGATCCGTGGTGGCGCGATGTTGCCTAATGCATGTCGCGCAAAAGCATGCCCTCTGGCCTGACCCGAGGGTGTGCAGCGGTTTTGCGATAACGACATGCATAAAACAACAACCTAAAGCGCGTCGCATGAGACCGGTCGAACGCGACGCGCTTTAGGGATCGAAACTTCTTGTCTTGAATGGCAGGTTGGATCGTATCACATAGCCATATATAACGATGCCGTTCGCAACCACGGGAAACGCACCAGCATGGACATGATCGATCCTTTTGGTCGCACGATCAGCTATCTGCGCGTTTCGGTCACCGACCGCTGCGACTTTCGCTGCACCTATTGCATGGCCGAAGACATGGCGTTCCTTCCCAAGAAGGATTTGCTGTCGCTGGAAGAACTCGACCGGCTATGCACGGTTTTCATCGAAAAGGGCGTCAGGAAACTGCGTCTTACCGGCGGCGAGCCGCTGGTGCGCAAGAACATCATGCATCTTGTGCGTCAGATTTCGCGTCATCTCGAAAGCGGCGCTCTGGAAGAATTGACGCTGACCACCAACGGCTCGCAGCTTTCGCGCTTTGCCGCTGAACTCGCCGATTGCGGGGTCAAGCGCATCAACGTTTCGCTGGACACGCTGGACCCGGAAAAATTCCGTCAGATTACCCGCTGGGGCAATCTCGACAAGGTCATGGATGGCATCGACGCCGCGCAGGCAGCGGGACTGAAGGTGAAGCTCAATGCGGTGGCGCTGAAGGATTTCAATGACGCCGAACTGCCCGAGATGCTGCGCTGGGCGCACGGCCGCGGCATGGAGTTGACTGTCATCGAAACCATGCCGATGGGCGAGATCGACGCCGACCGCACCGACCAGTATCTGCCGCTGTCGCTGCTGCGCGCAGCACTCGAGCGGCAGTTCACGCTGACCGACATCCCCTACAAGACCGGTGGCCCGGCCCGCTACGTCCACGTCGCCGAGACCGGTGGCAGGCTCGGCTTCATCACGCCGATGACGCATAATTTTTGCGAAAGCTGCAACCGCGTCCGGCTGACCTGCACCGGCACGCTCTATATGTGCCTCGGCCAGGAAGATGCCGCCGACCTGCGCGCACCGTTGCGTGCATCCGAAGGCAACGAACTGGTCGCCGACGCCATCGACGAAGCCATTGGCCGCAAGCCGAAGGGCCACGATTTCATCATCGACCGCCGCACCAACCGTCCATCGGTATCGCGGCACATGAGCGTCACCGGCGGCTGATCCTTTTTGGTCGCACCGCCGCAATAGATCCAGCCGCTCTTGCGAGGAGGTTGTAACGAGCCGCCGAAGGCCGTGGACCAGCCCTTTGACGTTGCTGTCTTGCCGCCGGCTGGTAGAGGCTTGAAGCAGGACCACAGTGGTAACGCCTTTGCTTTTTTCCCCAAATCTTCGCGGTGCACTGTTCATGGTGGTGGCGATGAGTGGTTTCACCCTCAACGACGCGATCACCAAAGTCGCGTCGGAATCCATGAACATGGCGCAGGTCATGCTGATCCGCGGCGCCTTCGCTTCGCTTTTCGTAGGCCTGCTTGCCTGGCAACGCGGTGCGCTTGCCGTGCCCGGCTCGATGCTGCAGCCGATGGTGGCGATACGCGTGATCGGCGAAGCCGGCGCTACCGCGTCGTTTCTCATCGCCCTTGCCCATCTGCCGATTGCCAATGTCTCGGCCGTGCTGCAGGCGCTGCCGCTGGCGGTGACGATGGGCGCAGCACTTGTGTTCAAGGAAGGCGTCGGCTGGCGGCGCTGGCTGGCTATCGCCATCGGCTTTGCCGGCGTGCTGATCATCGTGCGGCCCGGCTTCGAGGGGTTCAGCATCTATTCGCTGCTGGCGCTGGCCTGTGTCGCCTGTTGTGCGGTGCGTGACCTCGCCACCAAGCGGATACCGCAAGCCATTCCGACATTGCTGGTGTCGACCACCACGGCAGTCGCCATGACCGTGCTCGGCGCGGCGCTGCTTTTGCCGATGGGCGGGTGGACACCGATGACGGGGGAAAGCACGGCGTTCCTGGCATTGGCGGCAGTGCTCGTGGTCATCGGCTACCAGTTCATCATCATGGCGATGCGGGTGGGCGACATCTCGTTCATCGCGCCGTTCCGCTACACGGCCCTGCTCTGGTCGATCCTGCTTGGCCTGTTCATCTTCGGCGACGTTCCCGACCTGCCGATGATCCTCGGCGCCAGCATCATCGTCTGCTCCGGCCTCTACGCACTTTACCGCGAACGGATCGTCGGCCGGCGCAAGACAGCCGCCGAAAGCGCTGGA
The DNA here is from genome assembly GCF_055811075.1 of Mesorhizobium sp. WSM4820. Lineage (NCBI taxonomy): Bacteria > Pseudomonadati > Pseudomonadota > Alphaproteobacteria > Hyphomicrobiales > Phyllobacteriaceae > Mesorhizobium > Mesorhizobium sp. WSM4820. Next base: position 41,960 of record NZ_JBVVQN010000030.1, on the reverse strand, counting down.
CCTGATATGGCGCCGGACGGCATATAGGCGCTTGCCGTTCGCCACGAGTAACCTTGTCCGTGTCGAGGGTCAGTTGCAGAGCATGAAGCCATGATGAGACGCGTCTTCGGTATCACCGGCTGGAAGAATTCCGGCAAGACGACACTGACCGAAAAGCTGGTCGCCGAACTCGTCCGGCGTGGCTGGAAAGTCTCGACGGTAAAACACGCCCATCATGCCTTCGACATCGACAAACCGGGGGCGGACAGTTTTCGCCATAGGCAGGCCGGGGCCACTGAAGTCGCCATCGTGTCGGACAGGCGCTGGGCACTGATGCACGAATTGCGCGGCGAGGACGAGCCGACGCTGGATGCGATCCTGTCGCGGCTCGGCACCGCCGACATCGTGCTGGTCGAAGGCTACAAGCGCGAGGCGCACAGCAAGATCGAGACGCGGCGGATGGAGGCCAAGGACTGGGCACCGCTTTCGGCAAATGATCCGCACACCGTCGCTATCGCCGCCGACTTCGCCATAGCCGACGAAAGCCTGCCTGTCTTCGATCTCGACGACACCAGATCGATAGCCGACTTCATCGAGCGCGCGACAGGTTTGACGCGCTGAGGGTACTGCCGAAGAAGCATCGGCCGCCCCCTGTTTCCTCGTTGCCCCCCTGTTTTCCTCGGTTGTTTGCCTGCCGCAACGTCAGCATTGTCCGGCAATGCGAAACCCGCAAGCAACGGTTTTACAGTTGCTTTTTCTTGGGAAAGAATGGGAGTATCGCGCCAGCGGGCGGTCAACAGAACCGCCTACAGAGCCGTTTGGAACGACGGCCGGGAACATACAGAGAGGACTATCATGCGTATTGCACTGCGTATAGCGCTCGCCGCATCGGCGGCGCTGCTGACCTTGGGCGTTGCCCAGGCTCAGGAAAAAACCTTGAGGATCGGCACGGAGGGAGCCTATCCGCCGTTCAACAACCTGACCGCTGATGGCCAGCTCGAGGGCTTCGACATCGATATCGCCAAGGCGCTTTGCGACGAGATGAAGGTGACGTGCACTTTCGTCGCGCAGGATTGGGATGGCATCATCCCGGCGCTTCAGGCCGGCAAGTTCGACGCCATCGTTGCCTCGATGTCGATTACGCCGGAGCGTGCCGAGAAGGTCGACTTCACCAACAAATACTACAACACGCCGCCGGCGATCGCCGCGCCCAAGGACAGCGATATCAAAGGCGTGACCAAAGAGGACCTGGCCGGCAAGACGATCGGCGTGCAGGCGTCCACCACCCACTTCAATTATTCAACCAAAACTTATGCCGACAGCACAATCAAGCCGTACCCGACCGCGCAGGAATACCAGCTCGATCTCGCCAATGGCCGCGTTGATGCGGTCAACGACGACATCACCGTCATCGAAGGCTGGCTTGCCACGCCGGACGGCGCCTGCTGCAAGCTGATCGGCGCGATCACACCCGACATCGAGATCCATGGTCCGGGCGCCGGCATCGCGGTACGCAAGGGCGATACCGCGTTGGTCAATCAGTTCAATAAGGCGATCGACGCCATCCGCGCCAACGGAAAGTACAAGGAAATCAACGACAAGTACTTCAAGTACGACGTCTACGGCGGCGAGTCCTGATCCTTCCGGGTTGACGGCGAACGGCGGGACATCCCCGCCGTTTGCACAAGGCGCGGCGCGCCAGGGCTGACGCCGCGCTCTCAAAAAAAGCATAGAGGAGAACAGGCAGGCGGATGCAAAGCGTTTGGACGCTGCTCAGTTGGGGACCCGAAGGCTGGCTCGACGACATCGCCTATGGTGTTTTCATCACCGTTTCGCTTGCAGCCGCGACCCTGCCTCTCGGTCTGGTGATCGGCTTTCTGGTTGCGCTGGCCAAGCAATCCAACGAGCCGTCACTGCGGCTGGCCGGCAATATCTACACCACGATCTTTCGTGGATTGCCTGAGTTGCTGACCCTGTTCATCATCTTTTACGGCGCGCAAATCGGCATTCAGCAATTGATGCGCCTGTATGACCCGACCGCCGCGGTCGAAGTGAATGCTTTTGTTTCCGGCATGATCGCGCTCGGCGTCGTCTTCTCGTCCTACGCCAGCGAGGTCTTCCTCTCGGCATTCCGCGCCATCCCGAAGGGACAGTATGAGGGCGGCTATTCGGTTGGCCTGTCTGGCTGGCACACGATGCGCCTTGTGGTGCTGCCGCAGCTTATCCGTATCGCACTGCCGGGTCTTGCCAATCTGTGGCTCATCCTTCTCAAGGATACCGCCTTGGTTTCCGCCATCGGTCTTACCGACATATTGCGGCAAGCGGGCGTCGCCGCCCGCGTCACCAAGCACGCCTTCCTGTTTTTCGGTGTTGCCGCGCTTATTTATCTGCTCCTCGCCATCATATCGTCCTTCGGCATCAATGCGATCGAACGTGCGGTCGGCCGCCAGCAGGTGCAGCGATGAGTGCGGCAGCAGCCGACGTGGCGAGGAAGGTCGAAAAACCGCCAGCAATCCCGCACGGCTGGCCGCGCCAACGTATTCTCGGCTACGCGCTGGTCTGTATGTGGATAGCTTTTCTCGCCGGGATTGCTGCCTACCTCATTGTCGCCTGGAACGGCGAGCTTTTCGCGAAATATGCGCCATCCTATGTGACAGGGCTAGGTGTGACGCTTTTGCTGGTCGCCATCTCGATCGTGCTTGGCGCCGTCCTGTCGGTGCCGATCGCCTATGCCCGCATGTCGAAAAACCGGTTTCTTTCAGGTCTTGCCTACGCCTATGTCTATTTCTTCCGCGGCACGCCGCTGCTGGCCCAGACCTTCCTTGTCTATTACGGCGTAGGCTCGTTCCGGCCGCAGCTCGATATGATTGGCCTCTGGGGTTTTTTCCGGGAGGCGTTCAACTGCGCAATCTTCGCTTTCTCGCTCAATACTGCCGCCTATCAGGCTGAAATCCTGCGCGGCGCGATCGAGAGCGTGCCCAGAGGCCAGTGGGAGGGCGCCGCCTCGCTCGGCCTGCACAAATTGCAGACGATGTGGAAGATCATCCTGCCGCAGGCACTGATCGTGGCGCTGCGTCCCTACGGCAACGAGATCATCCTGATGATCAAGGGCTCGGCGATCGTAGCCATCATCACCGTCTATGATCTGATGGGCATCACGAAGCTCACCTATTCGCGCACTTTCGACTTCCAGTCCTATGTCTGGGCGGCGATCATCTATCTGATCATTGTCGAGATACTCCGCCACGCGGTCGAGTGGATAGAACGGCGCATTACCATACATCTGCACCGCTGACTCCCATAGCTTTGCCTGATCCGCTAAGAAGGCCGGAAACAGGATTGAAGGGATTCGAAAACATGGCATCGGTGGCATTTCTCGGTCTTGGCGTCATGGGCTATCCAATGGCCGGACATCTCCGGAACAAGGGCGGCCACGACGTCACCGTCTACAACCGCACCAAGGCAAAGGCCGAGCAATGGGTTGCCCAGCATGGCGGCAGTGTTGCCGACACGCCCGCTGAGGCCGCCGACGGCAAGGATTTTGTCTTTTGCTGCGTTGGCAATGACGACGATTTGCGCGCGGTGACGATCGGAGCCGAGGGTGCGTTCCAGTCGATGAAGAAGGGAGCCATCTTCATCGACAACACCACGGCCTCGGCTGAAGTCGCGCGCGAACTGGCGGAGAAGGCGCAAGTTCGCGGTTTTTCGTTCCTCGACGCACCGGTCTCCGGCGGTCAGGCCGGCGCCGAAAACGGCATCCTGACCGTCATGGTCGGCGGCGAGCAGAAAGCCTTCGAGCAGGCGAAGCCTGTCATCGATGCCTATGCCCGCATGGTCGGGCTGATGGGCCCGGCCGGCTCCGGCCAACTCACCAAGATGATCAACCAGATCTGCATCGCCGGCCTTGTCCAAGGGCTGGCCGAAGGCATTCATTTCGGCAAGAAGGCCGGGCTCGACATCGAAAAGGTCATCGAGGTGATCTCCAAGGGCGCGGCCGGCTCATGGCAGATGGAGAACCGCCACAAGACGATGAATGCCGGCAAATATGATTTCGGCTTCGCCGTCGACTGGATGCGCAAGGATCTCGGCATCTGCCTGGCGGAGGCCGACCGCAACGGCGCCAAGCTGCCGGTGACGGCACTTGTCGACCAGTTCTACAAGGATGTGCAGGGGATGGGCGGCAAACGCTGGGACACGTCTTCGCTGCTGGCGCGATTGGAGAAGTAGGTTTTGTCGTGGCCGAGCTTTCGCCTCACTCCAGCGCCGAGGAGATTGTCGCCCATCTGCGCTCGATCGGCTCGCAGGAGAACCGCCTTGGCATGCTGCGCTACGGCATCAAGATCGAACGTGCGCTCGGAATCTCGCATGGCGTGCAGAGGCAGATTGCCAAGAAAATCAAGTGCAACCATGAGCGTGCCTTCGAACTATGGGAGTCGGGCATCATGGAAGCGCAGTTCATCGCTTCCGTCACAGCCGATCCGAAGCGGTTTTCTGCTGCGGATGCAAGACGATGGGCGGCGACTTTCGACTCGTGGGATATCGTCGACGGCGTCTCCGACCTCTTTGTCGATTCGGATTGCTGGAAGGAGCTGATAGAAGAGTTTGCGGCCGACGAACACGAGTTCGTTCGACGCACGGCTTTTGCCATGATGGCCTGGTCGGTCGTCCACCGGAAGAAGGAGCCAGAGGCGACCTTCCTCGACTTCCTGCCGATCATCGAAGCGCACGCCGCCGATGGCCGTAATTTTGTGAAGAAGGCGGTGAACTGGGCGCTTCGCTCTATCGGCAAGCGATCGGTGAATTTGCACGGCGCTGCCCTTGCCTTGGCACAGAAGCTTGCCGGTTCGACCGACAAGACGGCGCGCTGGATCGGCAAGGACGCTGTACGGGAGCTTTCCGATGCCAAGACGCTCGAGCGGCTCGCCAGGAAAGGCTGACCGGAGCCAGATCCGTTTTACCGAGGTGACGCGATTGACGCGCGCCGATTTCGAGAACCTGTTCGAGCAGCCTGGCGGCCCGAAATATTGCTGGTGCATGGCCTGGCGCCACCTCGAAAACCGCGAGCACGCGTCCAACGATGAGAGGAGACGGGCCATGATGGCGCTCATCGAAGCCGGCACGCCGGTCGGTATCGTCGCCCATGCCGAAGGCAAGACCGTCGGCTGGTGCTCCGTGGCGCCACGCGAGACCTATCGCAAGCTGTCGCAGGAGCAGGACGACAGCGAGGCGGGCGTCTGGTCGATCGTTTGCTTCTATGTGCCGAGGGCGTCGCGCGGCCGTGGACTGGCAAGCGCCCTGCTTGACGCGGCCATCGATCACGCCTTCGCCAAAGGCGCCAGGACCATCGAGGCCTATCCGGTCGACCAGGCATCGCCGAGCTACCGAGTTTCATGGGCTTTCGAGAGATGTTCGTGGCCCGCGGATTCCACGAGATCGGCATGGCCGGCTCGCGCCGGCATGTGATGCGCCTGGAGCGCGTTGAGGACGCCAGACGCTATCGGCGCAGGTCGCGAACGCCGAGTTCCGTCCACATCCAATCAAAACTGTAAACGGCCATAGGATGGGAGCGGTCAGGCTGCTTGGCGGTCTGGTTTTCCAGATGTTTGAGCCATTCGGCCACCTTTTGCCGGCCTGTTTGGGTCTTGACGGCCTGACGCGGTGTCTTGCCATCAAGAACTTGGACCGGCTGATCGAGGGTATCCCGATAGTGTTGATCCAAGTATTCGTGAATGACCTGTTCAGTGACTTCCGGAGGAATCTTCGATGAGGGCGTCCTGCCCTCCTTGGCTGGCCGTTCAGCCATCATCTGCTTTACGGTACGGATTTCGGTAAGAGGTGTTCGGACCAGATCGCCGAGGGCTCGCTGGATCAGGGCCGTCCCTTTTTCCGCCCGCTCGGCGGAATTGGCGGATAGACACAGGAAACCGCCTTTCAACTCGACATTGCCCAACACGCGCCGACCGTTGTCCATTGTGGTGTCCAGGGAAAGCGTGCCCGCCTGCTTGGGTCTGTCCTCGCCTTGCGGCGAGTATTCCAGCCAGTTCCAGAACTGCGCATTTTCCTGCGACATGCCCGCTATGCCGTTCAGCCGGGCGGTGATGTCCTCCTGCGACGCGCCGGCGGCCAAGGGAAAGCGGACATCATGAAACATGAATTCGTCGCCTTCGGCATTTTGGACCCTCGGCATGTTCATCACCTTGTCGAGGGCGTCGAACACCCATACGAGCGTGAACATGGACGCCACCGCCCGCAGGTCTTCATCCCTCATGGCCGGCAGCTTTCTTGCGTTCTTTTTGCCGAACGTGTCCAACAGGCCATCGAACAAGGATTGGGTGGCCTCTCGGGTGAAGGGAAGAACACCGCCGGCAAGGATATTCTTTCCGAGGACGGGCACGATTCTCGCCGCGATCTTGTCCCACTGCTTCAATGTCTTGGTGGCGGTGCCCTCTTTGACGAGGATCGGCTCGCCACCGCGGAGAAGATCGCGCGCCATGAACGATTGTCCCGGAACGACGTCGCTCACCTCATACAAGGTCATGATGGAGGTGCGTAGCGCGCCGATATACGCTCTCGTTTGCGCATTTTCCTTCCAGCCTCTGCGCTTGAGATACTCATCGACGATGTTGCTGGGTTCGCCCTCGAAGTCCTGGGTCAGGAAATCCTCGAAGGCGCAGCCCCAAAGGTTCATAACTCTGTCTTCACCCAGGATCTCGGCGAGTTCTTCGAATTCCATGTCCGCGTCGCCGAGGATCGGGCCGAAATGATCGTCGAACACTTCCGCGAAACATTCGCTCCATTCGTCACGGCTGAGGAATTTCATCAGCCCGCTGAGATCATGGCTGGTCGGCATTTAATTTCTCCAGGTTCAGGCGATATTCGAAGATAGGGTCTCTGTCGTCTTGCGTCGTTTGGTCGGGTTATTCTGCGCCGCTGAGCCGACTGGGCAAGACGCTTTCGGCGATTTCCTTGCCTTTCTTCGGATCGAACTCCCCGCGCCGGCGCCGCTCTGCCTTTCGGTGTGGGCGGCAGCCCCAACGACGGTTTGCCCCGGTTAGCCCCACGGGCATGGCACTCGATGTTGCATTCTGCGATAACAAGTGGATCACCCCGTTGCCGATACTTCACGACGGGTTTACCCGATCCAGCCACGGACTGGCGAAGCATGAAGCCAATGAACAATTGTCTCAAATCAGGCGCGGCCTTGGCTGTCGCACTCGGCCTCTCCAGTGCCACCACTTCCGCCGAAACGGTGCGCATATTCTGGAGGGACCTGCGCCCGGCGACCCAGCCCGCTGCCGAAAGTGTCGGATTGCCGATGGTCGCGGCAAAAATGCCTGACCGTGGCGAGACGCTGTCTCTCAATTTGCGAGACAAGGCCATCCAACTGGCGGGCTACGCGCTGCCGCTCGATCGGGACGGCGATCTCGTCTATCAGTTCCTGCTGGTGCCGTGGACAGGGGCGTGCAGCCACATGCCGACGCCGCCGCCCAATCAGATCGTCCTCGTCACGCCCGCCCGCCCCTACAGAATGTCGCAAGCCTATCAGCCGATTGCCGTGACCGGCGCGCTGGAGCCGGGCATGGAGAAAAGTCAGCTCTTCATCCTCGACGGTGTCAGCGTGATCCAGTCGGGTTACACCGTACGCAAGGCGGAGGTGACGGATGTCGATCTCGTGCCGGACACGATCACGCTACCGGCAAACTCGCCGTGGAGTTTCCTCAACAAAAAGAAGAACTAAGCGAAAACTCCTTAGGCCGCGTTGGCGCCCGATTCCTTGTCCAGAACCATGTAGTCGAGCGGCATTTCTGTCGTGTATTTGATCTGTTCCATGGCAAACGACGACGAGACGTCGCGGATCTCGATCTTGGCGATCAGTCGCTTGTAGAAGGCGTCGTAAGCGGCGATGTCGGGCACCACCACGCGCAGGAGATAGTCGACGTCGCCGCTCATCCGGTAGAACTCGACCACTTCCGGAAATTCCTGGATGACCTCCGAAAAGCGCCGCAGCCACTCATGGCTGTGCGAATTGGTGCGGATCGACACGAACACGGTGACACGCACATTGACCTTTTCATGATCGAGGATGGCGACGCGCCGCTTGATGACGCCTTCCTCCTCGAGCTTCTGGATGCGCCGCCAGCAGGGCGTGGTCGACAGTCCGACTTTCTTGGCGACATCGGCGACCGCGAGCGTCGCGTCCTCCTGCAAGAGGCGGAGGATTTTTCTGTCAAGGCGGTCCATTTGGGCGCTCCCACGGGATAGATCAGGAATAGATTGGCTATAGTCCTTCTTATTTGGGCTATTCACAAGAAAGAAATTCTGTCAGATGGCGCAAAAGCGAGTGATTTCTTGCTTACGCGTCAGCCGAGGCGATAGCGGATTTCCGATCTCAGAAACGGCAGCAAATCCATTTCAAACCACGGATTGCGCTTCAGCCAGCCGGTGTTGCGCCACGACGGATGCGGTAGCGGCAGCACTTTCGGGATGGTGGGCGCATCCCAGATGGTGCGCCAATCCATCACCGTCTCGGTCAGCGAGGGCCGGCGCGCAGCGCCCATGTGCCAGGATTGCGCATAGAGGCCGATCGTCAGCACCAGGTCGATATGCGGCATCAGCGCCATCAGCGGCGCACGCCAGGCCGCTGCACATTCGCGGCGCGGCGGCAGGTCGCCGCCCTTGGCATCCTGGCCGGGAAAGCAAAAGCCCATCGGCACGATGGCGAATTTTGTCGTGTCGTAGAATTCTTCGCTGCTGACGCCCAGCCAGTCCCGCAACCGATCGCCGGAGGCGTCGGTGAACGGCATGCCTGACATATGCACCTTGGTGCCCGGTGCCTGGCTGGCAATCAGGATGCGGGCGCTCGACGACGGCCTGAGCACAGGGCGCGGCTCATGCGGCAGCGGCCGGCCGACCGGGTTTTCGACGCAGATTCGGCAGGCGCGTACCCTCGCCGCGAAGTTTTCCAGCTCTTCACTCATGCCTGTGGCCATTCTCAGGCGGCGGCGCTCGGCCGGCTGGAGATCGCCTGATACCAGCGCAGCACGTTGGCACAGTCTTCCGGCACCTTGATACGCGCCGGCTTCATGAAGTCGATGGCGATCAGCCCGGTGATGTCGGCGATCGAATAGGCGTCGCCGGCAACGAATTCGCGGTTCGCCAGTTCGTCGTCGAGCAGTTTCAGGAATGCAACGGCTTTCGGCTTGTTAGCCTCGCCCCATTCGGGAATTTGCGGGATCTCCCATTCCTTCATCGCCGGATGGACGTGTCGGAACGCGGCGCTGACGCAATTGAGCAAGTTGAGCTCCATCCGTCTCTGCCACATCTCGACCAGCGCCTTGCCGAGCGCGCCGCGGCCGAACAACGCCGGTTCCGGGTGCAGTTCCTCGAAATAGCGGCAGATGGCGACGGATTCGGTGATGACGGTGCCGTCGTCGAGTTCGAGCACCGGCAGGCGCTGCAGCGGGTTGCGCAAACTGACCGGCTGCTCTTTGTGCTCCAGCGCTCCCATGTCGACGGGCACCAGCGGAACCTCAAGCCCCTTTTCAGCGAGGAAGACGCGAACCCGCCGTGGATTGGGCGCCCTGCCGCCGTCGAAGAGTTTCATCCATCCTCCTTTCGCACCGGCCCGACCGGAATCGATTGCCGGAAAGCACGACGCGAAGATTAAAAAAATCTCAGCGCATGGCTTGTATCGTCCGACTGGACGCACCTCGCTCTGTTGCAACACTATAGGGTTGACCATCACCAGAAGCGAAAAATTTCTCGCAAGCCATCGCCGATCGAAGCCAAGCGACCGTGCTTTCTTTCGACCACTTCGTGATCGCGGCTCTCGCGCCAGTCGTGCGGCTCGTCGAAAGTGCCGGCCCAGATGCCGGCCTTGCCTGATCGGGCAGCGGCCTCCTCGGTTTCAAAATCGCCATAGGCAACTGCCCAGCCGGCCTCGACCTGGGCGCGGTTGAGATCCCTGCCGCCGGCGTTGCAATCGCCGAGCAGCCGGCGGTATCGGTCGCGCTGCCAGCCGGTGCAGGAGACGGGTTTGCCTGCTATCAGACGTACCAGCGACTGCCGCGCCAGCTTGCCGCAGGGATAGCCGGCGCCGTCCTTGCGGCAGATCTGCGAATATTCTGGCGCATCAATGCCGCGCATGCGGATACGCTCGGTACCGAGCGTGATCGTATCGCCGTCATTGACGACGGCGGCACCCTCAGCCTTGCGCGTCTCGATCCGATCAAGGCGCGCCGCCAGAAGGATCAGCAGACCGAGGACAAGCATGGCCAGTGCGTAGTCCACCAGCCGGCGCCAAAGGCTTCGCGGCCGCGGCGGGACGTATCGCAGTCCCGGCCGCCGCGACCACGAACGGCTCATATGGCAAACCGTTGGTTAATCATTCGAACGTAGCTTAACAATTTGAAACCGCTGCCCGCATAAATTGAAGTCTCCATGCCCTCGCAACGTTCGACCACAGCGGACAAGTTTATTGTGGACCGCCGGAAACCCCATCGCAACAGCGATGTGGCGCGCGCGGTGCGCAAGACGCGCGACCGTCTTTCGCAGCAGGCCGGAAATCCTGATTTCGACCGGGAGCTTTTGAAACTCCACGCCCGTGCGATGATAGGCGGCGCGATCATAGTTCCGCTTCTCGTCCTGGCGACCGCCGCGACCGGTCTGTTTGCTGGCGTCGGAAAGGCAATTGGCGTCTGGGCGCTTCTTATACTCATCTGCTACGCCATCGTCGTGTTCATGGCGAGGCGCGTCGACCGAACGGAAGCTGCCGAACTCAACCCGCTGCAAACGCACCGTGATTTCCTGATAGGCCATTTCCTTTGCGGCCTGGGTTGGGCCTGGCTTGCCTTGCTCGGTTGCGACACCTGCCAGGTCGACCAGTTCCAGTTGATCGAGGGTGTGGTGCTGCTGCTTGCCATGGCGGCGACGGCGATCACAGCGTCATCGTTGCGCGGTGCGTTGCTGGCGACTTTCGCCGTTCCGGTGGCCGCCTATGCCTATGCCGGCGCCAGGCAGTGGATGCCGGTCGAGTTGATCATGGCCGGGTTGCTGATTGTCGCGCTGCCCTTCTTCGCCTATGTGGCGCGCCGCCTCAATCGCTCGTCCTTGATGCTGCTCTCGTTCCGCTCCGAAAAGGACGCGCTGATTGCCGAATTGGATACGGCGAAATCGATGTCGGACGAAGCGCGCCGACGGGCGGAGGACGCCAACCTGGCAAAGTCGCGGTTTTTGGCCTCGATGAGTCATGAGTTGCGGACGCCGCTCAACGCCATTCTCGGTTTCTCCGAGGTGATGGCGAACGAGGTGCTCGGACCGATGAGCAATCCGACCTATCGCGACTATGCTCGCGACGTCCATGACTCTGGTCAGCACCTGCTCGACCTGATCAACGAAATCCTCGACCTGTCGCGCATCGAAGCGGGCCGCTACCAACTCAACGAAGAGCCGATGATGCTGCTTTCCGTCGTCGAGGATTGCTGTCACATGATGGAGCTGAAGGCGCGCAACAAGGACATCCGCATCGTCCAGGATTTCGAAAACGCCTTGCCGCGCCTGTTCGCTGACGAACGCGCGGTGCGCCAGATCGCGCTCAATCTTTTGTCGAACGCCATTAAGTTCACCGGAACTGGCGGCGAGATCCGCGTGCGCGTCGGCTGGACAGCGGGCGGCGGCCAATACCTCTCCGTCAAAGACAATGGGCCCGGCATTCCGGAAGACGAGATTCCGGTCGTGCTGTCCGCCTTCGGCCAGGGCTCCATCGCCATCAAGAGCGCCGAGCAAGGCACCGGGCTTGGCCTGCCGATCGTCCAAAGCCTGCTCGCCATGCATGGCGGAGAGTTCGAACTCCATTCCAAACTGCGCGAAGGCACCGAGGCGATCGCCATCTTTCCGTTGAGCCGGGTGATGGAGGAATTGCCGGCGCTGCCGACCAGGGCCGTTGCTGCGCGCCGGCGATAGACGCTTAATGCATGTCGCCGCAAAACAACAACCTGAAGCGTGTCGCATGAGGCGGGTCGAACGCGACGCGCTTTAATGCAGCGCCGCTGCCATGCCCGAGGCGGTGAGCGCAGCGGCTTTGACCAGGCCGGCCGCAAGTGCCGCCCCTGCCCCCTCGCCGTGGCTGACGCCGAGATCAAGCAGCGGGCGCAAGCCGAGCCGCTCGGCGGCCCGAGCGTGCGCAGGCTCTGGCGACAGGCTGGCAAGCAGGCAATGATCGAGCGCAGTGGCGTCGGCGGCATGCAGCGCCGCCGCAGCGGCTGTCGCCACCAACCCATCGAGCAGGACGGGGATCTTCTGCGTCCGGGCGGCGAGGATGGCGCCGGCAATCGCTGCGAACTCACGGCCGCCAACCCGGCGCAACGCTTCCAGCGGGTCCCTGAGACCTGTGCCGTGGAAGGCTAGCACGGCATCGACCACTTCCGCCTTGCGCACCCGCATCGATGCATCGGCGCCCGATCCGGAGCCGACCCAATCTGCGCCACTGCCGCCGAACAGTGCGGCAAGCAAGGCCGCGGCGACGGTGGAATTGCCGACGCCGAGGTCGCCAAGGCAAAGCAGATCGGCGCCGCCGGCGATCGCCTCCATGCCGAAGGCCATGGTGGCGGCACAGCCGCGTTCGTCAAGTGCCGCCTCCTCGGTGATGTCGGCGGTTGGAATGTGCAGCGCAAGATCGAACACTTTCAGCCCGAGATTATTGGCGATGCAGATCTGGTTGATCGCCGCACCGCCGGCCGCGCAAAGCTCGACGGCGTTCGCCGTGGCAGCGACAGGCCGTGGCGAAATGCCGTGGCGAGCGACGCCGTGATTGCCGGCGAAGATCGCCACCAGGGGCCGGTTCACTGCCGGCGGCGCGCGGCCGCTCCAGGCGGCCAGCCAAGCCGCGATGTCCTCGATGAGGCCGAGCGAACCTTTGGGTTTGTCGGCCTTGGCAAACAGCGCACGGACGCGGGCTTCGGCTGCCGTGTCGGCCCGTGGCAGGGTCGCCAGAAGATTGCGAAAATCGTCGAAGGGCAGCGCGCTGGTCATGTCGTTGATGATCGTTCCCGGAGTTGGTGAGCGGCATAGCCGCCTTGCTCGGCCGGCACAACTGCCTGCATTGACGCGAAAGCGGCTGCCGGCGGCGCATTCCGGAGGGCTTGCATTGGCGTTGCCGTTATACCATGTGGAGGCGAGACGAGGGATTCCTTGGGAATCCTGAGAGAATAAACATGACGGCCATCGAATCCCCATGCGTCCTGGTCTGTTCGATCGATATGAAAACCGGCTTCTGCTTCGGTTGCGGCCGCACGCGCGAGGAAATCGGCGCCTGGATCGAGATGACCCCTGAAATCCGCCGCAGCGTCATGGCCGAGCTGCCGGCCCGGCTGGAAACGGTTGAGCGCAGACCGCGCCGCGAAACCCGCCGCACCCGCCTCGCGCGCGAACGCGACGCTCTCTCGTGAACCACATATGAGCCGGGTTTTCTGGGTTTTGATGATCCTGATCGGGGTAGGCGTTGTCCTGCTCATGCTTAACGATTCCGCGGGCAGCACATTCGGCGTCGAGAATGACGATTTCAGCCGGCTGATCTGGCTTGCCGCACTGGTCGCGCTCATCGGCGCCGGCCTGCTCAGATCAGGCAGGCCCTTGGGCACGATGGCCCGCAGCCTGGGCACCTGGGCCGTCATCGTGCTCGCACTGATCGCCGGCTACCAGTACCGTTATGAATTGCAGGATTTCGCCAGCCGGGTGACGGCCGGCCTTGTTCCCGGCAGTCCACTGGCGTTGGGCCTCGACGACGGCCATGCCACGGTGACCCTGGACAAGGCCGGCAATGGCCATTTCGAAGCGCGCATCCTGGTCAACGGCACGCCGGTCCGGGCTGTGGTCGATACCGGCGCAACCAGCACCGTCTTGACCGCGCAGGACGCGCAAGCGGCCGGCTTCAACCCAGCCGCTCTCAATTTCACCATACCGGTTTCCACCGCCAACGGCATGGCGCGCGCCGCAGTCGTGAGAACCGACGAATTGGCGATCGGCGGGATCGTGCGCAAGGACATGCCGGTCATGATCGCCGCGCCCGGCATGCTCGGCCAGAGCCTGCTCGGCATGAATTTCATCGGCTCACTGTCCGGTTTCGACGTGCGCGGCGACCGAATGATCTTGCGCGATTGAACAGTCAGGCGGCTTCCGCGTCTGTCCCGCTAAAATCGACTGCGGCGAAGGCTGCCTTCAGCACATCGGGCCCGGCGCCCGGCCTTGTCGCATCGGTCGAAAGGATCTGCCGGTAACGGCGCGCACCGGGCAGACCGTGGAACAGGCCGACCATGTGACGGGTGACATGGCCAAGCCGCCCGCCCCGCTCGATGTGGCGTGCCGCATAATCCGCCATCGCATCGATCAGCGCGGCAAAATCGAATGTTTTGGGCTTCTCGCCGTAAAACGCCGCGTCGACGCCTGCCAGAATGCCCGGCGTATGATAGGCGGCGCGGCCGAGCATGGCGCCGTCGACATGATCAATGTGGTCAAGCGCCTCTTCAAGAGATTTAATTCCGCCGTTGATGCCGATGAATTTGTTCGGCTTTTTTGCCTTCAGTCGATACACTCTGTTGTAGTCGAGCGGCGGGATGTCGCGGTTTTCCTTCGGGCTCAGCCCTTCGAGCCACGCCTTGCGGGCATGCACCCACAGCGCGTCGGCGCCGGCCGCGAAAACCCCGTCCGCCAACGTATCGAGCGCCGGCTCAGGATCCTGCTCGTCGACGCCGATGCGGCATTTGACGGTGACCGGAATGCCGACAGAGGCCTTCATCGCCGCGACGCAATCGGCGACCAGGTCCGGTGCTTTCATCAGGCAGGCGCCGAACGTACCCGACTGGACGCGGTCGGACGGGCAGCCGACATTGAGGTTGATCTCGTCATAGCCGAACGCTTCGCCGATGCGCGCCGCCTCGGCAAGCTTCTGCGGATCGGAGCCGCCGACCTGCAACGCGACCGGATGTTCCGTATCATCGAAGCCTAGCAAGCGCTCGCGCTCGCCGTGGATGACCGCGTCGGCCACCACCATCTCGGTGTAGAGCAAGGCCCGGCGTGTCAACTGGCGATGGAGGAACCGGCAATGCCGGTCCGTCCAGTCCATCATGGGAGCTATGGCGAATTTTCTATATTTTTCAATCATTTATACACAGATTTTAAACCACGAGATTGGACGGACTGACACTGCCGGCGCATATGATATGTGACTCATTTCATTCTTTTTTTCAAAGCGTAACCATCAATGTCACTTCACACCGCTTTTCTGCTCATGGCACAATATAATGGTAGGGTCACCATTCCGCTCGATGAGGTCCGTCGCGATTGCCGAGCCAAGACTAACTGTGCGTCGCGAGCAGACGTGCAGCTGACTTCAGATCAGCAGTATCCAAACCCTCAACGAAGCGCTCGAACCGCGGCTGGAGATGCGCCCGGGCGGTTTCGTGTTGTCTGCGATCGATCAGAAGGGTAGCCAGGTCGACCGCGGCGCGCAGCTCCCACCCCCACGCGCCCCAACCCTGGCTCATTTCGAGTGACCGCCTGAAGTAGGTTTCAGCCTCGTCGCCAGACTGCACTGACGCCAAAACAAGGCAGCCCTTCACGCGCAGCAACTCCGGCATATAGCAGAGATCTCCGTTCGCCTCGACCGACAGGATCGTGTCGTCGAGCAGTGCGAGGGCCTCCGCGAGCCGGCCCGTGGCGGCAAGGCCTTGAACGAGCGCGACGTTGAGCGGAGTGGTGAGCAGTTCGTAGGGTGCTGCGTGGAGCTCCGCGAGACTGCCTTGCAGGCTCTCGATTCCCTTTTCCGCATCGCCTCGACGAATGGCCAGTTCTCCCTTGAAGCCTCGTCCTAGCGCCAGATACGGCCCGAGCGAGTGGGGTTCCGCACGCAAGCAGAGACGGTCTATATGCTCGTCCGCGCGGTCGAGATCGCCGACCCAAAGGAACACGGAAACGGCCCAGACAAGAGCGATCGAAAGCGTCAGCGGATGGTTCAGGATCTCGGCGTCCTTGATCGTCAGCAGCGCGCGTTCCACCGCCCGATCCGGATGGCCTTGCAGCCAAAGCGTTCTTGCTAGGATCGCGCCGGCCAGGATTCTCCCGTCGAAGCCGAGATAGTTGGTCGTGGTCCGACCGGAACGCGGCCCGTATCGCAATGCTGCCGCAAGCGAGGTCTGGGCGCGAGCTAGTTCTCCATTGAGGTGAAGCGATATTCCCATCAACGAATGCGCCAATGTCGTGGAAACGGAGTCTTCCAGCGCGTCGGCAATGACGGTGCAACGCTCCGCGTAGCGGAGTGCGGTCCTGAAATCTCCGGTACGCAAATGGAACATCTGCAGCGGCCCGAGAACCTGAATCTGGTCGAGCGCATCGCTGCGTTGCTCGGCAATGGAGAAGCTTCTGTTCAGCGCCACGCGCGCTGCGTCCCTTCCCCCGTGCGTGAACATCAGGGAAACTCCAAGGGCCGCCTGAAGGTGCATCTCCTCGCGTCCGCGGCGCATGGAGTCGTCGAGAGCGAAAATTGCCCGGGAGCTCCAGCGATGGCACTCGGTGAGCAAGGACATCGACAGGAAAAGCGGAGCAGCGGCGGCGGCAAGACGAATGCCGAGCCTGGCATCCCCGTTGGATCCGAAACACCAATCCAGAGCCCCACGCACATTGGCAAGGCCCGCGAGGTGCAGTGATCGTTGCGACGCGCTCGACAACGTAGGCCACTCATTCCCCGTATCCTCCAGCCATCGCAGACAGTAGGTCGCGTGCCGGGCGGCCAGTTCCGTGAGTTCCGAATCCTGGACCTCGAACTGAAGGGCATAAGCCCGCGTCGTATCGAGCAGTCGATAGCGCATCGTTGCACCGGCTGGCCTCGCCGCGACCATCGACTTCGCCACGAGGCTATCGATGGCGCTGAATACGAGCGCATCGTCCACGGTCGGGCTCGTTACTATTGTCAGCGCGGCATCGATCGAAAAATGACCGACGAAAACGGCAAGCCGGCGAAGCACCAGGCGCTCGAATTCGGACAGAAGCCCGAAGCTCCAGTCCAGAGTAGCCTGAAGTGTCTTCTGGCGCGGCGGTGCGCTGCGCTGCCCCGGCCACATGAGGGCCAGGCGTTCGTCGAGAAGCATCGCGGTCTTCTGCAGGCCGTAGCTCGCAACCCGTCCTGCTGCCAGTTCGATGGCAAGTGGTACGCCATCAAGCTTCCGGCAGATGTGCGCCACGACCCCCGCATCCGAATCGTCGAGGTCAAGACGAGCACCGCTCGCTGCTGCGCGCTCCAAGAACAGCTCGGTCGCAGGGAACGCCTGCGCGACTGCCGCGGTGGGTTCCAGATCGTCCGGCGGGTAAGCAAGCGGCGCCAGCTTGTAGACGTGCTCGCCTTCGACCTGGAGAGCCTCCCGGCTCGTCGCCAGGATGTGGGCCTGCGGCGCGGAAGCGAAGATACGGGCCGCCAGGTCTGCCGCCGCGTCTATGACATGCTCGCAGGTGTCCAGGATCAGGAGGATTCTCTTGTCAGCCAGGTATGTGATGAGAGCGGACGTGGCGTCGTCAGACTGAAGCGACAGCCCCAGCATCGACGCTACAGTCGGCGCGACCAGGTTGGGATCATTCAGCGCGCCAAGATCGACGAAATGCACGGCGCCAGCGAACGCATCGACCACGTGATGCCCGGCCGCCAACGCAACGGTGGTCTTGCCGACCCCACCCGTCCCGACGATCGTGACGAAGCGCGCTGCCGCCAGCTCCGCGGAAAGCGCGGCCGTGTCGTCGGTTCGCCCGACCATGCGGGCTAGTCGGCTCGGGAGGTTGGCCTGCGGGTAGCTGGCGGCAGCCTCGCTTCGCGCATCGTTGCGACCACCCGATCGCGAGACCGGCGCCACGAAGCAATAGCCCCGGCCCTTCAAGGTAGCGATGTAGCGCGCGCCGTCCTTGCCGTCGCCCAACGCCTTTCTGAGATTGGCCATGTGAAACCGCAGACTACCCTCCTCGACGGTGACGTCGGGCCAGACGTTCGCCAACAAATCCTTCTTGCTGATCACCTCGTTGGAGCGGGCAGCCAAAGTAGCCAGGATATCGAAAGCCCGCCCGCCCAGATCGACGGTGGTGCCTTGCCGCAAGAGCAGCCGTTCGCGGACGGCAAGCGTAAAGGGACCAAATGATATCGTGTCGCTTGCAGGCCCTGCCATGACACTCCCTTCGCGGCCTGCTCCATGCAGGCGACCACTCAGCTATGAGAAGAACAAAAGTGGGGGCTTCGCTGCAAGCCTGCATTCGCCGACGAGCGCTAACGTTGCATCATAATGCATAACGGGCGCTTCGGGCGATCTCCTTCTATGTGTCGAAAGCAGCAAGAACCTCTCTGCCGACGGACCCAAGGAGAACGACCATGCCCGCATCATCGCCATCGCTCACGCGGCGAAGCCTGCTCGCCGCATCAGTGGCGGCAGGCGCCTTGAGCCTGCTTCCCGCGAGGGCGCGCGCGAGCGTCGACATCGAAGCCGTCCATCCCTTTCGCGTCGACATCACGGAAGAGGCAATCGTCGATCTTCGTCGACGTCTGGCAACGACGCGCTGGCCCCTGCGGGAAACCGTCACGGATCAGTCGCAGGGCGTGCAACTCGCAAAGCTCCAGAATCTCCTTCGGTATTGGATGACCGATTACAACTGGCGGAAGGTCGAGGCGAAGCTCAACGCTCTGCCTATGTTCGTCACCGAAATCGACGGCGTTGCTATCCACTTCATCCACGTCCGGTCCCGCCATGAGAATGCTATGCCGATGATCATGACGCATGGTTGGCCCGGCTCGATCCTAGAATTCATGAAGGTCATCGGTCCGCTGACCGATCCCACAGCCCATGGCGGTGCTGCCGGGGACGCCTTCTATCTCGTCTTGCCTTCAATCCCCGGCTTCGGCTTTTCCGGGAAGCCGACTGAGACCGGCTGGGGCTCAGACCATATCGGCCGTGCCTGGGGCGTGCTGATGGGGCGGCTGGGTTACGACCGCTACGTCTCGCAGGGTGGCGACTGCGGTTCGGTCATCTCCCACCGCATGGCGCTGCAGAAGATGCCTGGGCTCATTGGTATACACGTCAACATGCCGGGGACCGTGCCGCCGGAAATTGCATCAGTGTTGGCGGCCGGCGGGCCGGCGCCGAGCGGACTGAGCGAGAAGGAAAGAGCGGCGTTCGAGGCGCTCGACACCTTCTACAAGGACAGTTCCGGCTATGCCGCCATGATGGTCACGCGGCCGCAGACCATCGGCTACTCCCTGGTGGATTCGCCGGTCGGCCTGGCGGCGTGGATCTACGAGAAGTTCGCGCAGTGGACCTATAGCGGTGGCGACCCCGAGCGGGTTCTGACCATGGACGAGATGCTCGACGACATCTCGCTCTACTGGCTCACTGAATCCGGAACCTCCGCGGCTCAGATCTACTGGGAAGACCACTCCAACAATTTCAATGCCGTGGACATTGCCGATCTTCCGGTCGCCGTGACGGTATTTCCCGGCGAAATCTACTGCACGCCGCGAAGCTGGGCCGAGCGCTGCTACCACAACCTCATCTATTTCCATGAGGCCAAGACCGGCGGGCATTTCGCGGCCTGGGAACAGCCGGAAATCTTCACCCAGGAGGTCCGTGCAGCTTTCAGATCGCTGCGCTGATCGAAGATCCGATTTCATCAGGATGCATGCCATGATTACCCAAGCAAAACGACTCTACACAGCGAAGGTGCACACAACAGGCGGCCGGGAGGGTGGCTCACGCAGTTCCGACGGCAGGCTGGACATCAGGCTCTCGACGCCCGGCGGCGCGGGCAGCGGCACCAATCCCGAACAGCTTTTTGCTGCCGGTTGGTCGGCATGTTTCGAGGGCGCGATGGCGATCGCCGCGCGCAAGATGAACGTCGTGCTGCCAGCGGACCTTGCGATCGATGCGGAGGTTGATCTCAACAGCGGCGACGGCGCCTTCTTTCTCAGCGCCCGACTCAATGTGAGCCTGCCAGGGATGGATCGCAACGACGCCCGGGCCGTTGTCGATGCCGCTCATCAGACCTGTCCCTACTCGAAGGCCACGCGCGGCAACATCGAAGTCGAAATCAACCTGATCTAGTCCCTCGGTTTCGGCAATCGCGCCTGCCGCGACTGCCCTGGAAACATGAACAAAGGTAGTACTCCCATGAACGCAATCAAAATTCCGGAAGTCGTCGACCATCATCGCCGACGCCTGTTCGGCATCGCGGCCGCGACCGTGGCGTTGGCTCAGTTAGGAGCGGTCCGAACCTCCACTGCTCAGGCCGGGACGCAGACGACAGTAGCCGGCGGGACAGGATCGCGAAACTCATTCGCATCGCTCAAGCAGATCGAGGCGGGGCTGCTTACCGTCGGATATGCCGAGGATGGCCCAGCAGATGGACCTCCCGTCATACTGCTGCACGGCTGGCCCTACGACATCTACAGCTATGTCGATGTCGCGCCGCTGCTTGCAGGAGCCGGCTATCGGGTCATCATCCCTTATCTGCGCGGCTACGGCACGACGCGGTTCCTGTCGGATGCCACTCTTCGCAACGGCCAGCAGGCCGCGCTGGCGGTCGATATCATCGATCTGATGGATGCCCTGGGCGTCGAAAAGGCGATCGTCGCCGGCTATGACTGGGGCGCGAGGACGGCAAATATCCTTGCCGCGCTCTGGCCGGAGCGCTGCCAGGCCATGGTGTCGGTCAGCGGCTATCTGATCGGAAGCCAGGCGGCCAACAAGGCGCCGCTGCCACCACAGGCCGAACTGCTATGGTGGTATCAGTTCTATTTCGCGACCGATCGTGGCCGTGCCGGCTACGCGCAATACACGGACGACTTCGCCAAACTGATATGGAAACTCGCCTCGCCGCACTGGAACTTCGACGACGCGACCTTCGCCAGAAGCGCCGCTGCGTTCAAAAACCCCGACCACGTCGACATCGTTGTCCACAACTACCGTTGGCGGCTCGGCCTTGCGGAAGGCGAGCGCCGCTATGTCGAACTGGAGGAAAAGCTTGCCAAGCGCCCGGAGATCGACGTGCCAACGATCACGCTGGAGGGCGACGCGAACGGTGCGCCACATCCCGATCCCGACGCCTATGCGAAGAAATTCTCCGGCAAATACGAGCATCGGCTGATCACCGGCGGCATCGGACACGACCTGCCGCAGGAAGCGCCTGAAGCCTTCGCCAAGGCAATCATCGACGTCGACAAGTTCTGAGCGCGGACGGAGCGAGCGCATGAGACGCAAGCTTGCAATTGCAGCCGTCATCGCCGTGTCGACCGCTCTCGCTATCGGCTGCGTTGAGATCGACAGCGTTCGAGCTCAGAACGCGGAAGCCTCGCCGATCTATGGCGTGACGATCCCGGTCGGTTACCGCAGCTGGGAGCTCATCGGGCCGGCCTTGGAAGGCGATCCGCTGAACGAGCTTCGCGCAGTGGTCGGAAATACAGTTGCGATGGATGCCTATCGAAAAAGCACGCTGCCGTTCCCGGACGGCACCGTCCTCGTCAAGCTTGCATGGAAGCAAACGCAGTCGACCGAGTTCGGACCCGCCTCGGTTCCCGGCGCGGCCACGACGGTGCAGGTCATGGTCAAGGATTCGAAGAAATACGCGTCGAGCGGCGGCTGGGGTTTTGGCCGGTTCATTAATGGCAAGCCGGCCGACGTAGCGCAGCACGAAACATGTTTCGCGTGCCACGAGGCGCGTGTCCAGCAACACGACTTCGTCTTCACTCGCTACGCGCCGTAACTCGGTCCACGCAGGAAACGCCGGGCGGACACAGGTCGGGTCTGCGGCACTCCGCTCCTCCTCACCCTGCGCTCGGCACAGTGAAGACCGCACCCCACAACGAAAGGATGTTCAGATGAAAATCTTGCTCGCAGGCCTAGCCATTATCGCGGCCTCGTTGGGCAACGCCCACGCGCAGTCCGGCAAACCTACCGTCGTCTTGGTTCATGGCGCCTTCGCCGACTCTTCGAGTTGGAACGGTGTCGTTGAGATTCTTGAGAAAGATGGCTTCCCCGTAGTGGCGGCAGCCAATCCGCTGCGAGGCGTCAGAAGTGACGGAGACTATGTCGCCGATGTGCTTTCCTCGATAGAAACGCCGGTCGTTCTAGTCGGCCATTCCTATGGCGGGTCGGTGATCAGCGATGCCGCCGATGGTCATTCTAACGTGAAGGCTCTGGTCTATGTCGCCGCATTTGCGCCGGAGGTGGGTGAAACCGCGGCGCAACTTGCAGGAAAGTTTCCAGGCAGCACGCTTGGTCCGACACTCGCTCCTCCTGTCGCGCTGTCAGGCGGCGGAAAGGACCTCTACATCCAGCAGGACAAGTTCCACGATCAGTTCGCGGCAGACGTCTCCGATGCCGAGGGGAGGCTGATGGCCGCAACGCAGCGGCCGATCACGGAAGCGGCCCTCAACGAAGCCCAGACCAAGGCTGGCTGGAAGAATATCCCAAGCTGGTTCATCTACGGCGACGCGGACAAGAACATCCCGCCGCGTGCATCTGCCTACATGGCTGAACGGGCTCACGCCCGCGAAACGGTCGCAATCAAGGGCGCTTCGCACGTAGTGATGGTGTCGAACCCTGAACCGGTAGCGCGGTTGATCGAGAATGCTGCCAGGGAGATATCGCGATGAAAGCCGTCGTCATGAACCGCACCGGGGGACCGGATGCGCTCGAATTCGTCGAGCGCTCCGAAACTGCTCCCGCGAGCGGCCAAGTTCTGGTCGAGGTCACCGCGGCGGGCGTGAACTTCATGGACATCGGCGTCCGAAAGGGCATGGCCTGGACGGAGATGCCTGATCCAAAGATTCTGGGCGTAGAGGGTGTCGGACGGGTGCTCGCCGTGGGCGATGGAGTAGAGCATTTCCGGCCCGGGCAACGGGTTGCCTGGGTATACGCGCCGGGAAGCTATGCCGAGCGTATCACTCTTTCTGCGGACGCGCTCGTGCCGCTTCCGGACGGGATCGATGATCGTACGGCCGCTTCCGTGATGATGCAGGGGCTGACCGCCAGCCACTTCGCCACCGACTTCTATCCCGTCCAGCCCGGCGACGTGGCGCTGGTCCATGCGGCGGCGGGCGGCGTCGGATTGCTGCTCACCCAGATCATAAAGCTGAGAGGGGGGCACGTGATCGGCCGCGTCTCGTCCGCAGACAAGATCGCCGTCGCAAGAGAGGCCGGAGCAGACCATGTGATCGTGGACACCGAGGGGCGATTCGCCGAGGAAGTCGTTCGCCTGTCCGGCGGTGAAGGCGTCCATGTCGTCTATGACGGTTCCGGCCCGAAGACCTTTCAGGCTTCGCTCGACTCCCTGCGCCGCTCCGGCACCTTCTGCTGGTACGGCCCGGTGCTGGGCGGTCCCGGACCGCTCGACATCATGAGCCTGCCGAAAAGCATCAAGATCGGCTACGCTAGGTTCTTCGATCATATTTACACCCCGGCACTGCTTCGCGCCCGCACCAGCCAACTCTTCGACTGGATCGTGAAGAGGAACCTGAAGATCCGGATCGGCGGCGTTTACCCGCTCGCCGAAGCAGCACGCGCCCATGGCGACATGGAAAGCCGCGCCACGACGGGCAAGCTTCTGCTCATTCCCTGAGCCATCCGGCCTGCCTCGCGATACGGTGCTCGCGAGGCCCAAGAGGGCGAAGTTTCCGAGATCACTCCGCCGGTTGGCGCGCCGACAAATCGCAAGGACGGTCTCGTCGTGGTTGACCAGCAATCAGCGCGTCATAGCCCGTCAGGCCCGCCTCTATGGTCTCGACAGGGTCGATGTTGGGATGATCGGTGAGCTCGAAGACGGCGATCAACCCGTCCCCCAGGTTCTCCGCGCACGTAGGCAAGGAAGACCCTATGGGCGTAAGCGGAAACGGGAGATACTTAGGCGCCACTGCACCAGCATTCCGGCTCGAAAACTCAAACCTGAAGTTCACAGGTTCAAACCCTGCACTAGTCACGCAACGGCAAAACGCGGCCCATTTTGTGCCCAAGCACTCTGGACGAGTACAACAACAGCACAACTCAGAGAAACGGAACCACCTAAGTTATTGGATATGCGTTGCTTTTCGCGATGTCCGTCCAATCCATCATCGGCGCGATGGCGAATCTCATATGTCTTTCAATCATTTATACACATTTTTTAAACGGCACTGAGATTGGGCAGACTGACATTGCCGACCACTATGATATGTGACCCATTTCATTCTATTTTCAAAGCGTAACCATCAATGTCACTCAACACCGCTTTTCTGCTTGAGGGGATCTTTCCTGTTGCCCGATAGCAAGACGTCGCCGGCGACCACCCTGGACATCGTAGTTGCGCCAATTCCGGTCATTCGTAACGCTTCTTCAAACCGGACGTTCGCGCAACGGCTGCTGAGGTTTTCGGAGGGAAGGCCGGTTCCGGCGCTCACCAGCAGGTACAGGAGGCAATCACTCAAGGCAAACACGGGCTAGGGAAACTGCTCTCCGCGGGCTGCTCGGATTTCCTCCTTGACCGCCACAAGAGCGGCGGTCAGCTTCTCGAAAGCCGAATTCATGGGTGAGCTACGACGCCAATGAAGGGCGATCTCATGTCGCGCTTCTGGATGATCAAGACGGCGGAGGATGAATTCCGGGTCCCGGATCGCCTCTCCCAACGCATAAAGCGATGGCAACACGGCGACACCAGCGCCCATGACAGCCATTTGGCGAACGGCGTCAAGGCTCGCGCCCTGATAGTCCCGGCTAACCTGCGTTCCCGCCAGTGCGGCAAGTCGCTCGACTATCTCGGTGAGCCGGTATCCCGGGCTCAGGGACAAAAGCGGCTTCGCGGCAAGATCCGCAAGCGTAACGGGGCCGTCTGACGATGAGAGGGGATCATCGGCCGCAGCGCAGATCCACAGGGTTTCAGTGAACAACGGGCGGGTGCGAAACTCGCGGTTTTCCGTCGGGGAACCGATAACTGCATCCAACCGCCCCTCACGCAAATGGTTCAGCAAATCGCGCGTCGCCCCCTCCTGAACGGCAAGCCTGAGATCGGGGAAAGACGCATGCAGTCGGCGGGTCGCCAATGGCATGTAGTAGGCTCCGACCGATGGCAGCACGCCGATGTTGAGGCGCAGGTTCAGCTTGCCATCGGCGTGTCTGGCCAAACTCCGGAAGTCTTCTAGATCCCGCAAGATCGCGCGCGCTCTGGGCAAAAGGATTTCGCCCAGTGGCGTGAGCTGCACGCGCCGGGAGGTGCGCTCGAACAGGGCGATGCCAAGTTCTGCCTCCATGGTCGCGAGCTGTTTGGACAAGCTGGGCTGGCTGACGGCCAAATCCTGAGCGGCTGCGCCAAATGCGGACTGATCGGCGACCGCCACAAAATACTGAAGCTGGCGGAACGTGGGGCGCATGATGAATGTTCCTCTGATTGATAGCTGGAAGCTATCGATTCAACAGAAAATTACCATTGGTTTCATCGATCTCCGGCACCAACTCATCCCCGTGGGCGGCGATGCCCGTGTAGCAAACGGAGAAAACAGAATGCTCAACAAGATAGCGATGTCAGCCAGCGTAATTGCCCTGATGGCCGTAGGATCCGCGCAAGCCAAGGGAATGACTCCGGTTACGGCGGACGAAGTCGTAGCGCTTCAGAAAGCCTGGGGCGAGGGTATTGTCGACATCGGGCAGGTCTTCACTGATGGCGGCGACTACAGAGCTGCTGCCGAGGAGCATCTCAAGAAATTCTATGCCTGCGGAAAGGAAGAAGTTCTGTTCAAGCCCACCCTTGCAAACGAAGACCAGTTCCGCGGCACTTTTGAGGAAGCATTGTCATATTTCGTCACCGGAACCGTGAGTGAAGACAAGGGATTTGCGATTGCGCCCTACACCAAGGTGCGCTGGGAAAACGAAGGCACGATCGTCGACAGCGATAGTGCCATGTCGATGGGCAACTACTATTTCACGAAGACGGACGGTTCCGAGACCAAGGTCGAATACTCTTTTGGAATTGAGCGAATGGGTGACGGTCAGCTGAAGATCGTCCTGCACCACTCGTCGCTGCCTTATTCGCCAAACTGATCTGGGTGTAAGACGAGAACCTCTTCAGGTTGCGGCAGTAGGCGAGCAGGGCCGGATCGACCGGCCCCGCTTCGCTTTTAGGGTGCCCGCACCTTGCCCGGCGCTCTGCCTGGGCCGACCGTTAGTTCCGCCAGAATCCTCACCCAACTGCGTATCCCCTTGCGGAGTCGTTCGACATCGTACCGCTCGTTAGGGGCATGAATGGCATCGTCAGGCAGGATAAAGCCCGTTACTATGCAATCGACGCCAAGGCGGTCGGCAAGCAGTCCCACCAAGGGAATCGTGCCGCCCGTTCCTTTGATCAGGGTTGGCTCTGGCCATTCTGCGTCAAGCGCCCGCACCGTGGCTGCAATGTAGGGGCTGGCTTCGTTCACCGACACCGCCGAGTTCCCGCCGGCTCCCTCGAACATGATGCGGCAATCGGCAGGAAGCTGAGCCTCGACGAAATGTCGAAACAACGCGCGGATGTGTTCCGGTCTCTGCCCGTCAACCAAGCGGAACGACAACCGAGCCGAGGCCGATGAGGGAAGAACCGATCGTTCGTCCGGGCCTGTATTTGCGGACGAGGCTACATCCCGCCTCGACCCGGTCAGCCAGAAGGAGGTCGCTGCTTGCGCCCTTCGATCCGCCGCCGCTCAGGATCGACAAGTTCGATCACTGGAGCCTTGGCACCTATAATTCGGCCATCCAGGCGGGCATCATGCCAGCGATCCGCCTGCATCGCCGGATCGGCGTCGAGAGGATCCAGCGGCGCCTCAGCGAACTCACGCGGTACTGGATCCAGCGCGCACGCGACATTCCGGGCTTTCGCCTGCATACGCCGCTTAATGCCGGGTCCCTTGATGCCGAGCCAGTTGATGCCGCGCCGTGGCGCTCTTTTCCATCGACGGCGTCGATTCGCGGCTGCTCGAGCGCGTGCTGCGTGAGCAGCACCGGGTCCATGTCAAATATCGCCGGGTCGAGGATATCGCCGGGATGCGCGTTTCCCCGCACATCTACATGCACAAGGACGAACTCGATGTGTTTGTCGATGCGCTGCAAGCGACCGTCAGCGGAGCGCGCGCATCGTGCTGACGCCGCGCATCGGCACGTACCGTCTATCCGCGCGCCGGCACCGCCGATGGCCTGATCTACGGCATGGGCTATTCAGGACATGGCGCGCAGCTCTCGACGCTGATCGGAAATGTCCTGGCGGACATTGCAATGGGCCGCACGGATACCAATCCAATCGGCGGCATGGACTGGAATGCCGTCCCGCTGCATACCGGCAAGCCGTGATTCCTGCCAATGGTGGGGCACCTAACATCGGCTGAAGGATATGCTTGCCTGATCCAGCCGACAGGCTCCAAAGCGGCCGACCCGACACCGCCAATCTCGGCATGCATTGACCAGGACCTGGGAACAAGGACCTGGCCACCTGCTCGCAGCTATGCGGTCTAGCCTGCGACCTTGATGAGCGCCCGCTCCATGGCTGCAAGGAAGAGGTCGACATGCTCGGCCTGGCAAACGAGCGGCGGGCGCACTTTGAGGGAATCCTCGTTGGCCCCTGTTGTGCTGACAAGGACGCCGTCGTCGCGCAGTGCGTTCACGACATCCAGCGCCATTGCCCGCCGGCTTGCCGCCGGGGCACCCTCACGCCCGATGTCGATGCCAAAGAACAGACCGGCGTTTCGGATAGCGCGCACTCCATATGGCTGATGCGCGATTTTCTCCAGCCCGGCTCGGAGGCGCTGGCTCATGGCAAGCGCTTTCTGGGGGATCTGGTCGCGCTGCAGGATCGCCAGCACGGCGTCGGCGGTCGCTATGCCAACCGTATTTCCGGCGAACGTGTTGGAGTAGCGAGCGGTTGCGCCAAATTGCTCCATCGGTGCTTTGCGACCAACGACCGCGCCAATTGGAAATCCGTTGCCCATCGGCTTGCCGAGGGTAGCGAGATCGGGAACGATCCCGTGCCGTTCAAAGCCCCACATATGAGCGCCGGTTCGCCCAAAACCCGGCTGAACCTCGTCGGCGATGACGAGACCACCTGCCTCTCGCACCGCCGCAACTCCACCGGCAATGAAGCCAGGAGGATCGACCCATACGCCGTCGCTTGAAAAAATACTGTCGATGAGCAGGGCCGCAACGCCGATGCCACGACGGTTCAGATCTACGATGGCCGCGCGTACTTGCGCCTCGAAGAAGTCCGCAGCTTGTGATTCCGGCACACCCGCCGGCCCCGGCAGGGAGACCATGCGCACGAATGGGCTGAGCTTGACGGCGTCGCCCAGGTTCGGGGAAACCGCGGCGACAGCCGCGCTGGTGCCGTGATAGGCGTAGCTCGAGACGATCACGCCTTCATTGCCGCTCGCAAATCGCGCGATACGCAGGGCCAGATCGTTGGATTCACTCCCCGTGCAGGTAAAAACCACCCGGTCGAGCCCGCTTGGGAAAGTGTCGACCAGTCGCTCGGCATAGTCGATAAGTTTTGGCTCGAGATAGCGCGTGTTGGCGCTTATCCGGCCCGCCTGTTCAGCCATTGCGGCGTTTACTTCGGGGTGGCAATGGCCGAGCGACGGCACGTTGTTGTAGAAATCAAGATAGGCACGCCCGTCAGGGTTGTAGAGCCACATGCCTTCGCCGCGAACGAAGTGCACGGGCCGGCGGTACTGGAGCCGATAGGAGGCCCCAAGTACTTCGTCACGGCGAGCAATGAGCTCGGAGTCGCGCCTCGGAAGGTCGGATTCGCCGGGCCTGTAGCGATTAGGCATGAGATCTGTGGACATGTGCTGCTGCCTCTCTGAAAGAGCACCTTGATCAATTCGCGGTTCGTCTTTTGGCTGGCGTGCCGGTCGAGCGAACCGAAATGCGTTACGGCTGAAACGACGACATTGCCGCCAGGACGGCCGCCTCGCCCGATGCGACACCAAGAGGCGCCAGGATGGAAAGTCCGTGCTCGGCCCGCGAGACATTCTTTTTGATGTATAGGGCATCGGCCGGAAAAAGGTGGGACCGCCAGTAGTTGACCAGGATCAACGCGCTTTGTCGCGCCCGCATCAGTCCGACGAGCAATTTTGCTTCCAGTGCCGAAAGTGCAATGACAGAGGCATAGCCGGCAATAAGATGCTCGGCTCCACCCAAAGGAAGTGCCGGATCCCCTACGACGTGACTTGCTGCGATCGCCAGATCCTGGATCCTGGGGCTCCAGCAGCCATCGCCGAAATCGATGAAACCCATCCCCTGGCCTGTCACCATCATATTGAACGGGCTGGGATCATTATGCGTTACCTGCCACGCCACGTCAGAGATTTGTGGCTCAACGAACTCCGCATACTCCGACATCGCGACGCGTACGCTATCGGCAACGCTCGGGGATGGCAGGTATTGCTCCAGTTCCATCAACCTCGACCAGCAACCGATGTGCCAAAGAACGGGACGGTGAGCCGCGGGCACACTGACCAGCTCAAGAGCCAGGTCCAACCGGGCGAGAGCACTGCCGGTGCGAAAAAACAGGTCGGGAGTGGGCGTCGCCTGGTGCAGCGGAATGCCCTCGATCCGGGTCTGCAAGTACCCGCATACCCCCTCTTGCTCGAACATCCCTCTTGCTCAAACATCAATGCGCCGCTGGTCGTGCGGAGCACTTCGGGTGCGACGAAGCCGGTGAACCCTTGCAATCCGGCCATGGCGGCGGTTTGAAAACGAAAGCTGTCGACCGCCTCCGCTGTTGCCGACGTCTTCAGGATCAACCGGCGGCCGTCCGGCAGGTTGACGTCAACGGTGCGCTCAACCTCGGAGGACAATGTCGCGATCGATCCCGTCAATCCGTAGTGGCGCTTCAGTAGTGCCGCCGACATGTCCGGTTCGGAAGCGCCCGGCCGCATCGCCAGGCTTGCGGCGGCAGCGCGAAAATAAGCTTCGGTTGAAGCTGCCGCGTAAGCCAGATGGTCGCGTCCTGCCGTCATGGAGCCCCCTGCCTTCACAGAGCCATTGAGCTGACCAGCTTCTTCATCGGGGACCAGATCACCATAAGCACCCAATTCGAAAGATCCTCGCCTGTTGGGGAACCGTTGTCCTTCATGCTTCGACAGATGGAGCGCTTCAGCGATGACGCCCTGCAGTTCCATTTCTCGCGATGTTGAGACGCCGCCGCTGGCCGCCCCTCGAAAATTGGCGCAGTGCTCTGTGGGGCTCCGGCCTCCTCGCCCCTCAGAGTCCGAAAACGCCGGGCAGCTGCGTCACATCGCGGATTTCGGTGTATTCGTAAAAGGGATTGGCCGGCTCGTGGCCGCGGTTGACCCAGACCTTGCTCTTGATCCCCAGGTCATAGGCGGACATCAGGTCGTGGCGGAAAGACGAGGACACATGCGTAATGTCCTCCGGGCCGCAACCCAGCGTGTCGAACATGTACTCGAACGCCTTGAAGTGCGGCTTGTAGGCACCCGCCTCTTCAGCGGTCAAGACGGCATGAAACGGCGCACCGAGCCTTGCCACGTTCGACGGAATCTGGGCCACCATTGAGTTCGTCAGGGTGACCAACGGAATTTCCCTGGCCAGTTTGGCCAATCCCTCGGGGACGTCGGGATGCGGCCCCCAGGTCGGGATGCGGTTGTAGATCGTTTCGGCGTCTTCAGCACGGAATGCGACGCTGTTGCGGCGGCAGGTGCGTTCCAGTGCGTTGTGAACGACATCTGCATAAGGCTTCCAGTCCTGCAGCACCTCATCGAGGCGGTAGCCCTGGAAGTTTCTGATGAATTCGTCCATGCGCGGCCCATCCAGAAGATGACCGAACAGATCCCTGGCGGCGTCCGCCATCTGGAAATTGATGAGCGTGCCGTGGCAATCAAACGTCACGTATTTCGGCCGGAAGCGATCCATGTCCTTGGTTCCTGTCAATCTGCCCTATCAGCCAAGCATAATCGCAGGCGCTTGGCAGAATGTGCCGCAATGCATGGTCATTCAGCACAAGGCTCTCCGGTCGACCGCCAAACCAGCACGCCCTTTCGCATTGCTGTCTGTTTCGCCGCCCTGAGCCGATACGGACGCAAAGGCGACCTTATTTTCTTAGTT
This sequence comes from Mesorhizobium sp. WSM4820, assembly GCF_055811075.1. Taxonomy (NCBI): domain Bacteria; kingdom Pseudomonadati; phylum Pseudomonadota; class Alphaproteobacteria; order Hyphomicrobiales; family Phyllobacteriaceae; genus Mesorhizobium; species Mesorhizobium sp. WSM4820. Next base: position 10,854 of record NZ_JBVVQN010000030.1, on the reverse strand, counting down.
TAGCTGTTCTCAAGCACCTGCCGCTTGAACGATGTCTCGGACTCTGCGGTCAGCCAATCGCGCAATGCGGAGAGGCCGGTTGAAACAATGATCGACTTCGGATGGATCAGGCCGTAGTCCGTCCCGTCGCGATCAAAGCCGAGTGGTGCTTCCAATCGCCCATTCGCTACGTCATCCGTTGCAATCGCCTGGGGGGCAAGAGCAACGCCAAGACCACCCAGGGCCGCTTCTGCCATCAGGAAATGATGATCGAGCAATCGGGTCGTTCGAGGACGCGGCGCATCCATGTGCGCGTCGAGCCACGCTTCCCAGGCATCCGGTCGCGTCCGTGATCCGAGCGCCACATAGTCGCCACTCTCGAACCGCTTGCGCAGGGATGGCAGCATGACCGGACCGACGCGCTCGGGCATCAGCCTGATGATGGTCCATTCCGGGTCCACCGGAAAATCGAGACGGCGGATCGCAAGCGTCACCCGGTCACGCGCGAAGTCGAGCCCTCCGCCGCCGGTCGACAGATGCACCTCGACATCCGGGTATCGATCCTGAAACCCAGACAGGCGCGGGATCAACCAGCGCATCGCCAGCGAGCGCTCGCAGGACAAGATGATCGGAATGGGCGTCGAGCTGGATCTGATCTCTGCCAAGGCATCAGTGATTAAATGGAACGCCTTGCCTGTCGCCTCCGCCAGCTTCGCGCCATCGGAGGTCAGACGCACGCCTCGCCCGTCCGCTTCAAGCAAGCGCAGACCAAGATCGGCGGCCAGTTTGGAGACGCGGCGGCTGACTGCACCATGCGTCAGAGCGAGTTCGGCCGCCGCAGCACGCACAGATCCCAGACGCGCCACTGTTTGGAAGGCACGCAGGTCATCGAGCGAAGGTATTTCAGAACGCTTCATTGGTGACGTCATATCACCACAACTTGTCAGATCATATGGATATTCGGTTCCGACGGTTCTGCTATTCTCACCAACATGAAGCAGACCACATCTCTCCTCGTCGGGATAATCGCCGACGACCTGACCAGTGCTACCGACGGCGCGGCGGCCTTTCTCGCGAGAGGCTATGCACCTGTGATCAAGCGACAGGTCGACGGCGCGGAGAATGGAGCGATCACTTCTATCGATACCAACAGCCGCGCCTCCGACATCTGGCAGGCGACAAGGGCTATCGCCGACGCCGTGTCGGCCCTCTCGCATGCCCGCCTTCTGTTCAAAACGATCGATTCGACCCTGCGCGGCCATATCCGCGAGGAAGTCGCCGCCGCCTTTCGCGCCAGCGGCCGGAGCAGGCTTGTCATCGCTCCAGCCTTTCCCGAAGCGGGGCGGCTCACCGTCGGCGGGATCCAGACGGTGAACGGCATTCCCGTGAGTCAGAGCGTCTACGGCCGTGACCCAGTCCATCCCGCAGGCACATCGCACATTGCCGATCTGGTCGACCCGTCCCTGGGGATACCGATCATTCTCGCAGCAAACAGTTCCGGCGATGCGGCGACGAAAGGGTCCATTCTGATCCTCGACGCCGACAGCCAGAACATACTGAACCGGCAGGTCGCCGACATTCCCGATCCCGAGACTGTCCTTTGGGTGGGCTCCCCTGGTCTCGCCATCGCGCTGGCATCGCTGGTCCCTGCAGTGCCGGACGAACGCCCGGTAACGGGCAAAGCCGCCGGGCGGGTGGTGATCGTCGCAGGAAGCGCCAATCCGGTGACGCGCGCCCAATGCGAGACCTTGCAGGTACAAGGCGTTCCCGTCGTCAGCGACCTGGCCGACCCTCCCGGCGACGCCCGTGTGATTTGTCTTCGGGCGCCGCTGCAACGGCAGGAGAATGCCAGCGCGGTGATGACGAACCTCGCCGGACAAGCAGCCGCAGCGGTCGCCCGGCGCGACTATGACGCGGTGATCGCCACCGGCGGCGAGACGATGGCCGCGATCCTCGACCGCCTCGGCATCAACGGGTTCCTTCTCACCCGCGAGTTGGAGCCCGGCTTTCCGGTTGGCCGCGCCGAACGGGCGGACGGAACGTCGCTCACCATCGCCATGAAGGCGGGAGGCTTCGGCTCACCCTCGGCACTCCTTGATGCCGCCCGCGACCTGCTGGCCAAACCGCTTTCAAGAAAGGCTCTTCTCCATGACCGCCCATGACGCTCCACTAGCCGTGACCATGGGTGATCCCTCCGGCATCGGCCCCGAGATCATCGCAAAAATGTATCTCCGTCGACCGGACAAGCGACACTGGATCGTCGTCGGTGATCCGCTGGTGATGACCCACGCCCTTTGCGCGCTTAACTCTGATGTGCGGGTTCGGCCGATCGCCTCCGTCGATGAGACCGTGCTCGATGACGGAACCCTCAACGTGCTTTGCTCCTCGCAGCTTTCCGCCCTGCCACCGGTCAGCCAGGTTTCGGCCGTCAGTGGACGCGCGGCGTTCGACGCCATCGTTGTCGCGATCGGACTGGCGCGGGACGGTTGGGTGGGCGGCATCGTAACGGCGCCGATTCACAAGGAAGCACTCGCAGCAGCCGGTTTGCACTATCCCGGCCACACCGAAATCCTGGCCGATCATGGCGGGGCTCCCAAGGTCGCCATGATGCTGGCGAACGAGGACATTCGCACGGTCCTCGTCACCATCCATTGTTCGCTGTCCGAGGCGATCCGCAAAGGCGATTTCGCGGCGCAGATGGATGCCATCCGGTTGGCCGATGCCGGTGCGAAGGCGCTCGGCATCTCCCATCCGCGCGTCGCCGTCGCCGGCCTCAATCCGCATGCCGGCGAAGGCGGTCTCTTCGGAGACGAGGAAATCCGCATCATCCGGCCGGCGATCGAGGCGGCCCGTGCCGAAGGTATCGACGCCTCCGGCCCATGGCCAGGCGACACCGTGTTCATGCAGGCCCGTAAGGGCCGGTTCGACATCGTGGTCGCCCAGTATCACGACCAGGGTCTCATCCCGGTCAAATATATGGGCCTCGACCATGGCGTGAACGTCACGCTGGGCCTGCCATTCGTGCGCACCAGCCCCGATCACGGCACCGCCTTCGACATCGCGGGGTCCGGCGTTGCCGACCCCTCCAGCCTGGAGACCGCCTTCGACTACGCCCTTAGGCTGAAGACCTCCCTCCCTAACCAGAAAGCCGTCACCCCATGACCCAATTCGACTTCATCTTCATGCTGACACGCAATGACCGCACGGTGACCGACGCCGCCGTCCACGCCGAAACGGCGCTCGGAGCCGGAATCCGCCACATCGGCTTCAAGGACATCGGCCTGCCGCTCGACGCGCTTGCCGCCCTCGCCCGCCAGATCCGCGAGGGCGGAGCCAACACTTATCTCGAAGTTGTATCGCTCGACCGCGACAGCGAGATCCGCTCGGTCAAGGCGGCGATCGACCTCGGCGTCGACTTTCTTCTCGGTGGCACCCATGCCGAAGACGTGCTGCCGCTGCTGGAAGGGACGCCCATCCGCTACTATCCGTTTCCGGGTCGCATCGTCGGGCACCCGAGCATTTTGGAAGGATCTCAGGCCGAGATCGTCAACAGCGCCGTCGCGCTCGCCAGCCATTCCGGTGTCGCCGGTCTCGACCTTCTCGCCTACCGTTCGGCAGGCAATGTGCCATCGCTGATCGACGCTGTGTGCCGGGCCGTGCCCAAGCCCGTTATCGTCGCGGGATCGGTGGACCGGCCGGATCAGATCAACACCATTCGCAACAGTGGCGCAGCGGGATTTACCGTCGGCACCTCCGCGCTGGACGGCCGGTTCCCGGCAGAGGGCCCCGCACTGGAATTCCAGCTGCGGGCGATCTCGGCGTGCCTCGAAGGACATCACGTGGGAGGTTAGTCCTGGTCAAAATAATCTAATCACAAATTGAACTCAGCACGGCGGCGCTTCAAACGATCGAGGAAGCTCCAGGCCAGAGCTCTCTGCCACTACATTCGATCGTAAGACAAACGCCCTGTCGACGCACCTGCCCGCGCGCCGTCGCAACATCGAGGTCTCTGATGCCACGCCCGATCGTCGAACGGGCCAGACCGGTGATCTCAGACACCCCCGCAAGCCCACAACCCGCAGCACGAGCCTCACTCGCAGCGAATACCCGGCGGCCACGCTCGTCCGCTTCGAGCGGTCCGCCTCCACCGCTGCTCGATTGCCTGGCGAAGATGTCGCCTAGAAATAGCCGAGGATGGATTTGACCTCGAGGTACTCCAACATGCCTTCGATGCCATATTCGCGTCCGTTTCCGGACTGCTTGAAACCGCCAAACGGGGCGTGCGGGTCCCAGGCGGGGTAGTTGAGATGAACCTGACCGGCGCGGATCCGCGAGGCGACGTCCCTGACGGCGCCCATATCCGTGCCCTGCACATGGGCCCCCAGGCCGTAGACCGTATCGTTGGCGATAGTGACGGCCTCCTCGACCGTGTCGTAGGGGATGATGCACAGAACTGGCCCAAAAACCTCTTCCTGGGCAATGCGCATGCCTGTGTGCACGTCGGAAAAGATGGTCGGATTCACATAGAACCCGACATCTAGGCCGTCCGGACGGCCCAGTCCGCCGGTGAGCAGCTTCGCGGCCTCCGAAACGCCGACGCCGACCATTGTTTGGATGCGGTCGAACTGGGACCGGTTGGCGATTGCACCGTGAGTGGTGGCTTCCGAAAGCGGATCGCCGACGATGATCTGGGCTGCGGCCCTCCTGGCGATTGCCTCGATCTCGGACAGCCGCTCGCGCGGCACGATCATGCGCGTCGGCGCGCTGCATGACTGGCCGAGATTGCGGAAGGCGGCGGCTACGCCCCGTGAAACGGCACGGTCGAGATCGGCGTCGGGCAAAATCACGTTCGGCGACTTGCCGCCGAGCTCCTGCGACACGCGCTTGACCGTCGGCGCGGCGGCCTGGGCCACCGCGATGCCGGCACGGGTGGAGCCGGTAATGGAGATCATGTCGACATCCCTATGGGAGGCGAGACCCATGCCCACGCCTGGGCCGTCACCATTGACGAGGTTGAAGACACCGGCAGGGAAGCCGGCTTCCTCAATCGCCTCGGCGAACAGCAGGGCGTCCAAAGGAGAGAGCTCGCTTGGCTTCAGCACGACCGTGCAGCCTGCGGCGAGCGCCGGCGCAACCTTGGCGGTGATCTGGTAGAGCGGCCAGTTCCAGGGCGTGATCAGGGCGCAGACACCGATCGGTTCGTGGGTGACGGCGGTGTGGCCGCGCTGTTCGACGAAGGGGAAGGTTTTCAGGACATCGCGAGCGACTTGCACATGGGCGATCGCCAGCGGCACCTGCGCGGTGCGCGCATATCCGATCGCCGCGCCCATTTCGAGGCTCAAGCATTGCGCAAGCAGTTCATTGCGCGCTTCGAGCAGCGCCTGCAGGCGATCAAGCAGACCCGCGCGGTATTCCGGCCTGGTACGGCTCCAGGTGGCGAACGCCCGGCGGGCCGCTGCAACGGCCGCGTCCACATCCCAGCTGTTTCCGAGCGGAAACCGGGCCACGACCTCTTCGGTGGCGGGATTCACCACGACGCTCTGGGCGGTGCCTCTCGGCTCGACCCATTGACCGTCGATGAAGAACTTGTCGAGGCGGCCGTTGCGGGACAGGTGTTCGAGGGGCGAAATCATGTGACAAGGTCCTTCATGCGGTAATAGGCACCGAGGATCGGCAGGAACCAGGGACGCCCAAAGTATCCAGGGATCGCCGGCCAGTCGAAATCCTTCCAGGGGTTCAGGTCCGGCCGCCCGTCCATGACATCGGCCATGATGCTGCCCATCAGCGTCGACATATGGGTGCCGTGGCCGCTATAGCCCATGGAGTAGTAGATTCCGTTGCGCTCCCCGGCGCGCGGCAGGCGGTCGCGGGTCATGTCGACCATGCCGCCCCAGCAGTAATCGATGCGGATGTCGGCCAGTTCCGGATAGACCTCGACCATCGCCGCTTTCAGGATCCGGCCGCTCTTCTCGTCGGACTGCGGGTTGGATGCAGCAAACCGGGCCCGCCCGCCGAACAGCATGCGATTGTCCGGGGTCAGCCGCCAGTAGACGACGAGATTGCGCGTGTCGACGACATTGCGTCGGGTCGGCATGAGGCGCTCGAGTTGCGAAGGCGACAGCGGTTCCGTCACGACCAGGAAGGCGCCGACCGGCACGATGCGGCGGCGGATCCATCCGAGCGGACCGACCTGGGAAATGCCGCTCGCCAGCAGGACCTGCCGCGCGACGATCTTGCCGCGCGGGGTCTCGACCTCATGCCCGCCGGCGACCTTGCGCAACGCCATGACGGGGGCGTTTTCATAGACCTCTGCGCCGCGCCGCGCCGCCGCGGTCGCCAGACCCCGGACGAAACGGCCGACATGCATGCTGGCGCTCTTGGGAAAGAGCAGCCCGCCATAATAGCGGTTGGTGCCGACTTCGTCTCGCAGGTCGGCGCGCGCGATCATCCTCGTTCCGGGATCGACATTGGCCGCCAAGAGTTCCTGACTGCGTGCCAGCACATCGTAGTGCTCGAGCTTGGCGGCAAGCTTGAGCTTGCCGACGCGGGAGAAGCTGCAGTCGATCTTTTCTTCCTGCACCAACCGCTCGACCATATCGACGCCGGCGTCGAAAGCCTTGTAGAGCGCGTTTGCGGCCGGCTTGCCGTGCTTGCCGGCCATGATTGCATAGTTCTGGGCAAAACCGTTATTACACATCCCGCCATTGCGGCCGGATGCGGCGTTGCCGATCGTTTCGGCCTCCAACAGTGCAACCCGGGCGCCCTTCTTGGCGAGGGCCAGAGCCGCGGAGGATCCAGTCAAGCCGCCGCCCACAACCGCCACATCGTAGTGGCCTTCGAGCGGTTTGGACGCGCCCTCATTGAACGGCTGAGAGGTGTCCAGCCAATAAGATGTAAGCTTCATGATTGCACCACCAGTGCGTCATTTTGCACGGGCGCCATGCAAAGCGTTGCGATTGCAGCCCCTACCATCCGCGGATCCGCTCCCAACGGGCTTCGATCCGGGGACTGTCCCCGTTGACGACGCTGTAGAAGTGGTGCTGGGCGGCCATCGCGCAGGCATGGTTGGGCAGAATCCGGACCCGAGCCCCGAGCGGCAAATCGGGCATGGACTTTCCAGAACCGGCACGAATGGCGAGGATACCGTGTTCCTGGCTGGCCTGCGCCACGATCACATCTTCAAGCACCCGCCCCTTTTCATCGCAGACGACACCGTAACCCTGGTCGACCTGCTGGTTTGCGGTTCCGCGGTCGCGCGAAAGCGCCATCCAGCCCGCGTCGACCAGCACCCATCCTTTTTCCGGCTTGGACCCGATCACCGTGGCCAACACGGAAATCGCGATATCGTCGAGACGGCAGACCCCTACCCCGTGCTGGACGAGATCGAAGAATATGTAGACCCCGGCGCGCAGCTCCGTGACGCCTTCGAGGTCCTCGGCGAAGTGCGCCGTCGGCGTCGAGCCGAGGCTGACGATCGGGCAGGCATGGCCGTGGGCGCGCAAGGTTTCGGCGGCGCGCACGGTGGCCGAACGCTCGCTCTCGGCTGCCTTGACCAGCGCATCGGGCGTGCTCAAGCCATAGGACTCGCCGGCATGGGCGAGGACGCCGACCAGGTTGGAGCCAGCTGCGACGATCCTGTCGGCCACATCGAGCAGCTTGGGATCGTCCGGCTTCAATCCGCCGCGATGGTCGTCGCAGTCCAGTTCGATGAAGACGGACGGCGTCACACCGGTGGCTTCGCGTACACCGGCCAGGGCGTCGGCCTGCTCCACGGAATCGAGCAGCAGCTTCACATCAGCGCCGGTGCGGCGACAAAGCTCCATGGCGCGGACGGCCGACGCCGGCGACATGCCGACTGCATAGGTGATGTCGCGAAAGCCGTGGCCGGCGAAATACTCCGCCTCGGCGATGGTCGAGACCGTGATCGGGCCGGTTTCGCCGGGGAACACATGTCGGGCGACGTCGATGCTTTTGGCCGTCTTCATATGCGGGCGCAGCACTACGCCAAGCTCTCTGGCATGCTCGGCCAGACGCTGGATGTTGCGCTCGATCCGCCCCCGGTCCAGAAGCAGCGACGGGGTGATGAGGGCATCGATCGTTTGTGCCGCCTCACGGATATCTGCATTCGTATCCATCGCTACCCTACCTCATTCCTCAACCGAACGACTGATTTGCCAAGGCATACATGCGGGCCGTCCCGTCGCAGACGGGCCGTCGCCCCTTGACCATCGCGATCACAGCACCGACACGCGCGAGGCCCAGGCTATCCAGCCAGTCGCCCAATACGTGTTCGGCATAGACGTCGATGCGCACGAATTGGCCGTGAAGCGTCGCAAGCTGGGCCAGGATCAGAAGCCGCGCGTCTTGGGCGCTTTCTGCTGCAACAGGGCCGACGACATAGCCGCGGCCGAACCGTCTGGCGATGGCGTAGCCTGCAATCCGCCCCGCGCGTTCGATGACCGAAACATTGCCCGCGTCAGCGAGGCCAGCCACCATAGACGGCCGGGGCATGCCTGTGGCCCGTTCGTCGAAGGCCTGGATCGCCGCGAGGTCGGAGACCGTCGCCTGACGGATGTCGTCGCGCGCACTCTGCGTCACGGCAACGGTCAGCAGGCCCTGGTGCTGAACCACCGTACCCCAGGCAGTGAAGCCGCGTCGCTTGTAGAGCGCGAGCCCCTCTTCCGTCGAATTGAGCAGCACGTCGCGCCCGTCCGTGGCCTGAAGCAACCCGTCAAAAAGCCGGGAGCCGTTGCCACCGCCTTGCGCCGAGCCAGTGACTATGATCATCCCGGCAGTGGCATGGGCCTGTCCGTAATTCCAGGACATGGCAGTGCCGATCACCTGTCCTGCCCGCTCGAGGACCAGGCCATTGCCGACCGTCACGGCAAATTCCCAGTCCTCCTGGCGATAAGGCCAGCCCATCTCCTGCGACAGCTTCAGCGCGCCCGGCAGATGGCGGGTCTCGAATTTCATCAGCTCGGTCGGGGCGCTGACGCTATCCCTGTCATGATCAACGGTCATGAGTGCAACGCTGTCGCTTGATCCAAAGTCACATTTGTAGTCGGACCTTAGAGTGGCGTCCGGCGGGCAGATTTCGCTGCTGTTATGCCCCTTCAATTCAGCGGGATCATTCGTTTTGAGCAGCACGGCGGCATGCCATATGGCGCAAATCGGGCGAGGAAGGCGGCAAGGCCACTCGGGCGTCGCTCAGCCGAAGTGCAATGCAGATCTCAGCGGCATCATTCGGTCGCTGCCTGCCACGCGCCTGACCAACCTCAATGCAATTTGAGACGCGGACGGACAACCCGGTTGACATGGCCGACCAGGATAAGAGCCAGGCCCTTGATCCAGCCATGTATGGCCACCAGGTGCATGCGGTACAGAGATACGTAGATCATCCTGGCTAGCCGCCCCTCGATCGCCATCCGCCCTCCGACGAGGTTTCCCATCAAGCTGCCGACGGTGGAAAACCGGCTCAACGACACGAGCGAGCCCTTGTCCCGATAGACAAATGCTTCCGGCGTTTCCCCGGCAATCAAGTGAAGAATGTTGCGATAAGCGGTCGATGCCATCTGGTGGGCGGCCTGAGCGCGTGGCGGCACCGGGCCGCCCGCCCCTTCTGGCTTGAAAAAACAGCAATCGCCGATAGCGAAGATGCGCTCGTCCCGGCTCGTTTGGAGGGTGGGAAGGACGACAAGTTGCCTGCTGCGCGCCACCTCAAGCCCGTCGAGCTTTCCTAGAATATTTGCCCCCTGCACTCCTGCAGCCCAGACGCAAATATCGGCGTGTATCTGCTCCCCGGTAGCACACCTCAGTCCCTGTTCCGTTGCTTCGGATACAGCCGTGTTTGCGAGCACCCGGACGCCGAGGGCCTCAAGTTCCTGATGCGCGGCCTTTGCTAAAGCTTCTGGGAGAGCCGGAAGAATCCGCGGCCCGGCCTCTATCAAAGTGACCCTCAGCCGGGTCTCGTCGAAGACTTCCAGGCCATAATGTCTGAGAGATGATGCAGCATTGTAGAGTTCAGCAGCGAGTTCGACGCCTGTCGCGCCGCCACCTACGATAGCTATATCAACGAAGGCGTCGTCGGTTGGATTGGCTGACATTGTCCTGGAAACTCGAAGACAATGATTCAACAACTTCAATCGAAAGCGATCTGCTTGATGACGGTCTTCGAGGAAAAGACAATGATCCTTGACTCCGGGAGTGCCGAAGTCGTTTGAAACCGACCCGATTGCGATAACGAGGTAGTCGTATCGGAGCCGATGTCGACCGACCAGTTCCGACCCGTCATCGTCGAATATCGGCGCCACTGTGACCTGCCGCGCGGTGCGATCGATGGCCTCCAGCGACCCGTAGAAGAAGCGGTAGCCCCAACGGTGCCCGTGGCCGCGGTAGCCCACTTCGTCAAGATTTGCATCGAGTGAGCCGGCCGCGACCTCATGGAGGAGCGGCTTCCAGACATGGGTGTGGTTCCGCTCGACAAGTATGATATCGAAATCCTTGCGGCCGAGCCGTGCTCCGAGCCGCCGCACGAGCTCAAGACCTCCAGCCCCACCGCCAATGACGACTATTTGAGTCTTCATTCGTGCTTGCCCGGTCTCGTTGAGGGATGCCTCTCGACACGACTACCCGCTGTCAGCGGCTGGCGCGCCAGATGGCAATCAAGTCCTGGATTCGATAGCCCTGAATGATAAAGAAGCGTCATCATCGCCCTCGCGAAATCCGAAAATCGCCCTGCCCCTGGGCGTTCATGTCCACAGATGACGAGCCTGGAGTCTAGCCCCAAGCGCCGCCGCCTTCACCAGTCCATCACCACCTTGCCGGAATTGCCGCTCTTCATCGCATCGAACCCGGTCTGGAAGTCGTCAATCCCGA
>NZ_JBVVQN010000029.1:0-50306 GCF_055811075.1 Mesorhizobium sp. WSM4820 | reverse complement strand
GACGAAGTCAGCGCGCTGCCATCCGAATATCCGGGCTGGATGCTCGAGCGCCAGGCGGCTGGCCGGCGTCCGGCGCCTTTCGTGCCGAAGCCGTAATCGCTCGCCGTGATTGAATTCTTCCAGCAGCGGCACAAGCCGCCCAGCGACAACGTCTGGCTCGACATGCAGCGCGCCAGCCGCGCGATGCCTGCTCCCGCCAAAGCCGTCAGCCTCATCGGCTCGCCGTTGTTGACCGCGCGCTGCCGGTGATCGGGACGATCATCGGGGGTTTTGTTGCAACGGCTGAATGGGAATGTAGAGAGAGTCTGACACGAGGCCAATCACGCGGCAAGCATTTGGAACTGCTCGGCAAGGCCAACGCCGCGCCGTAATTGCTTGCGGGTCAATTCCGCAAACCAGCGTCGACTTGGTTCATGAAGCCGAGGTTCGTGTGAAGTGGAGGTGGTAGCATGCCCGCCGCATCAGCCAGTTCTTGATCGATGCAGTTTTGAAGGATAGCAAGAAATATTTTACATAACATTTACTATACATAACCCCGCTCCTGTGGCACGCTCACTTCACTAGCTGGGAACACTATGACGTAAAAGTACGTTCAATGTATTGTCGAAGTTTAACCTTGATCAACGCCGAGATTACAGGTTGAGTCGGGAACGTTGGGCGGCTTGCTGGCAGGCTGTCGCTGAAGCGAAGGCTAGTTGGTTGTGGGCCTTGATGAAGGCGTTGGATATGAAGGGCTCAATCACCTGTCTCGTAGGGCGGCGAGGCCAACTTCGTGAGTGGTAAATGGCCAATCCGAATGATGTGGCGTCTTGCAGCTGAAAGGTTGTCGTACACTCCAGTAGAGTGACATTTTGGTCCGCAACGCCGGCTGCTCCTCGACCCGTCCACGTGCACACTTCGTGCCCTTCGTCAGATGCCATGCATCTTGCGGACCGCCCTATTGAAGCGACATCCGCGGTTCGTCTAGTCTAAATAGGAGGTGGTAGCATGCCAACTAGGATAATTCAGGTTGGGCTTGGTGAATGGGGTGCAGACTGGGCTGAGACGGTCATACCTCATGTGCCCGAAGTCGAGGCGGTAAGTTGGGTCGACCCGAATCCTGAGGCGCTGCAGCGAGTGAAGCTTCGGCTCGGGGCTCCCCCGGACCGGTGCTTCCCAACTTTGGAGGCAGCGCTCTCGAGTGTCGGTGCCGACGCCGTCTTGGTTACGGCGCACGTCCGGGCCCATGCTTCTCTCGTTGAACTTGCTCTGGAGGCCGGTAAGCACGTATTGGTGGAGAAGCCGTTTGTGTCTACGATCGTCGAGGCGGAGCGCCTTGCTGATTTGGCGGACCGTTACCACCTAACACTTATGGTCAGCCAGAACTTCCGCTTCTTTCCTGCAGCCATCAGTGCTGCCCGGCTTGTCAGAGAGCAAGTACTCGGACCGGTAGGCGCAGTCCACATCGAATTCCGACGGTTCCTGAACTGTACGCCGGCCGATGAACCTTTTTATGCCCTACGACAGCCCCTTCTTGAGGATCTTGGTATCCACCACTTTGACCTGATGCGTATGGTGCTCGGGCAGGAGCCCCGGCAGGTATATTGTACCGCGTGGCAGCCGGAAGGGAGTTCGTTCAGTGAGCCGCCCGCAGCGGCTGCGACGATCATCTTCGGTCGAGGCACCGTCGTCACCTATCGCGGCAATTGGCTTAGTGGTGGAGTGGAGACGCCGTATGGCGGCGAGTGGCATTTGGAATGCGCCGAGGGCGAGATCATCTGGACCTGCCGCGGTGACCGGGATGTCACATTGGACGGCGATCACGTCAGGATTCGAAAGCGCGGCCACCCCGTAGTGCCGATCGACCTTCCCGCGACGGCATCGTTCGGACGTAGAGAAAGCTTGGCGACCTTCGCGCGCGCCGTCGAGATCGGCACCGTCGCACCGTTCGCCAGCCTGGGGCGTGACAATATTGGCAGTCTCGCTCTCATGCAGGCCGCGATCACGTCGGCGACGACGGGGCGAGTGATATCGGTCGAAACGATCAATAGCTCGCCCGAAATCGACCGCCCAGACCAAGGCTGGAGCGCGCCCTGTGATCGATGATACGTTGTGATGTGACCACGGCGTTCGCTGGTGATTCAAATCCCCGTTCATGAGGTAGATGATAGGAGGAGCAGCCCGGACCCGAAGGCCTCGGACAATGGCACCTCGTCGGCGTGAGCGCGCCATCATCGCCGCACCGTCAACCTGCCTGTGCTGCGGTTCGGCCAAGCTGGCACAGCTTGGCGAAGGAACCGCATAGTGGCAGATTGAAAGGCCGGCATTGTACCTTTAGGTTCTCCTGCTAACGAATTGACCGCCTTGGCCGGCCCAGTTTCTTGGCAGGCTCGAGGCCGAAGCAACGCGACGTCTACCCAATACAGGCCCGATCGCCGCGCTGGAGCGGCTCGTTGCAAAGACGCACACAAACCCTTTCGTTGCAACAAAACTCGAAAATAAGATTCGTAGATTCTTCACGCCGAAAATCGTTGGAAGCCTGCGGGCAAGGTCTGCGGTCAAGCGCGGCTGCAAAGATGCCGGGAATCCTTCAGACCGCCGCACGGCACGCACAGAAGGGGGCCAATGGAAAGAGCGCTGATCCTACTTGGAGGCTCGAAAATGGGCTCGGGTTTGCTCTACGTCCAGGCTGCTCAGCGTCTTGGTCTCCAGCCAATTACCCTTTCTGACAATCCAAGTCGCTACGACAATTTGGAGCGAAAGTCGTCGAGACAATCCGTATTGATACAGACGATCTGGGTGCGCTGATCCGCGAATGTTCCCGGCTCCAAAAGACCTATGAAATCGCTGGTATACGGCTGCCCGGGACTCAGTATATGCGACAGTTGGGAAGCTCTGTCGGCATTTCGATCCACCGTCGAGGCGGCGAGCCCTCTCTCATTCGTGAGGTAAGCCGCGAACACATCAACAATCTGGTCGTACTCCATGCGCTCAATCGGAAGGGCGGTTGGTATCAAACCTGCTTGCCGCAACGCGGCAAGCAAGCGCCGGAGCGCCGATCGTTCGCCCGAATCGGTACTCCAGTGTTTGCAACGTAAATGTCACGAGCACCGCACGGCTGTCCTTGCTTGACAGAGGCAGAAGTCAGATGCGGGTCGCTTTGACCCGCTTGGGCATGAACTACGAGCGGATGGCGACGATCGCCTTTGCAACGGCGGCGACGCCGCGTCGTCGAGACGGGAGTTCACCCCCGTTGTGTCCCGGATCGGGGCGATGATGTCGCCGGTTGCGGCATGACCGCGGAGAACGGGACGCCAGAGTCTTGTGGCATAAGCGAGACCATCTTCTCAGCATCCAGGGGAGCTAGGAGAATACGCACAAATCATCGCTGCGAAAGATTTTGTTCTTGCGGAACCCGCGCCGGGCGGAGCTTCTATCTCGGGGACAATCCAGTCTGCCTTGCCAACGCCCGTGATTTGGGTCCGCGTGGCAACCTCGGCCTATCTGTTCAAGGCAATGGAATCTATATGCCGCTAGCATCGGACCTTATGCTTTGCGCATGATTTCCGTCAATCATCAATGGGCTGAAAGAAGCCCAAAGCAAGCGAAGGAGGCTCGGCAGGCCCAAGCTGTGGCGCGTGTGATGAAAGGTGAAATTTCAGCGGCTGGGATGAGGGAATTGATGGACAGCGCCAGAGCCGCAGAACGACCCGCCGAGGAATTGCTTTCAGCCACCGAGGGAGGGCATGGTCGGGCGTGTCACCGCTTCGCAAATCGCTTCCGCGTTCACCGCATCATTCTTTCCGCGCTTCACATAGGGCTTCACGTAGGACGGTGGCATCAGGCGGACTTCATGGCCGAGTTCCGTCAACTCTCGAGCCCAATGATGCGATGTGCCGCACGCCTCCATGCCGATCAGGCAGGGCGGCAACTGGTGAAGAACGGCAGAACTTGGGATCGGCGCAGTGCCTTACGAACAACAACGTCTCCAGACGCGTCGACGGCGTGAATTTGAAAATTGCGCTTGGCCAGATCAAGGCCCACGGTGGTAATCTGCATGGCGGAAGGCTCCTTAGCTCGGGTTGCCTGACAGCAAACCCACTGTGGCACAGTGATGCCGAGAGCGGGAGCCATCCACCCCATCTGCTTTCAGGAACGGCGAAGGTGACGTAAAGACCAATATTAGGCGCGAACCCGACAGCCCGCGCCGAACGGCGAGTACACCCTACGACAGATTGGTGCGGGGACAGAGCGCTTACTTCGTCTGGCTCCAAGGAGTCGGTCTGTCTAGACCTGAGATCGGACGCGGACCGCGAGATCCTCAACACCCTCATTGCAGCTTTCGACGTCTTTGAAGCCATGCAGTATCGAAAAATTGGGTTTCGGGTCTGCTGATCTCCGTCGACAATATCCGCGGCTGATCACCTGCGACATCTCTGGATTCGGGAACACAGGGCTGAAGGCTTATGATCTCATCGTACAAGCTGAAACAGGTTTATGCGCCATCACCGGCAACAACCAAGGCCCCGCCCGTGTGGGTGTGTCGGTTTGCGACATTTCGGCGGGCATGACAGCACATAGCGCCATTTTTCAGGCGCTGTATCACCGCGAGGTTGCAAATTGTCTTTGAAAGATTCTTGCAACGGCTTTCAGAAAAGCGTTGCCCAGATGAAAGGCGGCGGTGCGTAGCGTAACCCCCAGGATGCAGTCGATCTCGCAATCGGACTGCCCACTGCAGGCACTCGTATTCCCGCGGCGTTAGCAAGACACCATCGATCATTCGATCGGCGGACAGTTTGCGGCGAACGAACGATCGGATTCCCAACGAAACGGGCATCCGCCACCGCGTGCACGCACAATAACGGGGTCGACGCTCTGATACCGATTCTCAAGATAACGTGCTGTCCATGGCGCCGGATAATTCGAGATCAGCGTGGGTTTGCCATCAGACCGCGGGGGCACGGAGAGGTAGGCAAAAGTGAGCAGATTGAGTCCAGAGGCGACATCGGCCAGGGCGCCGCGGAGATCAGCCTCATCGAGGGTCGCCGGAAGCTTGGGCTGACGACCACCCGGCAGGCAATTGGGCGCCTGGCCCGTTCGGGTTTCAGTTCATGACAAGTTAGCTTCACCTGCGCGGCGGCATTCAAGCGTCGCCTATGCGCGCTCGAGTGGCTCAATGCCCTTTGTGCTGCCTTCCGCCAAAAAGTGCTCGATTGAATGTCGTTCTTCGGGACATCGACGGATCGCTCGCCGGACCTTCACATCGCGAGATTCGCTGAAGTGCTGATCGGAGAAGTCGGGTCCACGCCGACTGGACGGATCCTGGCGATCACCTCAGCGACCGCATTCGGCGCGTCTCTCCGGCCGTGCGCTCAGGAAGGGGGACTGTCGTGAGTTCCTTGCCCTAAAAAGGTGACATTTCCAGCCGTGCGTCAGCCGCCGAACAGTTCCTTGTAGCCGGTCGTCACCATCCAGTTCGCCCGATCGATATGGCTGCGAACAGCCTTGCGGGCGCGCACCGGTTCAAGGACGGGGTCGATACCGAGAATGAGCTCGGCCATTTCCTCTACACTCGCATTGTCGGCGCAGGCGTCCAGGATGCGCAGGTAAATGGTGGAATGTTGCCTGTCGTAGCCCGTGATGCTGTCTGACCATGGGACCTCATCGCGCA
Organism: Mesorhizobium sp. WSM4820; assembly: GCF_055811075.1. Classification (NCBI taxonomy): domain Bacteria; kingdom Pseudomonadati; phylum Pseudomonadota; class Alphaproteobacteria; order Hyphomicrobiales; family Phyllobacteriaceae; genus Mesorhizobium; species Mesorhizobium sp. WSM4820. Next base: position 44,656 of record NZ_JBVVQN010000029.1, on the reverse strand, counting down.
GTGTTGAGCTTTGAGTCCCGTCTGTTCCCGTTGATGGATCCATATCTGCCGCGAACCTCGCATGTTGAACGCTGGATTCAAGACAGCATATCCCAAAATGGGATAATCCGGAACCGGGATTAGTGGCTGAGCCGGTCTTTACCTGACCGGTTCGCCTACATGCCCAAGTCACTTCGATCTGCCCGCCACCAGAGGTTTCTGGCCCAGTTGATATCGCTGCGCAAGGCCAAAGGCCTGACCCAGGCGCAGGTGGCTGAGAAACTTGGTCGGCCGCAATCCTTCGTGGCCAAGTATGAGGGTGGAGAGCGGCGTCTCGATGTCATTGAGTTTCTCGACCTAACTGCGGTGCTTGACGCTGATCCGTGCGAAATTCTGTTGAGCCTCCGGACGTAGCGGGCGCCCTCGCGCCGCGCGGAGCCACGGTTGCCGGGCGGACCAGCCCCGGTTTTCTTCGGCAATCTCAGGCGTCTCAGCCATTCCGCTCCCGCCCTGGCGCGGGCAAGGGCGGGCGCAGCTCTTCTTTGGCCCCCCGGCGGAGCAGGGTAGGCGGCACTCCCTTCTAGGCCGCCGCGTCATCCCGCAACCCTTCGCTCTCGCTTCGGGTCCTTCTCTTCGTTTCGGTCCTTCGGATGCGGTCCGCCTGGATGGCGGCCCTTCCGGTCGCAACTCGCCGCCCACCACCCGCTTCCGGGGAAAGCCGCTATTGGCGAGCGAAGGCAAAGGCAGGCAGAGGCGGGGCGCCCATGTCCTCAATTCCCGCTTTGCGGCCGTCGAGCGTCGGAACGTTCCCGTTTCCGTCTTGCTAAGGCCCGTTGCGCAGGAATCGGCGCAGGCCCCCTCGAGCGGTTCTCCGCTCGCTCGCCGCCTCGATCACAGCCAACAAAACGGGCACGAGGATTGCTATAGGCAGAAGCTGCCGAAGCATCATCGTGACGATTGCTCTTTTGCAGCTATGTTCGTTTAGCGTTCCAGTCGGGTGGGGTCTGACCAAGAATGTTGCGCACGAAGAAGTCCAGGAGTTTGCGCTCAGTGTAGATGCCTGGCACGTTGTGATCGGCACCAGGCACATAGACCATGTCGAAATCTTTTCCCGCCTTGATGAGTCGGTCGGCAAGCTGCAGCGAGGAGGACGGGTCGACATTGCGGTCCATTTCGCCCACGACGATCATCAGCTTGCCCCGCAGCCTGTAAGCATTGTCGATAGCGGAGGATTGGGAATATTCAATGCCGACTGGCCACCCCATCCACTGTTCGCTCCACCTGATCCTGTATATCCGGTTGTCGTAGCAGCCGCTGTTGGCGACCGCGACCTTATAGAATTCGGGATGGAAGAGCAGCGCGCCCACCGCGTTCTGGCCGCCTGCGGACCCGCCGAAAATGCCGACATTGGAGATATCGTACCACGGATACCTCGCGGCGGCCGCCTTGTGCCATAGAATGCGATCGGGAAAGCCTGCGTCCTTCAGATTTTTCCAGGCAACGTCATGAAAGGCGCGCGAGCGGTTGTTGGTACCCATGCCATCGATCTGCACAACGACGAAGCCCAGCTGCGTGAGCGGCTCTGTCCGCGTTGAGAAGGATTTCGGGACGCCGGAGCCCTGGGGCCCGGCATAGATTTTCTCCACCACCGGGTACTTCTTCTTCGGATCGAAATTGGCGGGCAGGTGGATCACGCCCCAAATATCAGTCTTGCCGTCGCGCCCCTTGGCGTGGAAGCTGAGTGGCGGCTGCCAGCCGGCGGCGACGAGCTCGGACATGTCGGCGGTCTCCACCTCCATGAGTGTGACATCGTCGCTGGCGCGGTAGAGCATCATGCGGGGCGGCAGATCGATGCGTGACCAGAGATCGACATAGTAGCGGCCGTCGGGAGAGAACTCGACATGGTGGTTGGCCGGCTCGGGCGTGAGCTCAGTCAGCCCCTCACCGTCGAAGCCGATGCGGTACGCATGGACGAAATAGGGGTCCTCCCCCGGGTTCCTCCCGCTCGCCTCGAACCAGATCTGGCGCTTGACCGGATCGACATGGTTGACCGCGCGGACCACCCACTCACCGCTGGTGATCTGGTTCTTGAGCGCGCCCGTCTGGCCGTCGAACAGGTACAGGTGCTCGTGCCCGTCGCGCTCGGACGCCCAGATGATCTCCTTCCCGTCGTCGACATCGTAACGAAAGATTTTCCCGGTACGGTACTGGTTCATCACCAGCGGCCGGTAATCAACGAAGGTCGTGCTGGTCTCTTCGATCAGCGAGCGTGCGCGGCCCGTGGCGGCGTCTACCTCGACCAGCCGATAGAGCTGATGCCCGCGCTGGTTATATTCGAAAGTGAAGCCGCGACCGTCTGCCCACCATTGGAGAGCGGAAAGTTTGAAGGGGTTGGAGAACAGGGCGTTGTCGATCACGATCTGGCGCTGGCTGGCAATCTCGAACAGGACCGGCTGGGGCAGCGGAAGGACATCGCCCGGCTTGGGATAGACCATTGCCGAATATTCGCGCTGCAACCGGTCCGTCGACGAATTGAGGTAGGGGACCACCCGCTTGTAGCCGGGGCGAACGCGGTAGGCCGCGAGATGGCGCGAGTCCGGCGACCAACTCAGTGTCGAAAGGACGTAGTAATTGCCCTCTGACCCATCCCGGCTCAGCGCAACATCCTGCAATCCGTCCTTGCTGCGCAGCAAAACATTGCAGTTCTTTATAGAGACGATCCATTTGCCGTCGGGCGAGACGCTCCTCTGGTCGGGGTTATTCTTAGCCGGGGGGGTGTAGACGTGGCGGAGCTGAAAGTCCGGCGCGTCCACATCCGAGTTTGTGCTGGTGCAAACATAGCTTGCAACGTCGCAGCTCCACCGGACCTGCTCAATCAGGAAGTCGAGCCTGCGACCATCCTCGGTCAATTCGAAACGCTCGAAGGGAAGATCGCCGGCCTGATAGCTCTTATGGCTCGCTTCATTTAGCGCCGCCGCCAGACGGGCATGGTCGAAGGCGGCCCGTTTCAAACCCGTGGCAGCATCGACCCGCATAAACTGCTGCTCGCCGTGGATAGTCCGGCGGTATACGAACGTGTTGGCTCCAGTCAGCCAGAACGGCCCCTCGGGAACATTCACGGTGAGCCCGCGATAGCGATCGTTGATCGCCAGTGCCCGCTCCAAATCGCTCAGCGCTAGCGGTGGATGTGCACCGTTTGAACCGTTGGACAGCGCCCCAGCGGTTGCCGATCCCGATGCCTCTTCAGTTAATAACGAGAGCGCCGAAGCGCCGATCTTGACCATATCTGTTCACCTCTTCGGTTTTCGGGAGACGCATTGTTGGATCTGGCTTTTGATCGCCGGTGTGCAGCGGCGTTGAGCGTTGCTCGAAGGAGTCAGCACGCGGTGCGGCCGAGACGGCAGTCAACATGACCCGTCGCCTACGCCGATATCCAGGAACTGGCCGGGTGAACCAGACTGAAGAGTTGGCGCCGAGCCAGCAGGGTATTTTCCATGTCCACAATGATGGAATGTTCAAAGCCCGATGACGCTTGCAATCACACTCCCTTCCTTTCTCTGTACCTGGAAGGGCCGGAATTGGGCCCGGCACAAAGTGTTGGCTATGGACATTCTCTGCATGGCTGTCGTCAGTCCGTTGATCCGTGTCCGGATGAACGATGCAATATGCGCCCCAAAGGAGATCCTTTTAGATCATGGCAATCGATCGGACTGTCTGTGTCGGGTGAACGACTTTAACGTCGCATATCCGACAGCTCGGACAATCCCAAGTCACATGACCTTGGGTGTATGTCGGTTGACAAAAGTGGACCGTCGGGCCGACGGCAAAAGGGCGCACGAGGCGCCCTTCATTCGACTCGGGCTGCGCGTAAGCCGACTTCGCCGGCGTCAGAAATGGTACGTGACGCCTGCGCCAATCAGCCAGGGGTCGAGCTCCGCCTTCCCCGTCTGCTTCGTGCCGGCCACGGTGACGTCGAAGTCTGGCTTAAGGAAAAGCTTCTTCACGTCGAAGTTGACGCCCCAGTGCTGGTCGACCATGTAGTCGAACCCGACCTGCAGCGCGGTGCCGAACGTGTTCTTGACCTTGAGATCATCGGCGCTGCCGGCTTGCTGATGATAGAAGATCGTATAGTTCACGCCGGCGCCGACATAGGGCTTGAAGGCGCCGAAATCGGTAAAGTGGTACTGCAATGTCAGCGTGGGCGGCAGCAGCCAAACCTTGCCGATATTCCCCAGCCCGCCGATCGAGCCTTGGCCTGTGATGTTGGCATAGGTGGTGCCGAGGATAAGCTCGGCTGCGACATTGTCCGTGAAGAAATACGAAATATCGAGTTCCGGCGTTACGGTGTTCGAATAGGAAAGACCGGAGCCGGGCACCGCGTTAACGTAGCCCGAATCCTCAGTGATAACCCCCAACGCGCGCAGGCGGATCTGCCAAGGGCTTGGCCATTCCCTGAACAAGGCACCCTCATCCGGGTCGCACGGTTCTGCAAGGTCTGCCGCGGCCGCCTGCTGTCCTACCAGCAACAGGACGACGGCCGCTGTGAGTCCCCGCAACACGTTCATTCGCTTTGTTGCCATAATGTTGTTTCCTTGCTCGTTAGACTTCACTTTGAATAGTCCTGCTGTGTTGATTGATATCAACAGAATACTGGCGCGAATTATTTGCAAATTCTGCGCGCATTGTTAGGCCTGTACTCACTTCGTCGAAGTTCGCCCTTGTTGATCTGCCGGTCGCCAATGAACGCTATCGGCGTGCGAGCCGATCGCGCTGCCAAGGAAATTGTCGCCAAGGCAATGAATACGGCCCGCTCGGATTGTCCTTGCCGTAGCTGTGCCCGCCTGCGCTGGTCCGTAGAAGTAAGCGGGATAGGCATCGTATTAACGTAGCCCGAATTATGTCCCCGAGGCGGAGAGGCGCAGGGGGCTTTTGGAGTCGCGATAGCCGGCTGTGCCAGCAGCACCAAGACGACGGCCGCTGTTACTCCCCGCGCCACCTTCACTCGATTTGTTGCCATGATATTTCTCCTTGCTCTTCAGAAATGGTAGACTGCAATAGTCCTGCAGTATTGATTGATATCGACAGCGTGCGGGGCGCGCATTTGCGCAAACCGTGCTCGCATTATTTGCACCTTGTCGCAGTCCTCGACCTCTACTCACTCATTCGACGCCCGCCTTTCTCGAGCTCCCGGTCGTCTATGAAAGCTATCGGCGTGCCAGCCGATCGCGCTGCGAAGGAAGTGGATGCCAAGACTGATGAATGCAGCGCGCTCCCGATTGTCCTTGCCGTAGCCGTGGCCGCCCGCGCCGGGCTCGTAGAAGTACGCGGGATAGCCAAGGGCCTGCAGCTTTGCCGCCATCTTGCGCGCGTGGCCCGGATGGACGCGGTCGTCCCGCTTCGTGGTCGCGAGCAGGATAGGCGGATAGGGCTGTCCGGGCGTCGCGGCGTGATAGGCGGAGATTTCCTTCAGGAAAACCCAATCGTCAGCCTTGTCGGGATCGCCATATTCGTCGATCCAGCTCGCGCCTGCCAGGAGCTTGGTGTAGCGGCGCATGTCGACAAGCGGAACCCTGCAGAACAGCGCGCCGAAATACTCAGGATAGCGGGTAAGCATGTTGGCGATCAGTAGACCGCCATTTGAGCCCCCCTCGGCGGCAATCCGCCTCGGCAGCGTAATGCCCCTTCGCACGAGGTCGGCGGCAACGGCGGCGAAATCGTCATGGGCGAGACGCTTGCCCTCCCTGCGCCCGGCATCGTACCAGCGGGTGCCGAACTCGCCGCCGCCGCGGATGTTCGCCACCACACACGTGCCGCCGCGCTCGAGCCACAGCTTGCCGAGCGAGGAGTTGTAGTAGGGCAGGAGCGATATGCCGAACCCGCCATATGCGGAAAGGTGAACCGGGGCATCTCCGTTCCCATCAGCCGGACCGACCTGCGTATAGGGGATCATCTCACCATCGATCGACACTGCCTCGTGGCGCGTGACCACCAGTCCGGATGCGTCGAAAGTCTCCGGGTTACGTTTCAGGATAACTGAAGCGCTGAGAGGCGGCGCGGCGTTGAGATCGAATAGGAAAAGCCGCGGCGGCGTGATCGGATCCTGAGCGCAAACCAGGACCTCTCCATTGGTCTCGTGATCTTCCGCATCGAGGGACCAGAGGTGAACAGCCCCTTGCGCGGGCACGGTGTCCAGGGCTCGGCGCGTCCATTCCTGCGGGCTCGGGGTGAACACCTCGAACCTTGGAGCAAGGTTCGCCAGGTAATCGATAATGAGCTTCCCGTCATTCCAGAAGAATGACTGCAGACAGCGCCTCTCGGCTGGTTCAAACAGGGTACTAAAACGACGTTCGCCGGCCAGAAAAGCGGAAAGCGAGATGCCGATCAGCGCGTCGGCGCTATAGGTCGTCCCGGCAACGGTCCATGCTTTGCGCGGCTTTATCGCCAGCCAATCGCCGAAGTTATCCCACCTGGCGTCCTGAGGAAGGTCGATCTCAATCTTCGGCCCGCTTCTATCACCAATGCGGACTTTCTTCTCGAGCCAGGCCAGCTGCTCGACGAACCACAGGCGCTCGCTCTCGGCGGTACGGTCCAGATGGCAAAACACACCCAAGGTTTCGGAGCCGGTCTCGAAGATTACCGGCGCGGTGAGGGGATTTGCGCCACGCTTCCACAGTCGCACGGTGCGTGCGTAGCCGCAGCGCGTGGCCATACCATCACCAAGCGCACTGGAAAGCAGAAGAGTGTTGGGGTCGAGCCAATCAATGTCGCCCTTGGCCTCGGGAAGATTGAAACCGTCGGCGACAAAGCTCAGAGAGCTGAAGTCGAATTCGCGATGCACGACTGCATCGCTGCCGCCGCGCGAGAGGCGCAGAACGGCTCTTTCCCGTCTCTCCGGCTCGATCGACGCGCCGCCCCAGATCCAGTCCTCTCCGTCGCTACCCGCGAGGGAGTCCAGATCGATCAGTAGCTCCCACTGGGGATCCGCGTTCATGTAGACGGAAAGCGTGGTCCGGCGCCACAGTCCGCGCGGATTTCTGGCATCTCGCCAGAAATTGTAGAGGTACTGACCGCGGCGCGTGACCAGGGGAATCCTGTCGGGGCGGTCGAATTCCGCTGTCAGCGCCGCCCTGTCGCGCTCGAACTGCGTCCCACCGAAGTGCTTCAGGGTCTTTGCCGACTGGCCCGCCGTCCACGCAAGTGCCCGTTCGCCTTCTACATCTTCAAGCCAAAGATGGGGGTCATCGTCGGGTGCATTCAGTGTTGGGCGGAAATCGAATTCGCTCATGTCCGGACAACCGGACGAATGAAAGCGCAATGGCTTCCGTCTGCTCTGGAAGGCTCAGTGTTGGCGGCTGCGCCCCCATGTTCGAAAACCGTGATCATCAGGTGGGTTCTTTTCAGTCGGTGCGGCGTCGCAGTGCTTTTGCGCATAGGACTGCATCTGTCGTGCCAACTGGGAAAATCGTTTCCGAACAATGCGATCGCTCTGGCAGCGTTGTGTCACATGTCCGACATCGTCGTGAATCCGACAACAAGCGCACAGCGTAATCACCGGATCAACCTCCGGCTCGGACACCGTGCAGAACTCAAGCAGTGAAGTTCACAACGACTTGACTCCAACATCTTCGCTCCGGAACGCTCACGCAGCTGGATTCAATTGGCAGATACAAATGAGGTGATGGACGCCGTGAGTGACCGAGTCGGCTGCGCCTGTGAGTCTGGACACCGCCAGCGGTAAAATCGGGGATCCGAGGAAAGCGATGGGGTCCGCTTGGCCGACCTGATGGTTGTCCAGGCCCTGCAAGCAATCTTGGCCTGTACCGTCCCCTTGATTGCATTCTTGCAGTCTGCCGATCGCGCCAGCAAGCTGCGTTCCAACGGACACATTGGAGTGGCCGCTAGGCCGACTTCGGCTGCTGGCGAACCGTCGTTCAATATGCAAGCTACGAGGGTCAGAAGACAGGGAAGCTCCGGCTCGGCGTGCTCTCGGCGAGGCAGCCAATGATCGGCGATGTCTCGCTGACGCGCCGCATTGGTATACCCGCAACAAGGGCAGTGCGGCGGCAAGTCTGCCTGGAAAATCGGCTGCAGCAGGGGCAAGCCGAGCCCGGCCGCGCTCCATCTCGAAACCGCCGGCAAAGAAAGCCCCGCGTTAGCACCGCCAAAAGAAGCGATTGCGGCCTCGCCGGTTCGTTTTTGCGGTTCCCCTGAACAGTCGGCTCAACCTGTACAACTATACAGGCTGCCACAGGGTGAAACTTGGCCTCCAATGGCGGAAAATTCCCCCAGGAGACCTACGATGACTGAGCTTATAGCGCTCGCGCTACGACAACCTACCCACAATCAGTGTGCAACCCACCGCCACGCTAATGCGCCTGCAAGGAACGTTTGGAACGCGACGCAGGAGCCGATCAATGCCATCAAACCGACTCCCTTGGCGTGCTCAGGCCGCCCTGGCTGTCGCTGCGCGGGTTCGACGGTCTGGTCGCTATTTGCGCGCGTCTTCTGCCCTCTACAGTGCCGATGGCACACGCTTCGACGAAATCGCGCCATCGACCTCTGGTGCCTTTGCCTGCGCTTTGCCAAGTGGCACGGTGTTTCGACATCCGTGGGGGCGGGCAGGGGGGCACGGTCGTGACTACAGTTCTCGTGACTGGCGTGGATGAGGCTGATTGGCGGGATGAAAGGTCGTACGACTACACCACTGGTCTGACGCCGCGCGAATGGGCCTGGGAGTTCTTACGCCGCAATCCAGCATTCCAGTGTGACGTGTTCGCTGCAAGCGAGAAGGCCAATACTTTGTCCCACCGATCCTCGCTCGACGTGGTCACGTCGGCGGGTGACCTGTCACGCTGGGGTGTTCTGTTTCGCCGAGTCTTTTGGTCGCAATTCGCTCGTTTTCTGGTCTCCGTTCTGTTGCGTCCATGTGCTGCCAGTCATTGCAGAACAGCTGTCTGCATCGTGGGCGACATTGCCCTTCGAGCTCTCGGCATTGCCATGTCGTGCGACGGTCCTGCTGGCGCCCGACAAGGGCCAGCATGTTCTTCTTCGCAATGCGGAATATACGCTCCAGCTCGCCGTCTCTGGCGCGGATATCTTGCACCCTGTTTGCCTCCGCACTGAGGCGATCTGGCCAGCAATGCTTTCGAAGCCCCGCTTGAGGGCACTCGAGTGCCTCAATGCTCTAAGTTTGAATCAACACCTGCCTGCCCGATTGTTTCCGCCGGAAAGACGCGGTCCACGTCTAACCTTCGTTCTTCGTGCGCTCGACGGCTCACTTGCTGGGGCGTCACATCGCGAACTCGCCGAAGCGCTGATCGGTCAACGGCGCGTCCATGCCGACTGGAGGGATCCTCGCGATCATCTGCGCGACCGAATTCGCCGCGCCGTCTCTCGTGGCCGCGCCCTCATGAATGGAGGGTACAGAGATTTCCTTCTTTAAGAGAGTGACAGTCCGCCCTGTGCGTCAGCCGGCGAACAGTTCGGAGCTAAACCCGTCACCACCGATTGGCCCGCTCGACATGGCAGCGAACGGCCTTCGAGGGCGCTCTGGTTGAGGCATCGTCGATGCCAAGAGGCACGTTCGTATTGTCCGATGGCCGACAATGTCGAGTATGCAAGGTACAGGAACCTGACTCTCGGGTGTTTTTAAGCGCTTTTTGACCTGGCACCGTACATGCACGCTATTCAGCAAAACACGCGGACTGAGTGGTTCCCACCTCCACGAGAGTCGCTGAATTACGCCACCTCCCAAGGCGTACCCGGCCCGGCAGCGAGCTCAGTCTCCTGCCGGGCATCCGTGTTCAGATGTACTCGCGTTCAGAACTTCAAACTAGAGGCGCAATGTTTCGCGTCCGGCTATGCGAACTGGTGCTGAAGCATTGTCAGACTTCGAGTGCGGTCGTTGTGGCTCCGTATTCACGGCAGCGACTATTTCGGCCATTGCCAACTCGAGATCCGCCTTTCGAGTAAACGTGGAAAGGCTCACTCGCAGCGTAGACTTAGCATCTTCATAGCGTCGTGAGCATGCGACGGAGCGGTGGAGCCAGCGCGGCAGGCGGAACCTGAGGAGAGACAGATTCCGCGCATCGCCAGGCGCTCGACAATCGCATCGGCCTCACACCACGGGATGGTCAAAGAGCACGTATTTGGAAGGCGCGGTGCTTGAATCCCATTAAAACGTACTTGCGGCAGGCGGATTGCCAACTCCCGTTCAAAGTTGTTTCGAAGCGCTTCGATGCCACTCGCTACACTCAGCCGCCGAGCCGCCTGTTCCGCGGCAACGGCCAGTCAGGCGGCTGCTTAGCTGTTCAGCGTCCCGCGCCGTCGCCCGTCCTCCTGTTCACCATAAAAAAAGCGGTTCGAGGCGCAACCCCTCCCTAATGTACAACGCGCCCATACCTTTCGGGCCTTGGAATTAATGCGCTGAGAGGGAGAGCAGATCGACTTCGACGAACTCGTCTGTCAGATCTATGGGTACACGACTAACAACCTGCGCGGCGTCCACGTGTAGGATCGCCTCCGGAGCGAGGCGGCGACGATATCGGTCTAACTACAATGGGTTGAACGACGCCCATCTCGTTGTCGCAGCCATGACAGAAACGAAGGCGGTGTCGGGCGTGAGTGTCGCAGTGAACGCATCTTGTCGATCCGACCTGCCCATTCGCTGGACTAGCCTACTTCGGCGCGCGAGATTCTTCGGTCGAAGACTCTTGCTTCATAGAGGTCAAGACCGGCCTGCATTGGGCTACATGGGTATACTTCGACTAAGTTGTCATGCTTATCACTTCTTTTCTGGATGCGGCCAGCTGTTCCTGCCGATAATTGCCCAGGTTGACGGCCGCCATGCGGAACGCAGAGGGAGCGTTCGGTCTTCGTGTAAAGGTGCGCTCGGCTTATTGGTTCACGATGATCTGGCCCAGATCGGCAAGGCACTCGACCACGTGGTCCGGTCTGAATGGAAACCGCTCTATGTCAGCCAGTTTCGTGACCCCAGTAAGCACAAGGGCTGTCTTCAGGCCCGATTCCAGCCCGGCGAGCACGTCGGTGTCCATGCGGTCACCGACCATGATGGTATCGACAGCTCGCACTCCGAGCCGGTCGAGCGCGTTACGCATCATGAAGGGGTTCGGCTTCCCGACGAAATAGGGCTGGCGGCCGGTGGCCTTCTCGATTAGTGCTGCGACTGCACCGCATGCCGGATGGGAGCCCCGCTCGGTCGGGCCAGTCGCATCCGGATTGGTGGCGAGAAAGCGCGCGCCCTTTGCCACAAGCTCGGCGCCAGTTGCGATCTGCTCGTAGTGGTACGAAGTGGTGTCTCCGAGGACCACGAACTCGGGGGCAAACTCCGTTATCCGGCAGCCTGCCTGCCGCAAGGCGTCGACCAGACCGTGGTCGCCGATGACATAAGCAGATGATCCGTGCTTTTGCAGTTCCACGAACCGCGCAGTGGCGAGCGCCGATGTGTAGATGTGCTCTGGCTGCACGGTGAAGCCGACCGCTCTTAGACGCTCGGCGTGATCTTCGGGCGTGAAGCGCGAGTTATTGGTGAAGATCTGAAACGGCTCAGCCTTGGCGACTAGCCCGGCGACATAGTCGACCGAGCCAGCAATCGGTTGGCCGCCGCGGACCAGGACCCCGTCCATGTCGAGCAGATGCGCTATAATCATTGGATCTCATCCCTCAATGTCTCTCGTGGATGTGCGGCCTGGGCACGTCTAGTGTCACTGTATCTTGTCCAGGCGAGAATGCCGGCGACTGTAGCGATTCAGAGCGATGCGCGAAGGGCGCTCAATTGCTTGTGCGGCAATAAGGAGGTTGCGGCGTAAAAAGTGTCCGCAACCGCTCGCCGTGCGGACGCGCTGCACCGTTGGGTTGACCACATTCGCTGTGTCAGCGCATCTGATGGACGATCGCGCGTTCTAGTTCGCGTGAACCACCTGGCGAGACGTTTCTCTGCAGAACCATCGTGATTGACGGCACCACAGTGATCCAGCATTGTCTCGCGCCGCGGACGCAAACACGCCGGTGCCTTGGCGGACTTTCCAATGGTCGGACAGCCTATCGAATGATTTCGAGTGTCGCTCCCGCGCCCAAGGTGTGATTCAGTACCGAATATTGACGCCGACCGCGAGTGGTTTACCCGTTCATTTGTTTTCGCGTTTCCGCCAAGTCAGGGTGACAGTCGGGCACCTGCGATGTCCCTTCGCGAAGAGCCTGACCCGTTCAAAAGCCTGCTAGTCGCCGAGCTTGGGGCCGCGGCAACAGAAGAGGAGGTATTGCGACTTAGGGCATTTTTGAGGCAGAGCCCGAGACACTTCGTTTTGGGGGCGGCGGCCGGGTATTGATGCTTGGCAGGAGTGAAGATAGAAAATGGCAGCGGCCGGCGTTGCAAAGAAGGGAAGGCAACAGGGCAGCGCTATGACAAGGGCGAGCGTCGATTCAAGCACGTCGGAAAGGGCGCTCATCCCGTGTTTGAATTTCACGACAGCGAGCCGAAAACGTGGGTTGGAAAATGCCCCTCAACCCTATCTGAACGTGATCGGACAAAATTGCTAAATGAGGCAATTGGGGCGCCGAACTGTGATCGGCACCTGCCCGTTCTAAAGAAGCTATACGTCGTTTACCAGGGGACATTTATGAGGCCCAAACGAGCGATTGCGGCCGAACCTATCAGGATATCCATATAAGGGTGAGTTGTCGGCGGCGTGGATCTCCTGGTACTTCTTGATGCTGTCGCCCCGCACAGATGAGATGCTTGCGGCGGTTGGATAGGATGAGCAACGTACCGTCAGGTACCGGCGCCTTGGCTCGTCGCCGCAGAGGCGGTTCAACGTACTGGGCGCCTAGATGCACACTTAAGGCGCGCAGGCCGGGGTCGCGATAGACGACCCGAACCAGCCGCAAGCAGGTTCGCCAAAGCGCTCGATCATCCCTTTGGTTCATTCTGAGCCGGAGGTGTCCATCCACATAGAGATCAGATTCCGCCTATGCAGAGATATTTCATTTCGAGGTAGTCTTCGAGCCCGTGGCGGGAACCCTCCCGCCCGATGCCGGACTGCTTCATCCCGCCAAAGGGCGCCGCTTCCGAAGACATACGCCCCGTGTTGATGCCAACCATGCCATATTCCAATGCCTCGGCCACGCGCCAGACACGCTTCAGGTTCGAGGCATAGAAATAGGCGGCGAGGCCGTAGATCGTGTCGTTGGCCTCACGCACAACCTGATCCGCCTCGTGGAAGCGAATGATCGGCGCCAGCGGCCCGAAAGTCTCCTCTTGCGCAACCGCCATCATGCTGGAGATTTCGGTGAGGACTGTGGGTTTGAAGAAGGTGCCATCCTTGCCGATACGTTCGGCCCCGCATCGAATTGTCCCACCCTTAGCAACGGCATCTGCGATGTGGGACTCGATCTTGGCCAAAGCATTCAAGTCGATGAGCGGTCCGACGTCCACCCCGGGGGCGAAGCCGTCGCCAACCGACAAGCACCGGACTTTCTCCACGAACTTCTCAACGAACTCATCGTGAACGCTCGATTGGACGTAAAGGCGGTTCGCTGAAACGCAAGTCTGGCCGGCGTTGCGGAACTTCGCCTGGATCGCGCCGTCAACCGCAGCGTCGATGTCGGCGTCATCAAAGACAATGAAAGGGGCATTGCCGCCGAGCTCGAGGCTGACCTTCTTGATCTGGTCCGAGCACTGGCGCATGAGCAGCCGGCCAACCTCGGTCGAGCCTGTAAAGCTGATCTTGCGGATCTTGGGATTGGAGCAGAGTTCGCGTCCAACGCCAGCACCTTCGGACGCATAGATCAGGTTGACGACACCGTCTGGAAAGCCGGCTTGATGCGCGAGGGCGAACATTGCGCCTGCCACGAGCGGCGTCTGTTCAGCAGGTTTGAGCACGATCGCGCAGCCCGCCGCCAAGGCCGGCGAGATCTTGCGCGCCACCATCGACGCTGGGAAATTCCATGGCGTAATCGTGCCGACGACACCGATCGGCTGCTTGATCACCAGCATGCGACGGTCTGTCGAGGGTGCGGGGATCGTCTCGCCATAGATGCGATTGGCTTCTTCGGCGTACCATTGCAGATATGCGGCCGCATGCGAAGCCTCCGACTTGGCTTCGGCAAACGGCTTGCCCATCTCTGCAGTGAGTATGGCGGCAAGATCACCGGCGTGGTCGATGATCAGCTCATGCCATCGCCACAGAACGTCGCTGCGTTCTCGGGCGGTCAGAGCCGCCCATCCAGGCTGCGCTACGTAGGCCTTTTCGATCGCAGCGCGTGTCTCCTCCACACCCATGTCGGGAAGTACTGCCAGCACTTCGCCGCTCGACGGGTTGAGGACCTCGAATGTCCGATCGCTAACTGGCGTGCCGAGCGCCGGCAGGCGATCGATGGCGCCAAACAGGTCCGCGGATTTCAGGTGGCGGACCATCGGCAGGCACAGGGGCAATACTGAATTCCTCTCAAACACTGCGGATACGCATGTCAGCAGGCGTCGGTGTATATTCCGCGTCCGGGGATGCTTATAGGGCCTCGGCCTGATGGCTGGTAGACCATTCCACTCAACTTAAAGGGAGAATTCTTGAACTGTCGTGGTCGATGGCTTGCGGTTCTCATTAAGTGACAACCTGAACAATGGACATCGGCTTCCGACCGCGCAGCCAGTTCATGTGGCCTGAACGGATCGCGATCTCTGCCATCGGAAGGGAGGCTCCCATGAGGAGAGGCGAGCCACGATTCGGCGGATCGGTCGACTGACCCGGCAGGTGCTTCGCACGCCCGCGAAAACAGCTCCGCCGGCCTTTCTCACCGACCCGAATTTATCTCCCCGAGAAAGGGAGAAGGAAGGCAAACTGGGCTGCCGGGCTCATCCTTGCCCCCAGCGTCAGGCCGACGACCATAAATGGCGGGCTCGGCCGGAAGCAGCTCCGCCGCTGCCCTGACTTGAATGAGCATCACCGATCGATCAGGCTGCGCGGCGCTGAGTGTTGTTGATGCCGAGCTTCTCGAGCTGCGATTGGAGGGGCGGGGCTGCAATCGACCTGGAGGGATCCAGTTTGTGGATAGCATAGGCGCCGATCCATGTTCCTTGGTTGCCTCACCTTGAAGACCAGGAGATGTTCCTGTTTCCGGCCGTGTCCGATTGAAGACGTCTTAGGTTCGAAACCCGACACAACTGACGCCCCGGCATCCCACCCGCGTGGCACGAATGCGTGCTTTTCTCCTTTTGATCGCGCTCTCGGTGGCACGTCAATTGCACGTGACAGTTAACGGCCGGGGGGGCCAGACGAATTGTTCCTCTCGATCAACCAACTGCGCGCAGAACGTGACGGTGCGCAAAACTGAGGGAGTAGCTGATGCGAGTAGTCGTCGTATAGATCCATGGTCACACCGGCATGATCATCGGTTCAGCCGCGCCCGGAGGTCGTCCACCGCGGCGAGGTCGAAAGCATGACGGCGGTACTGCGAGAGGGCGGCCACCAGACGCCGGGGTGCGACGGCGATAAAGAACTGCTCGCTTCGCTCGTGTGGTTTATGCCGCCCATCCGCAGGCCCGGCCCTCGGGGATCGCCTTCAACATGCGTACGGTATTCAGGGCGAGAAGTGGTCTCACCCACGTTCCCGCCATGCCCCGGCGGGCATCCCGTACACCGGATCCGGCCCGCCCCGGCATGGGCTAGCGCAAGATCATCGCCAAGAGACTAGCCCGCGATGCCGGCGTGCCGACGCCGCATTTTCGCGTGATGGTTGCGGCACCGAGGGTGCCGGCGAGCTGCGATTCCGCCAAAAGTAGGCAGCATTCTCGATCCGTGTTGATGGTGCAAGCACCTCCATCAGAACTCGCTCCAGCGCCAAATGGCATCAAAGTTTCGTAGAGCCTCGCCATCTCGACAAAGGTAGACAAGGAGTTCGGACATGCAGCGCATTTCAGGGCTGGGCCACAACCGGGGAGAGGTCGTTGGGCCAAAATCTCGCGAGGAGTTTCAACGAGCGCTAAAGATCACGCCCGGCGGCAGCATGCGTGCTGCGCAGTTCTTCGCTCCCCACCCGCCCTATGCTGTGGCAGGAGCGGCCAGCTGGATCACTGACGCGGACGGCAGCAAGGTCTTCGACTGCGCAAACAACTCCTTCTCGCTCATTCACGGCCATGCCTTTCCGCCGGTGATCGAGGCGCTGCATAAGGTCCTGGACGACGGCACCGCATTCGGGCTTCCGACCACAAGCGAGACCAGGCTCGCGGAAGCAATCACGACGCGTTCGCCGAAGCTTGAGCAGGTCCGCTTTACGAGCTCCGGCACAGAGGCTGTTATGTTCGCTGTCAAGGCCGCTCGCGCTATTACAGGGCGCCCGATGATTGCCAAGTTCGAGGGCGCATATCACGGCGCCTATGACTATGTGGAAGTGAGCCTTGATTCTGCACCAAATAACTGGGGCGATTCATCCCCTAACAGTGTGCTCTATGCCAGTGGAACTCCCGCCTCCACCGCCGCGGATGTCCTTGTCCTTCCTTACAACGAGCCCAAGTCGTGCAGAGAGCTCATCCGTGCACACCGTGAGCGCCTCGCCGCGATCCTTCTCGATCCAGTTGCTCCCCGCGTGGGCATGGTTCCGATAGAGGCGGATTTGCGGGAGATCATCCAGGATTGCTGTAACCGCTACGGCATCCTGCTTGTGGTTGACGAGGTCGTTTCTTACCGCGTCGGTTTCCGTGGCGCCCATGACATCTTCGGCTTTGAGCCGGACCTGGTCGCTTTGGGCAAGATCATCGGCGGAGGTTTGCCCGTTGGAGCCGTAGCGGGGCCTGCGTCGTACATGGCGGTCTTCGATCACACCAGGGGCAAGCCAGCCGTGTCCCACGGCGGCACGTTCAGCGCAAACCCGCTCAGCATGACAGCTGGGCTGGCGGCACTGCAATCATACACAAAGGATGCCGTGGCCCGTCTTAACCAGATGGGCGAAACGCTTCGCAGTGAAATCATCGAGCAACTCAGAAGGCGCGAACTCCCCGCGCAGGTTACCGGCGCCAGCTCCCTCTTTCGGCTCCACCTGAAGACCGAAGTGATCCGAAACTACCGGACCTCGTTCCCGAGCGCGTTGCAGAAGGCGGCGCTCGCAAAGGTGCACCTTGCAATGCTGGAACGGAGTTTTCTAATGACGACGAATTGCTCTGGCGCGCTCTCGACCCCAATGAGCGAGACCCATGTCCAAGATCTAGCCGCAGCGCTCGTGGATGCCGTTCATGAAACTTGGAAACAATCTCCGTGGGACTGATCGAGCAATGGTGGAAAGCGCAGCTTCGCGGCAGCGCTCGCGTCGGCGGCTTCGCCGGTACGCACGACAATAACGTCGAACGGCGCACCGACGACCGTTGCCATGTCGAGAACACGCTGCAATCAAATGGGCGGTCATCGGTGCCGCTCGCACCCGGTTTAACAAATTAATTTCGACCGTTAGCTGCCAATTGCGCTTGGCGCAGTATGGC
This sequence comes from Mesorhizobium sp. WSM4820, assembly GCF_055811075.1. NCBI lineage: Bacteria > Pseudomonadati > Pseudomonadota > Alphaproteobacteria > Hyphomicrobiales > Phyllobacteriaceae > Mesorhizobium > Mesorhizobium sp. WSM4820. The sequence goes on along the minus strand of NZ_JBVVQN010000029.1, from coordinate 27,192 downwards.
AGCGCCTGGCGCGGCTGGTCCGGGATCGACCGGTAATTGTCAGCTTGCCTGCCCGTGCACACGCGCAAATCGAGGGCCGCGCGCAACGACGCCCCATCGGCTTCGCGGTTTGACTGCGGTGAAGAGGTTTGCGTTCGTTTTTCACCGAACCTCCAGCATTCCTGCCGTTTTCTGAGATTTTGCAGGGTTGATTTGCGGCGTTTCCCAGTCCTTCTACCCAGTGTGATTTGTTTTTGCTGGGAGCCCGCTTCCTGCACAATGGCCCGGACCTGCGCCCGGATTTGCTACATCTAAACGCGGGAATTTAGCAGTACAGACGTATATGTACGTGGCCATACTGCGAAATTCTTAGACATGGCTGAAATCGATCCGGGAAATCCGGAAATCCGGGAAATCCGGGAAACCGATGCCGCCCGCTCCAATCCACAAGCGCCAGATTTACGGCACCGTTGAATATCTTACTCTTTCTGCATTGCAAAAGTATTCTGTACGGTCATTCCACCCCAAACGGGACGGTGGGAAAAGATCGGCATTCGTTAACAAACATTTAATTCTCAAATAATTAACCACGCTCTGCAACACTGTTGCAGGGGAGTTACGCTATGAACAAGCTATTCTTTGGCGACAATCTTGACGTGTTAAGGGGGCAAATTAAGGACGAGAGCGTTGATCTTGTCTATTTGGACCCGCCATTTAATTCGAACGCTAACTACAACGTCCTATTTAAGGAACAAGAAGGCATTCCATCAGAAGCGCAAGCGGAGGCGTTTCGTGATACCTGGGGCTGGGGGCAATCTGCGGCCATAGCCTACGATGAAGTAGTTCGCGCCGGCGGTGATACCGGTCTTCTGATGCGTTCCCTACGCTCATGGCTAGGCGATAACGCCATGATGGCTTACCTCGCCATGATGTCAGTTAGACTGATTGAACTGCGGCGCGTTTTGAAGCCAAGCGGCTCCCTCTATCTTCATTGTGATCCGACTGCGAGCCACTACTTGAAGATCCTACTGGACGCGATTTTTGGTCACCGTGAATTCGTCTCTGAAATCATATGGCAAAGAACGAATGCGAGGGGCACAACTGGCAGGTGGCCTCGGTTACACGATACCATCCTGCATTTTTCAGCGAGCGATAAGTTCCTCTTCAATTCCCTGAAGACAAAAGCAAACCAGGCAAAACTTCCCCACACATTGATAACCGGCGCTGATGGCCTCAAGTACCAGACATTCGAACTGACAGCACCCGGCATCACAAAGAACGGGGACAGCGGCAAAGAGTGGCGGGGATTCAATCCTACGCGTATGGGTCGACACTGGGCTAATAACGATGCCGAGCGGAATACTTGGGACGTTGACGGCCTCATACATTGGCCCGCGAAGGGCGGCTTTCCGCGCCGCCGCGCCGCCACCCCGTTCGAACCAGAGGCGAGAGAGGTCGTAGTTGGAGACGTTTGGACCGATATCGACCGACTGAACCAAACGGCCAAGGAACGCTTGGGCTATCCCACTCAAAAACCAATAGCCCTGTTAGATAGGATTATCCGCGCGTCGACAGATGAAGACGCGGTGATTTTGGACCCGTTCTGCGGCTGTGGCACCACCGTTGAAGCGGCGGAGCGTTTAGGTCGGAAGTGGCTAGGGATTGATGTCACCCACTATGCAGTAACGCTCATAGAGCGCCGGCTTAGTAAGATACAAAATAGTTCGGCATATCAAGTTCACGGACGCCCCACGGATATTGCGGGCGCTCGCGATCTTGCGAGGCGCGACAAGCACCAGTTTCAGTGGTGGGCCTCTTGGCTGCTTGGCGCGCAGACCTATGAGTCAAAAAAGGGCGCCGATAGGGGGATAGACGGCAACATCTATTTTGCAAATGGCCCTTACGGGTTCGGCAGGATAATTGTCTCAGTGAAGGGGGGAGAGCATCTTGCGCCAGCAATGGTTCGGGAACTGAGCGGCGTGGTCCAAAGAGAAGAAGACGCGAACATGGGGATTCTTGTCACTCTTGCTGAACCGACTAAGGCAATGCTTTCCGATGCTGCCGGGGCAGGGTTCGTGGAGCGATCCGCTCACGGGAGGCTGCCCCGCGTGCAGATCGTAACTGTGGGGGACTTGCTCGATGGCCGTTACCCCGCAATGCCACCGTTGCCGCCGCCCGCCATCACAAGAGTTCGCACGAAGGCGGCGCGAGACCGAGACCAACTTGAACTGCTCCTGCCCTTTGATGCCCATGGGCCAAAGATTCCGAGCGGCGCAATTCTCGATCCGCGTTTCTTGGCACTAGACGGTGAGGCGTCTAGGCGGTCTTCTTCGGCTTGACATCATTCTTGGCGGGCGGCGACTTCGCCTATCGCGCTATTAGAACTGCGAGGGTACTGGCGTCGAAGCAGGTTGGCGTAGCTGCCTGGGGCCGTGATGTCGTCGGAATTTGTTGATCGGCATGGTATATTAGGGGGGAAAATAGGAGGGGGGCCGCAGGTTTCCAAGGTATACCCATTTTCAAGAACCTTGACGTACGCGGTCGAATGGGATGTCGGTCCTAAGTTCGTTTACGTCTTGAGCGGTCGTGTTATTTCTGACTTTGAGATATTCACTGTGCCCGGCCTTAATCCAATGACGGGGGAAGTTCGGCGTCCAGTCAGGGGCTCCGCCATGGACGAAATAGAAAAAGGATTGAAGACGTCGCCGTTTGTTTATTTAGTCGATGATATCGATCACCAGTTTGACATCCCCGGATGGGCTGCCGACGAACCATCATGACCCTCCCTGGCCACTCGCCACACAGTGCTGTTGCTGTTGCTGTCACGAGGTAGTTGTTCGACCCATCGCCCGCCAATCCGCGTTCCGGCATATCGCGCCAGATACCGCCCGAACCGTTTCGATGAAAATGCGCCGCTCCGCTCGATGAAGCCGCAGAGCGCTTCCCTGAGGAGCGGACTATCAGTAGCCCGGAGAGCTATTTCCCGCGTCGTGAAGGGCCAGTTTGGCAGGACTTCGATGATCTCGGCAAGTTCGTCCTTCTCCGGGTCCGCTGCCCTCTGCGCGGCCACATCGCCCCGGCAATCAACTAGCCCGAGCCAGATCAAGGAAGATCGGACCAGATCGCTCCAATCTTCGAAGCCGCCCATGGGCGAGGCTCTGTTAGGTGCGCCCGCCGACAGATAGGCGCGCTCGACCGTCAGCGCAGCTGCAACTAGTTCGGGCCGCCTACGCATGGCTAGGTCAATCGCGTCGAATTCGAAACGCCGTTCCTCGGGCCGCTCACACTTGGCGTCTAGCCTGATTTGGATCGTGCGCCGGTTCAGATCACCATAGACTGTGAGGTTGTTGCCAGTGGCGCAAATCAGGCTTGTCGCCGGAATGCGAAGCACGCGAACCTGAACCTCATCCTGCGTGAGCATTTGGCAAAGCTGATCGCTACGCAGAATGTGAGTACAGTTGTTGATGCTCAGGATCGGATCGCCTGCGAGCGCGCACGCGCCGACCCGCTTCTCGAGTTCGGCCTCGTCTGGCGTTGGAGTGATGACAGCCGCCCGCCGACCTGTCGCCATTATCGCCGCGATATCGACCACCAAGCTCTTGCCAGTTCCGGCAGATGGAGCAGTCACCGCGAACATGGGCGCGGTTTTCAGGCTGGGGCGCAGTACGCTCGTGATCAGCAGCGCCAGTGCAGCAGCGCGGTCGCTCTCGTTTACAAAGGGAAGCGCGGCGATCGGTTCCGACAAGACGGCAAGAGCTTCCACAGCTTGCCGTTTAGACGGGCTTTAACTGCCGCCAGAGCTGTCCGCCTACCAGGAGTAGGCCAGTCTTCGCTGAGGACTGTACCGTCAGGCCGGAGCGTGGGCGCGCTGATAACCGCTCTCAGTCGCGGCATGGTCGAGTTATGGCCCTTTCTCGCGAGGACCATTTTTGCCACCTCGGGCGGGCAGTCGCACGGCACGAAGTCATTAACCCGCAGATTGAATTTCATAAACAGTGCCGTTTCCGTCAGAACCTCGATAAGCGCGGCCTCAGTTAGGGTTGTGACGATCACCGATCCGTCAGGACGACTGATATTCTCGCCATGCTTGGCAACAGTCAGGGTCTGAGAGGGAGTGCGGTGGGTGACCGGGCTAACAAGTTCGTCTGCGCGTGAGAAGATGCCAAAGTCCCGGTTTGAGAGGACGGCGACCGCTTGGTTGACTGCCCGGTGGATTTCGCCCTTCACGACATTGATCCGGGGCTTGGCAGGTGGGGGCTCAGCCGGGGGCGTGGAGATCGTCTCGACCGGGCGCACGCGCCCAGCGGGCTCGCCTGCCGGTTTCTGTTGCGGTGGCGACCATGGCCTTGCGGTCGCGCATGAAGGCGTCAAGCTGATCCTTTGTCCAGCCGTCATCAACCGGGTCGGCGCAATCCCAGCCCTTTTTCGGCTGCTTGCCGCTCCGCCAGTCTGCAAACGAATAGGCGCATGTGAATTCAGATTAAGCATGCGGCTAAATCGGATCGTCTTCAGCCGCGATGCGCTGGACAGCAGCAAGCTCCGCCTTCGCGCAGTCGTCGCAAATCTCATCAAGGGTCCGACTGGTCGTCAGAGCAGGCTTGATCGTGAGGGCCTCCGCTGCCTGCATCGCCTCAAGGGGAACGGGCTTCGCGTTTGGGCGAGGAAACGGGATCACGTTGTCGTCGACGATCTGGTGTCCAGTCCTCGCGCAGAAAACTATGTCTTCGGCCATGGAATCACGCGGCAACATCGCGGTCAGCCTTGGCGGCCTCCCATGCTTCAAGATCGGATAGCCGCCAACGCAAACATCCCGGCGAGAGGCGGATCGGCTTCGGAAAGGTGCGGTCGTTCTGTGCCCACTTCCATATAGCGGCACGACAAACGCCGTAGCGCGCTCCGGCTTGCCTGTCCGTGAGATACGGAGCGGAAGGATCGGCCGGATGTAGCGTGGCCTTTCTCTGACCTTTTGTCAGGCGTCTGTGTAGATGTCATTTCTGGTCTCCATCTGTCTACGATGGAACTCATAAGTCGCAAATGGTTGCCGCCACCAATCGCCGCTGCATCCCGCACAATCGGCGCTAGATCAGCGCCGGCCCTGGAATGGCAAGAGCTTACCCTTGGCCGTACGAGCAGCGAGGAAGTCTGCCCACGCCGCCATCATTTGCCGGCGCTTTTCCATCATGTCGCCGCGCCGGTAAGCTGCCTCGACGGCGTTGCTGACCTTGTGCGCAAGCGCGGTTTCGGCCATTTCGCCGGCAAAGTTGGTGCGTTCAGACACCCAATCGCGAAACGTCGAACGCAGGCCGTGCGGCACCGCTGCGCGCTTTGACGCCCGATCCACAAACCCAGCGCCGCCTTCCTTCACGTCCGCCTCATGTAGACGCTTCATTGTCGCGCTCAACGTCATGTCGGACAGTGTGCCGCCCCTCGCAGCCGGAAACACCAGCGGATTATCAGCGAGGCGCGGCAGGGCTTTCAGCAGTGTCGCGGCATCGGTCGTGAGTGGAACACGATGTTCCCGGCCCATTTTCATTCTAGCCGCAGCACGATCCACACCGACTTTTCGAGATCAATTTCATCTCAGGTTGCGCCGCGCCTTTGACCGGCGAGCACGGTGGAGACGTTGATCTTCTTCCTGTGCATGCAGATGCGGACGCAGGCGGTGACGAGAGCGTCGCGATCGTGGAAAGGGGTATTCCACCTCCGGCAAGCCTTCATAGGCTCTTGAAGAGGGCGTGTAGAGTTCGGCCGGCGCCTTCATGGCAAGCGCTTCGTGCGGCCTTTCCTCATTGAACTCTTTGACGAAAGCCTCGAACCTCGCCTGCTGCTGCAGGATGTTTGAGCCCGGCGGCCGGGTCGTTTCCTTCTTCAGCGTCAGATGCATGCGCTCGTGGCGGCCGTTCTGCTGGGGGTGGCCGGGCCTGATGCGCTCGATGGCGATGCCGAGCCTGAGCCAGAAGACCGACAGCCTGGACAGGTTGTAGAGGCCGTTGGGCGAAGCGAAGGGCAGGCCGTTGTCGCTCCTGATGGCGGCAGGCAGGCCGCGTTCCCTGAACAGGCGGATGAAGGCCTCGATGACCGGGCCTTCCTTCGTCGGTTCGAGCGCTTCGCAGGCGAGCAGGTAGCGCGAGGCCTGGTCGGTGACCGTCAGGGGGTAACCGTCGCCCAGCCGGAACTCGCCTTTGAAGTCCGTGCACCACAACGCGTTGGGCACTGCCGCCTGTGACAGTTGCGTCCCCTCGGCCGTGAAGCGCCGCCGCTGACGGGCGCGCTTCACGAGGCCGTGACGATCGAGCACGGCATGCACCGTGCTCTTCGAGGGTATGCGGACATCGCCGGCGAGCCTCCTGATCAGGAGCTCCCTGATCTTCCTGGCGCCCCAGTGCGGCTTGCCCTTCTTGGTTGCCACGATCGTCCGCTCGATCTGTTCGGGCAGCTGGTGGCGTAGCGCACCGGCCGACGCGAGCGGTCGGTGAGCGCCTCCAGGCCATCATCCTTGTAGCGGTTGAAGATCTTGTAGCCGGTCTTGCGCGAAATCCCGAACTCCCGGCACACATCGCTCATGCCTTCGCCGTCCAGAAGACGGGCCACGAAGCGTAGACGTTCTTCCATCACCGAACACTCTCTCCACGGCATCAACACCTCCGGCCAAAAAGCCAAAAGTGTTACCCATGTGTCCGGTACAAAACGTCACCTATGTCTCAGGTCGGGCAGATATGGGTGAATGGTTTGCCGGTACTGGGGTAGAGAGTACCGTCGTTATCGAGAAACACCGGCGCTTTGATCTGAACGCCTGATAAACGCGGCGAATCGGTACGCTCGAAAATCTCCGCCAGATTGCGCTCGAAGCTCTGCTCCAGATCGCCACGACCCGGCCCTGCATATGGCCAGTGAAGATAGAATTTCTAGTGAAGCCATTGAGCCGGGTTAGCAGGACGTCGGGCGGCAGGGCGGAGAGATCGCTCGCACGCTCGACGATGGTGATGTTGGACATGTAGCGTTTGCCCGAGCGCAGCGTCGCGCGCTCGTCGCGGTCATTCAACACCGACTCAAGCCAGCCTTCAGGCAGCAGCGAGAGGATGAAAGGAGGGAGCTTGCCCGGCGTGGTCTGGCAAACAAGTGGCGGGCCATCCTGATCGTCTGGATTCCCAGCGCCACTCAAAACCATCATGTGTGAGATTGCCGAGCGGAGCGCCGTGCCACGCTACGATCAGATCGAACGCGGCTTCATTGCGCGCAGGCTCTGCGGTCACTGGACGGCGCAGGAGGAAGCGCTCGGCGTGCTCGCCTTCGCGATACCACTGGTTTTCGCGGGCAAGCGCCCATGTCGCGTCGGCAGCGCCCTGGGCGCTGCCGTATTCTTCTATGAGGCGGTTCGCGATTGTCTCGCGCATCGTCTCATCGATGGATGCCGCGTGTTCGCTGCGCAGGCGGAAAGCTTCGAGGAAGCGCTGGCGCATCGAGGATGCGTCGATCCGGAATTCTCCCATGCCATCATTCGCTTGAGCGACTGATGGGTGGTCGGGAGCTGCGTTCTGAATGATTTCCAGCGAGCGCAAGCGCGTGCGCTGTATTCGTCGCCCGCTCAGGAACAGACGGCCATCGCGGGTCGGGCCGAGAAGGACAGCGCTCGCCGCCGAGAGGTAAGCGTTGGGATACAGGTATTTGCGACGCGGACGGCGTGTTTGAGTATGGTGGCCTCGATATCCTCCCCGGCATCGACATAGATGCCGCGCTTTAGCTGGACGAGCTTGCCCGTTTCAGCCTGATAGTGGCTGCGGGTTTTATCGATGTTTTCCCCGACGAGGTGAAGGGCCATTTTCTAACTTTCTCGTATTTGAAATACGGGAAAGTTAGCATACCTGAGCTCCAGATATTAAGAAAATTGAACTTTCGCGATTTCAAATACGCGAAAGTTAATACCTTCTCGGAACGTCGAGGGTCTCCTGCTCGGCAATCGAACCGCCGGGCGAGAACCTAGTCTACGAGGGCGAGCAGGAAGAAATCAAGGCGTTCATTCTGCCACACCATGTCGGATCAGCAACAGGTTGGCGGAGTCCTTCAGCAACTATTCCTAGAACGCGAGATTATTCGCTGTCACGGGACACCAGCTAGCCGCGGGCCAACGCCCATAATGGCGGGCTCGACCGAAAGCAGTTTCTTCGCCGCCGCCCTGACTTCGTCGAGCGTCACCTGCTCGATGAGGGCAGGGCGGTGCTGGATGTAGTCTATGCCGCGCTTGTCGAGCTGCAGCCTGAGAAGCGTGGCTGAAATCGCCGTGGAGGAACCCAGATTGCTCATAGCATAGGCCCCGATCAGATACTTTTTGCTCGCTTCGAGCTCGGCCGCTGTTGGCCCGGTGTCCACCAGCTCCTTGATTACTTGTCTAATCAGGTCGAGCGTCTCCGCCGCCCTGTCGGCGCGCGTCGACGTGGTCACGACAAGCGTGTTGGAATGCTGGTGGCCTTCCAAACTAGAGGACACACCGTAGGCCAGGCCACGCTTTTCCCGCACTTCCTGGAACAGACGTGAGGTGAATGACGAGCCTCCGAGTATATCGTTTATCAGCTGCGCGGCATAGAATTCCGGGTCGCTGCGTCCGACGCCGGGAAAAGCCAGCTGGAGCGAAGTCTGGGGCAGGGCGTATGCGACCAACGTCCACTGGCCGAGCTTCGGGGTGACATCAGGTACCTGGGCGAGCGCCTGCCTCTGAGGCAAATCGCCGAACAACTGGTCGAGCCTTGCACTCAGGGCTTTAGCATCGATGTCGCCGACAACCGCCACGTGCAGCCCCTCGCGGGCGAAAGCGGCCTTGTGGAAGGCGCTTAGATCGGCGGGCGTTATGCGGGCCAGGCTTTCCTTGGTGCCCTCGGGCGGCCTCGAATACGGATGCGCGCCGTAGAGCCTGCGCCGCCATGCATCCCTGCCGATCGCGTGAGGTTCGCGCTCGTTGGCAATAATGCCGGAGAGAAGCTGAGCGCGGATTCGGTCAAAGGGTTCCTGATCGAAGCGGGGCCTGTTCAACGCGAGCCTGATGAGATCGAAAGCGGCGTCCTGGCGCTGGGAAAGCATGCGCACCGAGCCATAGATGCCGTCAGGCCGCGCGTGGAAGCTCATCTCAGCGCCGGCATCATCGAGCCGCACCTGAAAGGTGTCGCCGCCGTGATCGCCTGCGCCCTCGTCGAACAAGCCGGTCATCAAATTGGCAAGCCCCTCCTTACCGGCCGGGTCCTGGCTGGTGCCGCCGTCAAACACGAACTGGAGCGTGACGATCGGCAGCTTATGGTCTTCCACCAGCCAGGCGGTGATCCCCTTTTCAGATTTCACCTCCTGGATGTTCGCCGCAGCACGGGCGGTACACGCTGGCAGGGTGAGGAAGAAAATAGCAAGGCAAAGGACAGCCAGCCAGGAGGCGAGGCGCCAGCCTTGTCCAAAAGGAGAGGGCAATGCCTGTGGAATGGCCCTGCGGAATTGGTTCGTCATCATATCAATTTTCCTTGGGCAGGAGATAGCCGGTGGTCGAATGGTCGGACACGAGGTAGCGGGCGGCAACGGCCTTAACCTGATCGGCCGTGACCTTGCGGATGCGGTCCGGCCATTCCTCGACGTCTTTCACATTGCCGCCTGTGGCAAGCGTGGCGCCATACATGCCAGCGACGGAGACCTGCTCGTCATGGGCGAAGATGAACGAGCGGATATAGCGGTTTTTCGTCTTCTCCAGTTCGTCGCTGGTGATGCCGTTCCTGGCGATGCTCGCTATCTCGGCGTCGACTGCGGCCTCGACATCCGCAAGCTTCGCCTTGCCGCGCGGCCAGCCACGGATGCTGAACTTGCCAGCATCCAGCATGGTGCCATCGAAATCAGCGTCGGCCGCTGCGGCTATGCCCTGCTTCACAACGAGCTCCTGGTACAGCCGGCTGCGGTTGCCCCCGGCGAGAATCTGTGCCAGCAGGTCCAGCGCCTCGGCTTCGCCGGGCTCGGCGGTGCGATAGGACGGCACCACCCAATATCTGGAAAAGATGGGGACCGAAACGCGGCCATCCCTTAGCGTCAATGTGCGCCTGGTGTTCTGCACCGGCTCAGACGGGCGTTCGCGTGGCGGCAGATCTGGTCCACGCGGGACCTTGCCATAGGTCTTCTCGGCCAGCGCCTTCACGGCCTCGGGCTCGACGTCGCCTGCCACCACCAGCACGGCGTTGTTCGGCCAGTACTTGTCATAAAAAGCCACGGCGTCGTTGCGGTCCAGCTTCTCGATCTCGTGCATCCAGCCGATCACCGGGATCCGGTAGGGTTGGCTCTGCCAGAGCGTCGTGACGACCTCCTCATCGAGAAGCGCCTCCGGATTGTTGTCGACCCTCAAGCGACGCTCCTCGCGGACCACGTCCCGCTCGGTGTTGATGACGTCATCCGTGAGGGTGAGATTGCGCATGCGATCAGCCTCGAAGCTCATCATCTGCTCCACTGCCGAGGGCGCCACTCTTTCGTAGAAGGCAGTATAATCGTAAGAGGTGAAGGCGTTTAGCGAGCCCCCGATCTCCGCCACCGCGCGGTCCAACTCGCCGGCGCCGTGATTGGCCGTCCCTTTGAACATCAGATGCTCGAAGAAATGCGCGATGCCGGATTTGCCCGGAGGTTCGTCGGCACTGCCGACCTTGTACCACACCATATGGGTGACGATGGGCGCGCGGTGATCGGGTATGACGACCACCTCCATGCCGTTGTCGAGCAGGAAATTCGCTATGTCATAGGCGGCCGCCGGAGACGGCGCGGTCGTCAGAAATGCCAGCGCGGTCGCAAAAAGTGCGCCCCGCAGCCAAGCAGACGGTGGCTTCGGTTGTGGTGACCGGGCGATGGACAAGGTTCGCAGGGAAGTGAGTTGTCCCTCAATTTGAAGGTGCTGCGTCCCTGTCGCCCCCACTGGGAGAAGGTGGATCCGTGGGCAGCGCCGGTCCAGACGAGCCCTCACAATGCTGCCAGGCCCGGCTGGGATGTCAGTTTTGAGTAGGTCGGCGAAAGGTGGGGCGGCATTTTTCTGTGTGGGGATCATGGGACGACTCTCCTGCGCGTTTTGCATGACCCCGCAGGAACCGTGCCAGATGAGAAAGCCGTTTCGGCGATGCGATTCAACGGACTCTGTGTTGCCTACCTCCGACATTGTCCGACGTCAGACACCGCCGACTGGGGAGCCTTGCCGCTTAAAGAGGTGGCTAGGTGAAATACCCTTAGGACTGCGGCGAAGATGGTGGCGTTAGCGCGCGCCCGTAGTTGCTGGTCCGCGTACTCTTGCTCACATCGGCCGATCGCAGGTCCCTAACAGGACTCCAAACCAGCGATAGACGCGGTTCTGGAATTTACCGGAGCGTTTCAGAACTTGTGTTTGCCATTTGAAGCGCCAGCGCGGGAGACGCTGTCCGCGACAGGCGGTCATGATGGAGCTTGCGAGCCGCTTTAGCGATTTGACCGGGCTTTTGCTATTTTAGCTTTTGCTGCCCTAAAGTCTCGGATATGAAGCGGACCTGGCTTATGGCCTGCCTACATTGAATGGTTACAAAGGAATACACTATGGCGACTGGAACGGTGAAGTGGTTCAACAGCACTAAGGGATTCGGTTTTATCCAGCCTGACAACGGAGGTCAGGACGTTTTCGTCCACATTTCCGCTGTCGAACGAGCAGGCCTCTCGACCCTTAATGAGGGCCAGAAGATCAACTACGAGGTCGAACAGGACCGCCGTACTGGCAAATCATCCGCTGGCAGTCTCAGCAAAGCTGGCTGACCTTTTTCTGCTTCTGCCCGGCAAGAGCCGGGCAGAAGTGCCACTGACCGCGCCATAGGAGCGGGCAAGAACACGGATCCCGGCCGACTGGGGCAGCGGATTGTAGCAAGCTGCTAAATTCTACTGCCACACGATGTTGCAAGCGAAGAGGGGCGGGTCCCAGCCCTCTTAATTTCTGCAGCAGATGCTTATCGCATTCTCGATCGAGCGTGCCGGGGAATGAACGAGCAATTCAGCCAGCCTCCAGCGATCGACACCTCCTGGATCAAGCGGGCAGGGTACATTGGCCCTGAGGGGACCTGGACCCATCAAGCCTCGCTGGACCTCTTTGGTGACCAAGTTGAACTCGTTCCGTTCAGCGACGGATTGTTCGAAGCATATGAGAATGGCTGCGTCGATGTTGCATGCGTCCCAGCTACGACCTCTCTGGTCGGAGCCACTCCCTACCTCGACCAAGTCTTGAGCTTGAGGTCTCCCACGATTATCGCCGAGTACCCGAAGGTCCTGAGCTACAGCCTCATGGCCAGCAAGGATGCGAGTTTCTCGATGATCGCTAAGGTGGTGGGCCACCCCGTGGCCTTGCAGGAGGTGGCCGGGTGGCTCGACGAGAACATGCCCAATGTCGAGCGAGAGAGCTGTACGGGAGCGACATCTTTCGTCGCTAAGCAAAAATCTCCCTCGATAGCGGCATTTGGTCCTGCGCTTGGTGCCAAGCTGTACAATCTGCAGATATTGCGAACAGGAATTGAAGAAGGGCTGCATAACGTTACGCGGTGGTGGGTGCTCGGGCACAGGACCCCTGCGCCGACAGGATTTGACCGGACGACACTTCACCTCCGCGTTTCAGAGGAAAATCTCGGTTGTGTCCTGAACAGGTTCTCGAATGACAATTTAGCCGTTCTCAATGTCTATCAGCGTCCGACCTGCGAGCGGCTAGACACCCATCAGTATGTCATCGATGTCGCTGGACACGTTTTGACGCACCCGGCGCTGGCCGCGTTGGCGGAGATTGATGGCCTGAGAATTCTCGGATCGTACCCACGTCGCTATTAGTTGTGGCTAGGCTAGGCTAGTTTCCGTCCATAACCCCAAAACTGTTGATCTTATCACTGACGAATAAAAGCCTGCCGCATCGAACTTGATGCGATGTACACGTAATGCGCGAGCGATGGACGAGATCATCGCGCCGACGATCTTGTCGTTCCGCCAGTTTCTTGCCTGCGAAACGGTAGTATTCATAGGCACAGATGTCGACCGGCCGGGCATCTCACAAAACCAGTGACCGTTGTATGACTGTGACGCGTTGTGGGCGGCACGCTCGTCCATTCGGGAAGGTCCAACACTTCAATCCGCGCAGGGGCGCCGTGACCGGGGCCTGCGGCATTTTTACGAGCGTGCCGTTTGGCACGAGCTTATCGCTTTGGCGCCCCTCACGCTGCTTGGCTGTGCTTTATGGGACAACCCGGTCGAGAAAAGCATCGAATGCGGCCGCAACAGCGCGAATCACGAAGCGATGCTCTTGCCGCACCCGGATGAGACCGTTTTCGATGTCAACTACCCCGTCCTCGGCCAGCTTCGCCAGGCGTTCAGTTGAATCGAGAAAGCGGATTGGATCGAATCCATAGGCCGCACAGATTGCCGGCACATCGGCCTCCAAATCGCACATCAGCCGCTCGATGATTGCGGCTCGCACGCGGTCTTCGTCTGTGAGCCGGTAGCCTTTTGACGTTGCCAGACGGCCCCCTGCTATGTGCCGGCTGTAGGACTCGTGTGTCACCTCGTTCTGGACGTAACCATCGCCGACCCGCCCGATAGCCGACGCGCCGAAACCGATCACGGTTTTGCAGGTGTCGGCCGAGTAACCCAGCGAGTTACGGCGTAGCCGACCGCGGGTCTGCGCCAGCGTAAGTTCGTCGTCCGGCAAGGCGAAATGGTCGAGGCCGATCTCTCGGTAGCCGGCCGCAACCAGCGTATCTGCCACGGCCGCAGCCTGTTCGGCGCGGGCGACGCTGTCCGGCAGCGCAGTCTTCTCGATCAGGCGCTGATTCTTGATCACCGATGGAATATGCGCGTAGCCGAACACCGCAAGCCGGTTGGGACGCATGGCGGCGGTTGCCGCCGCAGTCTGGACGCAGGACTCTACCGTCTGATTCGGGAGACCGAACATGAGATCGACGTTGATGCCGCTTACTCCATGCCGGCGCAGCTCTTCGACGGCAGCGGCCGTCTGCGCCTCGCTCTGGACCCGGTTGATCGCTTTCTGAACAATTGGATCAAAACTCTGCACCCCGAGACTCGCGCGGCTCACATTGGCTGCTCCCAGTGCCTCGGCGATCTCGCGCGTGAACGTGCGCGGGTCAATTTCGACGGCGATCGTAGCGGGCTCCCTGAACGCGAAGCGGCGGCGCAGGAGTTCGATCATGGCCAAGAATTCCGCTGCCCCGATCAGGGTCGGGGTTCCACCGCCGAAATGCACGTCGTTCACGACGAGCCTCTGCGGCACTTGCTCCGAGACCAAACGGATCTCGTCACGCAGATCGGCCACATAGTCGAGGATCGGACCATGGTTGCGGGCAATCGTGGTCGGAAAGCCGCAATACCAGCAAATCGATCGGCAGAACGGAATGTGGAGATAGAGCGACACCGGATCGTCAGCCGGCAGACCTCTTAGCCATTCCTCATAGCTTTCTGCGCCGACCGCTGCGGAGAACTCCGGCACAGTCGGATAGATGGTGTACCAAGGCAGGAGAGCCTCGCGATGTTCTTTCAGGATAGAAGTCTGCAACAGTTTCCCTCCCAAGTTGACAACTGTCCTCCTTTTACCCCTGCGATCTCCTGTGTCTCTGCGCTATGTCAATTCCATTCCGCTTCGCGCCGTGTAATCACACCGTGCAAGGAAAAGGCGGGATTTGATCCCGCCTTTCGATGTTTCGCTCACATCATGCCGATCGAGCCGCCAGCCCCACAGCGGGTCTGGATGAGGAAGAAGTCACGCTGGTACCTTCTTTCTGGACCGCTTCTCCGGCGCCGAGACTTCAGGCTCTTTCGGTTTGCGGCCGAGTCCCATTGTCTTGGCCAACGCAGAGCGGGCAGCCGCATAGTTCGGCGCGACCATGGGATAGTCCGCCGGCAGACCCCATTTGGCGCGATATTCATTAGGGCTCAGCCCGTAATGGGTCGACAGATGACGCTTTAGCGATTTGAATTTCTTCCCATCCTCAAGGGAGACAATGTAGTCCGGCGTCACCGATTTTCTGATCGGGACCGCCGGCGTCAACACCGTCGGCTCTTGTGCCGAGACGCGACCGGCCGCCGTGCCCTTCAAAGCTTCGTGCACTTGGCCGATCAGGGCTGAAAGGTCCCCCACCGGAACGGGATTGTTGGAAACATAGGCTGAGACAACATCTGTGGTAAGCTGGATGAGGTTGTCGATGTTTTTGAAGTCTTCTTCTGGCATGAAACTCTCCGGTGGATTGGTCTGCGGAGCGTCGCTTCTAGTGGTGATTTCCGGTGAAAGCAACAAATGTCACGACAGGATTGTTCGTTGCTCGTCCAAGATTGAGGTCTATAGCACCACATCACGCGGTCGTGACACTGATCTGCCTGGTAGTCGCTGTCCCATAACTGCGCCAGTGTCCGCCTTTCCGTTCCGATCTCGTCCGTCTGAATTGCAGAGGGAAGACGCAGAAAGCTTGTAAACCATGAGCCGTGCACTCGATGGGGGCAGAAAAGCTTGCGCGTATGAAACAGGCTGGCGTTGCGCCAGCATGTGGCGACAGGCCACAGAACCGACCAAACCCTCAGGCGAACAAACAGCGACTGCGCGCGCGCCACCATTGAATCCGCCGTCGGGCGATGAATCGCAGTCAATGTCTCCGCCGCTCGATTGGCTTGGTCGACAGGCACGATTCCCTCGATCCGCTGATCTAGCGCAGGGCGTTCGCAGGCCGCATGTGGAGAATGGTTTCCGTGCACATCGTAAGGACTCCATTTATGAAAATTCTATTCCCTGCGGTGGCTGTTGCGCTTGTGGCAGCCACAGCTTTTGCTGCGCAGTCCATTCCGCCAGACCTCAGAGAAACGGCACTGGCCACCTTCAAGCCCTTGCCATTCACGCCGGCGCTCGCCAACAACCCGAGCACGCCGGACAGGATTGCCCTCGGCAAGGCACTGTTCTTCGATCCACGCCTCTCGTCCTCAGGCGTTTTCTCCTGCAACTCGTGCCACAACCTGGCCACCGGGGGCGACGACAATCGTGAAACTTCGATTGGCCATGGTTGGCAGAAGGGGCAGCGCAACGCGCCGACGGTGTTTAACTCTGTCTTCAACAAATCACAGTTTTGGGACGGTCGCGCCGAAGACCTGAAAGCTCAGGCCAAAGGGCCGATACAGGCCGGTGTCGAAATGGCCAACACACCGCATCGAGTGGTCGAGACGTTCAAATCGATGCCGCAATATGTGGAGTTGTTCCATTCAGCTTTCCCGGATGAGGCCAATCCCATCACCCTCGACAATCTAGTCAATGCACTCGCAGACTACGAGGCGACACTGGTCACGCCGGCCCCCTTCGACGCCTTCCTCAATGGCGATGAGACCGCCATCGGTCCCAAAGAGAAACAGGGCCTGGCCCTTTTTATCGAAAAGGGCTGCTCGTCCTGCCATTCCGGTGTCAATATTGGTGGGGAAGGCTATTATCCATTCGGCCTCGTTGAGAAGCCTAGCGCCGACATTCTGCCGGAGAACGACAAGGGACGATTCGCCGTCACCAATGTACCCGAGGATTCCTATGTTTTCCGCGTGCCGTCGCTGCGCAACGTAGCAATCACCGCGCCATACTTTCATTCGGGCAAGGTCTGGGACCTGAGCGAGGCCGTCGCCATCATGGGCACCACCCAGCTTGGCCAAGAGCTAACGCAAATCGAAATCGATCGGATCGTTGCCTACCTTAATTCGCTGACCGGAAAGCGACCGGAGATCACATATCCCATCTTGCCAACTGAAACGCCCACAACACCTCGACCTCGATCCTAGGCATTGGGAAAACAGGCGATCGCGTCGGGGGCCAATGAGCATTCCTTGACCGATCTGGGCGAATGGCCACAAGCGCAGCCGTCCGATTGGGCCGTGATACGTCGCGGCACGATTGAGCGTCGCATGTTGGTGGCATGAGCCACTGCCTTGCACCAGCGATGCCCCTCGCGGGGAGATCGACGGCAGCCAGGGTGGCGTTCCCGTCAGCACCTCCGCAAAGTCACATCGACCAGTCGCCCTGCCAGTCCATCACCACCTTGCCGGAATTGCCGCTCTTCATCGCCTCGAAGCCGGAAATATAGTCGTCCACGCCGATGCGGTGCGTGATCAGGCCGCTGACATCCAGCGGACCCTGCACCAGCGCGATCATCTTGTACCAGGTCTCGAACATTTCGCGGCCATAAATGCCCTTGAGATGCAGCATCTTGAAGATGACCTTGTTCCAGTCGATCTCGAAGCCGGTCGGCGCAATGCCCAAAATGGCGATCTTGCCGCCATTGTTCATGGTGTCGATCATGTCGCGGAAGGCGGGTGCCGCACCCGACATTTCGAGGCCGACGTCAAAACCTTCGGTCATGCCGAGCGCCGGCATGATATCGCGCAGCTTTTCCTTCGACGCGTCGACCACATGCTGGACGCCGAGCTTTTTCGCCAGCGCCAGCCGCACCGGGTTGATGTCGGTGATGACGACCTTTCGCGCGCCGACGCACTGCGCCACCAGCGCACCCATGATGCCGATCGGGCCGGCGCCGGTGACCAGCACGTCCTCGCCGACCAAATCAAAGGACAGTGCGGTGTGAACCGCATTGCCCAAGGGATCGAAGATCGCGGCGATCTCGTCGGGCACGTCGTCGGGGATCGGCACGACGTTGTGCTGCGGTATCGCCAGATATTCACCGAAGGCGCCGGGCCGGTTGACGCCGACGCCGAGCGTGTTGCGGCACAGGTGGCCCCTGCCCGCCCGGCAGTTGCGGCAGTGGCCACAGACGATGTGGCCTTCGCCCGATACGCGCTGGCCGACCTTGTATTCGGTGACCGCGGCGCCGAAATCGGCAACCGTTCCGACGAACTCGTGGCCGGTCACCATCGGCACCGGCACGGTCTTCTGCGCCCACTGGTCCCAATTGTAGATGTGGACGTCGGTACCGCAGATCGCGGTCTTCTTGACCTTGATCAGAACGTCGTTCGGGCCGATTTCCGGCACCGGCACTTCTTCCATCCAGATGCCCGGCTCGGCCTTGGCCTTGACCAGCGCCTTCATCATGTTCGACATCAGAATCTCCTTACACGTAGTGTGGTGCGACCAACCGCTCGACCGCACGGACCGCCATATCGCCACCGTGCTTGCCGGCAGCCTGAGCAAGGAGCGTGAGCGGGCCACTTCCTCCCGCAGACCTGGCAGGCGCCTTCCCCAGCTGGTGAAGCTACCGGCAGGGCAGGAGGTTCACCGCTTCTACACAGCCTAGCGGGAGCCGATCTTCTTTGACCGCTCGACCGACGGGCGGTTCAGCGCTCCCGACGGCTCCTATGGCGTTCTGATGAGCCCACCAGCGCGAAGCCATGATTGGTCTTGGGATCTGCAATGTCCTCACCTGAAGCTGTTAGCTGGTTTCGGTTTGCACTCGCCACAAGCGAGCGTAAGCGCCTTCAGTTGCCACCAAATCAGCATGCCTTCCCTCCGCAACAACCCGCCCCTTGTCCAAGACCACTATCTTGTCGGCGCAACGGACGGTGCTGAGTCGATGAGAGATGATGACTATGGTCTTGCCGCCCCGACGCAGATCCTCAACCACTCGCAGGACAAACGCCTCGGCGACCGAGTCGAGAGAGGAGGTTGCTTCGTCGAGGATCAGGATCTCCGGATCCCGATACAGAGCCCGAGCCAACGCAAGGCGCTGCTTCTCGCCTCCGGAGAGGCGTACGCCGCTTTCGCCTAGATAGGCCTGGAAGCCACCGGGCCAGCGCTCGATCACCTCCCGCAGCCCTGTTTGATCGCAGATTTGGAGAATCTTTTCGACGTCCGGCTCGAACTCGCCAAGGGCGATGTTGTCGATCACCGAGCCCGAGAACACGTCGACCGATTGCGGCACCGCAGCCACAACCTTGCGCAGGGATACGGTCGAGAGGTCCTGGAGGGCATAGCGGCCTATCCGTATGTGTCCACCCTCAAGCGGGTAGACATTCTGCAGCAGCGCCGCAAGGGTGCTCTTGCCCGAGCCGCTTTCCCCCACCACCGCTGTCATTTCCCCCTGACGGAAGGTGACGCTAAGATCCTGGAAAAGCTCGAGCTGGCTACCATGGCGGAACGTGACCTTCTCCAGGTGGATGTCGCCAATGTCGGATTTGTCGGCATTGATGCCGCCACCGCTTCCCGGCTCCAGGTCGAAGATCTCGAACAGGCGATCCGCCGCGATAAAAGCATCCTGAACGATCCGGTTGGTCTGAATCAGACTGGCAACCGGCCGGGTGACATAGCCCAGCAAGGTGTAGCAGGACAGTAATTCGCCGGGCGTGATGGTTTGATCGAGGGCAAGCGTCGTTCCGAACCACAGCAGCACGATGGTGAATAGAGTTGCGAGGAAAGTCGAGGTACTGTATCCAAAGATCGAGATCAGGCCGGAGCTGTAGACGGAATGAAGCATCTTGATGAAGCGGGTCTCCACCTGGAAGTTCGCGAAGCTCTCCATGCCGGAGATCTTGATCGTGGAGACAGCTCCGAGTGACTCCACCAGTTGCGTTTCAAGTTCGGCAGCGTTCTCCATCATGGCGCGCTGTCGATTCCTATGCAGCCGGTTGATGGTCCAATAGACGGAGAGGTACAACGGGATGGAGGCCGCCACGACCAACGCGATCTTCCACGAGTAGATGAACATCAGTCCTAACGAGAACAGTATCATTAGCACGTCGACGAACATGTTGATCGAGACGTCGTTCAGGAAGCTCCTGATCTTCACCGCGTCATTCATGCGGGAAATGATTTCGCCCATGCGCATCGTGTCGAAGAACTTCTGAGGCAGGCTTAGGATGTGATTGTAATAGCCAAGGATTAGGTGGACGTCGATCTTCTGTCCCGTTTGCAGGACGAGCCGGTTTCTGAGGAGATTGATTACGACCTGTACAATCAAGATCAGCAGCATGGCGACGCTCATCAGGTTGAGCAGATTTCGGTTGCCCGCTGTAATCACATGATCGACGATTTTCTGGACGTAAATGGCCGTCGAGAGCCCAAGGATCGTCGTCACCAGGGCCCCGGCGAGAGCCTGCGCCATCGCCGCCTTGTGTGGCGCAAGCAGACGTACGAAACGACCTAGGGGTGAGCTGGTCTCGTCGCGGCGCTTGAAGGTGTCTGCCGGAACCAGGAGCACCAGGGCGCCAGTCCATTGCTTTTTGAATTCCTCGTGCGCCAGCTTGCGGATTTCACCATAGGCTGGGTCCATGACGATGACCCACCTGGCATTGATCGCCTGGACTACGACGAAGTGATGCAGGACCTCGTTGACGATTACGTGCGCGATGGCGGGCTTGGGGATCTTGTATAGGCTGTCGAAGCCACCCTTTACCCCCTTGGCAACGAAGCCCAGCTTCCGGGCCGCTTCCATGAGGCCCAGCACAGTAGTGCCGGAGCGGTCGGTCGAGGCATACTGCCGGACGCGCGACAGCGGCAGCTTGTAGCCATAGAAGGCCGCGACAGAAGCAAGGCTGGCGGCCCCGCAATCGGTGATGTCGCGCTGCTTGAACTTGATGGCTTTGCTCGACATAGCGGCTCGCTGACTTTTTGGAAAATGAAGGATCAGTGGCTCGCCAGGAGCGGATTGAGCCAATCGTCGGCCTCGTTGTACAGGAGTCCCAGGACACTGCGGTCACCCAGGAGGAAGCGGGCCCGGACGGTCATGCCTTTCTTCAGGTTACCGATGACCCCGTGCTTGAGGGCGAGGTGGCGGCGAGAGAGCGCGCAGCGGACCTTGAAGACCGGTCTCCCGTCGTGCAGGGTGAAGTCGTGCGCCACGTCGAGCACCGTCGCGTCAATGACACCCCATTGATTGTAATTGAAGGCATCCACTTGGAGACGCACCGACTGGCCCGGGCGGACAAAGCCGATGTCGTTGGGGGAAACGAAGATTTCCGCCACCAGTTCACCATCCGGCGAAACCCAAGCGACGGTTTGCCCGGCCTGGACGTAGCTGCTGGAAGCGAGGCCCGAGAATTGCTCGAGAGCGCCTGACACGGGGGCTCGAATGAGAGTCAGGTCCCGTTCGCTCTCAAGCTGATGCACGGTGGCCGTGAGTTCCTGGAGGCGCAGGTTAACGTCGAACAGCTGCTGGTTCCATTCGGCCAATTTGCGCCGGGCGAGGATCTCGCCCTGGATCTCGACATTCTGAAGTGCGAAGGCGTTTTCCTCAACGGACTTTGCCGGTGCTACAGCAGCGGAGAGCAGTCGCTTAGCACGCTCAAGTTCCGCGGCCGCATTATCGCGGGCATATCGGTTCTCCCGCAGCAGGTTGAGGAAATGGGCGCGCTCGGCCGTGGCTGACTCGGTTAAGAGGCGGATCGGGTCCTTGGCTTGCGTGCCGGAGGAGATCAGGGTTTCGAGGTCACTGGCAAAATCGCTCTTCGCGCGAATATCGCCTTTAAGCGCCCTGAGCTTTTCCTCAACCACCCCATCATCGAGGGCGAGGATCTCTTGCCCCTGAGCAACCAGATCGTTTTCGGCGGCAAGGATGCGGGAGATGCGTCCGGAGACCGGCGCCACCAGGGGCGTCTTCTCGACGGTGGGTCGAATAATACCGGCACTTTGGAAAGATACCATTACTGTGATGAAAGGCAGCGAGACCAGCGCCGCAGCCACAGAGAGCAAAATAATCTTGTAGATGATCAAAGATCTATCTGATCCTCGAGAAAGGATGCTCTCTGCAGTGCAGTTGGCAAGTTCAGGAATAAGTGAGATATTGATCACGGTCTCGCTGGTCACAATGATATTGATCTATGATGTTGCCAATCATCCACCATGTCTTCGGCGCGTACTACATCAACGAATCCTACAGCAGAAACTGAGGCTATGAACCAAGGGCCACCGGAAGTCGATGATCCCGCTTCTCGGGTTAACTCGGTCAAGCCGTATACTGATATGTCGGTATCCATTGTTTTCCTTTCCAACATTCAACGATGAAAGTCGGCGATCATTCTGCAGCTCGGCAGCACTCCCCCGCGCCTAAAGGCGGCAATACCCATGCCGACTACGCAAATAGAGGCCAAAAAGGCGTTCTGTAGCTTATTCCAAACCCAACTGAGAGTGCGTCGGCCGTACATCACGCATACGACAAACCAGGCGACATCTGCCTGGAGGTGACCGAGGTCAACCCCAGGCGGCGCGAATATTATGGATCTTCTTAATGATGCTTAATATATGTTATCACGGCTGCTATACCCAGTGCTATCGCAGCAACTCCGCCAAATACTGCCGACGCCAGCCAGAACCACCCTCCGGACGTTGCACATGCTTCTTCGCGCGTTAACTCGGTCACACCATAGGCTTGCAGATTGGTCTTCATTTTTTCTCCTTTCTTAGAGCTTGAAATGTAAGGGTGAATCAGTGATTTGGGTCGGCGACTTTTGCCCCTATGCTTACAGCTGCAAGGCCGAACGTCCCCAAAATCGCGAAAGCTATTGCCCAAAACATCCCTCCCGAAATTGCAGATGCTTCTTCGGGAGCCAAATCGGTCACACCATAAGCTGACATTTCCGCCTTCATTTGTTTTCTCCTTTCCCAGAGCTCAAAATAATACGATGAATCAGTAATGCACGCTCGGCGGCGTGTGCCGCCGTCCAACGAGAACATCAAGAGTCGTGCCAACTGCACAGGAAGCTCCGGAACAGCGCTTATGCTTTTTTGTTTCGGCGGCTTAATTGAGAGCGCGGCGGCACGCCGGGCCGAACATCACGCTGTCAGCGCGACAAACCAGGCCACAGCTGCCTGGAGATGACAAAGGTCAACCCCAGAGCAGTCGCGAATATTATGGATCTTAATGATGCTTAACATATGTTATCACGGCTGCTATACCAAATACTAACGCAGCAACTCCGCTAAATACTGCCGACGCCAGCCAGAACCACCCTCCCGACGTTGCACATGCTTCTTCGCGCGTTAACTCGGTCACACCATAAGCTTGCATATTGGTCTTCATTTTTTTCTCCTTTCCTAGAGCTTGAAATGTAAGGGTGAATCAGTGATTTGGGTCGGCGACTTTTGCCCCTATGCTTACAGCTGCAAGGCCGAACGTCCCAAAATCGCGAAAGCTATTGCCCAAAACATCCCTCCCGAAATTGCAGATGCTTCTTCGGGAGCCAATTCGGTCACACCATAGGCTGAGATATCGGTCGTCATTGTTGGCCCATTCTAGTGCTGAATAAGAGCATGAATCAGTGATACCGGTCGGACGCGTATGCCGCCATACCACTAGAACATCAAGAGTCGTGCCAACTGGGTAGGAAGCGCCTCAGAAAAACTGTTCTGCACGTTATCAATGGCTTCACTGAAAGCGCGGCAACACGCCGGGCCCAACATCGCCGTGTCGCTAACTCGACAAACCCGACAGTAGGGGCCAACCCAAGGTGCGTCGGTCTCCTTAGGTCGGCGCTGAGGTCCGGGTTCGTACGTCGGGCCGCGACCGGGACATCCATTGTGCAACCGAAGCTACGTCATCGAAGCGACGAGTCCGGCTGTAACGGACTCGACTGGATCGGCCGCTATCTCGATGGTGCCGGTGCTCAGGCGGCATCCTCAAGCGTTGGCCCTCGGTGAAGTGTCTGTTGGCCGCTGGCGCCTGTGAGAGGCTGCAGCTCATGGACAAAGCCGTCTTCCTTCATTTCGTGGCGAAATCATCCGTCCTTCGGACGACCAGAAGCGCTTCCAGATCCTGCCCGCCGCTGAGTCGTCGCGCGGACCTTCGGCTGGACGACAAGGGTGGGGGGCCTCGCACGCGTCTTCGAGCAGTGCGCGGCTTTTCGATGCCGTTCCTTCTGCCTTGAATTCGATCCGCGAATCCCGCTGGTCACATGTTTGCCGGTCACACTGGCCCAGCGACCTGCGCCCGCTCTTTCTCCCGCAGCGCGCATGCGGCAGCGACCATGTTCATGAGGGCAGGCCGGACCTCCTCCCATTTCCTTGTTTTGAGGCCACAATCCGGATTCACCCACAGTTGGCCGTCCGACAGTCGCGCGCGGGCAAGTTGGGCGAGATGTAAAATTTCGCCGACTTCCGGGATACGTGGTGAGTGAATGTCGTAGACGCCAGGACCGATGTCATTCGGATATTTGGACTTCGTGAAGGCGTCTAGCAGTTCCATTTTGGAGCGCGACGTCTCAATCGAAATCACGTCCGCGTCCAGTTCAGCGATCGAGTCGATGATCTCATTGAACTCAGAATAGCACATGTGGGTGTGAATTTGGGTCGCGTCCGCTACACCCGTTGAAGCGAGCCGGAAGCATTCGACAGCCCAGCCGAGATAATGTTTCC
This sequence comes from Mesorhizobium sp. WSM4820, assembly GCF_055811075.1. Classification (NCBI taxonomy): domain Bacteria; kingdom Pseudomonadati; phylum Pseudomonadota; class Alphaproteobacteria; order Hyphomicrobiales; family Phyllobacteriaceae; genus Mesorhizobium; species Mesorhizobium sp. WSM4820. The sequence goes on along the minus strand of NZ_JBVVQN010000029.1, from coordinate 2,894 downwards.
AGTCGGACTTCCGCAGGGGCAAGCCTTCGCGAAACGCGGCCTCATCGATCTGGATCACCCTTGCGCCAGCTCTTTCCAGGTCGGCCACTTCATCGCGGATGGCGAGCGCGATTTGGCGGCAGACCTCGGCGCGGGGTACGTCGTCGCGCACAAAAGACCAGTTAAGAATGGTCACTGGGCCTGTGAGCATGCCCTTTACCGGCTTTTTCGTCAGCGACTGGGCAAATTGCCACCAGAGGACCGTCATCGGATTGGGCCGCGATACGTCGCCGAAGATGATGGGAGGGCGCACGAGCCGGGAGCCGTAACTTTGCACCCAGCCATGCTGGGTGAAGGCGAGGCCGGACAGCTGCTCGCCGAAATGCTGCACCATGTCGTTTCGTTCGAACTCGCCGTGTACCAGCACGTCCAGCCCGATCTCCTCCTGCCAACGCACAGCCGCCTCAGTCTCCTTCTTCAGGAAGGCCTGGTAGTCGACATAGCTCAGCCGGCCCTTCGCGTGAGCGGAGCGCGCCCTGCGCACCTCGTGCGTCTGCGGGAAGGACCCGATGGTCGTCGTCGGGAACGGCGGCAGGCGGAGCGTGTCGGCCTGGACTCTCGAGCGCTTGGCAAATGCGCGCTTTCGTTGCTTCATGACGCCGTCAATGCTGCTAATTCGACCGTGGACGAGCGGATCATGGACCTTTGTAGACATTGCGCGCGCGGCGGCCGCCTCGGCAGAAGCTTTCAGTGAGCCTGCTACGGCCTCCCTGCCTTCGGATAAGGCTTGGGCCAGCACGAGCAGCTCTTCAGTCTTCTGGGCGGCGAATGCCAGCCACGAACTGACGTCCACATCCAGCGCGGTCTCCATCCGCAGGTCCATCGGCACATGAAGCATCGAGCAGGAAGGCGCAATCTCGACGCGATCCAGCGGCCAGCCGGCAACGACCGGCTTGATGCGGTCGAGAATGGCAGCCAGGTTCGCGCGCCAGACGTTGCGGCCGTCGATCAAGCCAAGTGAGAGCACCAGATCCTTCGGTGCGAGCCGACCAACCGTCTCCAACTGCTCGGGAGCGCGCACGAGATCGAGATGTAGGCCCGCCAGGCGCAGCGAAAGCGTGGTCTCGAGATTGTCCCCGAGCGGCCCGAAATAGGTAGCCAGCATAATTTTCAACTTGGGCGCGGCTTTCGACAGCTGGCCGTAGGTGAATTCGAAGGCAGCTCGTTCGATCGGGTTAAGATCGAGCACAAGCGCCGGCTCATCAATCTGCACCCAGTCCGCCCCCGAGAGCTCCAGCGTCCGCAGGAGTTGCTCGTAGACGGGCAGCAGCCGCGGTAGGAGCGCTATCGGATCGAAACCCTGGTCGGGAGACTTCGCCAGCTTGAGGAAGGTGACCGGTCCAAGGATGACCGGGCGTGTATGGATGCCAAGCTCTTTTGCCTCCAGAAAGTGATCGACTGGGTTCGTCGACGAGAGCGCGAATGTCTGATCCTGGCTCAGCTCCGGCACGATGTAGTGGTAGTTAGTGTCGAACCATTTGGTCATTTCCATCGCGGTTACGCGCTGCCCCTGAACTGCATGCCCGTGACTGGCGTGTCCACAACCCGCAGTATCGCCTTGCGTCCCGCGCGCCATCGCGAAGTAGATGTCGAGCGGGACCTCGCCGCCCGTCCAGCCGTAACGAGCTGGCACGGCGCCGACCATTGCTGCGGTGTCGAGCACATGGTCATACAGTGAGAAGTCGTTCGACGGGATTTTCGACACGCCGCGGTCGTGCTGCTCGCTCCAGCTGGCGGCACGGAGTGCCTTCGCCGTCGACAGAAGGTTGGCAGCAGAAGATTTTCCGGACCAGTAGCTTTCGAGCGCGAATTTCAGTTCTCGCCGGCGACCGACACGCGGCATGCCAAGCGTTGCTATGGGAACTTGCTGGGAGACATTCATTCCATACCCCGATGGTTGCGGCGGGGACAAGGAAGGCGCTAGCAGGCCGGCATAAACGCCGAGCTGCCGCGGCCACCAGACACCCCGCCCGTGGACGTTGTTTACCGTGGCAGGTCTCCTGGCTCGCGGGTCACAGCCTCTGCCCCGTCTTCCCGGGGCAGTTCGCCCCAGTGACATTGATGGGTTTGGCTCGCCGCTTACAGTTGCGGGGGCAGCGCCGGCATTGCACCGGCTTCCCTCTTAGCTCTGCTACGGCAACGCCTAGCGGAGAACCACGACACGCGGACAATCGCAGCAGCCCGCTTTGTTGTCAATGAGGTATAAAGAAATGTTTATGTGTTTATGTGAACTGTTCACCTGCGGCTCCCAATTCGGAGGTCGCCGTAGAGCTGAGCCTTCTGCGCCACTCTCCGGTGTGCGCAGGCTGTGCCTGGCCGCTCGGGCAATCTGCCATTTGTACGATCCCGTCCCAAAACGACTTCGTCAAAAATGGCGCGTGTTGGCCATTCATGATCGGGCAGTACTGGCCCGAAGTGCGACAACGTTCCTGAGCCTCAACAATCAGAAATTTGGAGAAAAACCGCCATCCTTCTCGGACTGGTACGCGTTCGATTTACACGCGCTCGTCTGGACAGCCTGCACAACAGGAAGGTGGGCAACACGTGGCGGAAATGCCGCCCTACAGCGAACCCGCCTGTTCAGCCTCGCGGCGCAAATTCTGCCGGGGTCTGGGGCCGATCTGCTGGATCACCAATCCGGCCGCCAGTGAGCCAAGGTCGCCGCAGGTCTGCAGGTCGCGGCCTTGCGTGTAGCCGTAGAGGAAGCCGGCGGCATAGAGGTCGCCGGCGCCGGTGGTGTCGACCAGCTCGCGGATTTCCGTCGCATTGATGGTGACCGTCTCGTCGCCGCGCACGATGACCGAGCCCTTTTCGGAGCGGGTGACGGCGGCGATCTTGCAATCCTTGCGGATCTG
>NZ_JBVVQN010000028.1:0-82340 GCF_055811075.1 Mesorhizobium sp. WSM4820 | reverse complement strand
CGAGCGCGACGTCCGGTTCGTGATCTCTACCTCACCCCACGCGCCCATCCCGCGCAGCGGGTTCGTTCCTCGGCCCCATTGCGGTCATCCGCGAGTATGAATCTGGCTGACTGGTATTGGCGCAACTACGACCTCCAGCGTGATCTCCGGCAAGGTCTGCTTTCAGGAAGCTGCGAAGCCGATCTCTACGGCTGAGATGGACCGCAAACCGGACATGCGCCGAGCGGGTGCCGAACGCGAACCTTCCACCCTGTTGCGACCTGCGCTGGTACGGGTCGGGATCTTCGAGCCGGGGGAAATATCTCATCGATCCGACTGATCGGACGGCCATGATGTAGCGCCTACAAGTTCGATCCCGCCAGCAGCGCCACCGCTGACGCGGGCGCGACGCTGCTGGCTTCGCCGCGAACGGCGTCATCTGCGGGGATGATCTCGGCGAAATCGACGAAGCGGCGTTCCATGCGTTCGGCCAGCCGCCTGATCTGCCAGCGGCCGGTTCCGGCGCCGACGATTGGCACATCCGGGACAAGGGACCCGGCAACCAGGGACGCTGCGTCGTGGATCTTGCGCAACTGCTGTTCGCTGAACCAGCGCGCGATTTCATGCCATTCCGGCAGGGTCAGCTCGGCGGCGTCGCGCCCGATCATGCGCGCCAGCCGCGCGATCGAGCCATCGATCGTCTTTTCCTTGCCGTCGGCGGAAGCGTGCCTGTCGTCCTTTTCGTCGAGCACCCCGAGGATCCGGTGCGCATCGGCGATCGAGGCGAAATACTCGTTCATCAGCGGTGTCAGCCTGCCGCGGACGGGGGCCGACGAGGCGACGCCGAACAGGAACGTCCTAGTGAAGCCGGTGTAGACCAGTTCGCCGCTCAGCAGCCGTCCGGCATCGGTATAGCCGTCATTGGCGACGGCGCCATTTCTAATGGCGATGATGTCGGTGGTGGTCGAGCCCATGTCGACGAACAGGGCATCGCCGGCGAGCTTTGCCACCAACGACGCTGTCGCATGCCAGTTGGCGGAGGCGACATCGGCGCTCAGCCGCGCTGCCTGCTCGACCCCGACAAATCCGGAAGGCCCGGCATAGATCAAGTTTTCGCCTGGGACCCGCGCCGAAATCTCATCCAGCAGGGCCGCGACGCCGGCGTCGCGGGACGGAAAGATATCAGCCAGTTCGCCGGTCATGGTGAATGCGTTGAGATCGGCGCCGGCATAGATCGGAGCCGTTTCCTCGAATGCCGAGGTCAGGGTATGGAGCCCTAGCCAAAGCGGCGTGGCAATCGTTACAGCCTCGACGATGCGGCCGTCTTGCGCACGCGTCACCTTCAGATGGGCGCCGCCAATATCGAAGCCGGCAACGATGCTCTTTCTTTTTTCCACGCTTCAAGCTTTCATTAGAGTTGGTCAGGGGCAGTTGGTCAGCAAGAAAAAGAACGTTGCGTATCATCCCGGTTCTTGACCTGAAAGGCGGCGAGGTGGTGCGCGCCCAGCAGGGAAAACGCGATCGCTACAGGCCGATCGTCACGCCGCTCAGCCAAACTTCCGATGTCGTTGCGGTTACTGAGGGCCTGCGCCGGCTTTACCCTTTTCCGACCTTTTATATCGCCGATCTCGATGCCATCGAAGGCGGAACGCCAAACAGTGCCGCGCTTGCCCGGCTGAAGGCGATGGCGGAGCCGCCGGAGCTTTGGGTCGATGCCGGCATCGCCGACGAGAAAACACTTTCGGCAGCACTTGCCGAACCTTGGCTTTGCCCGGTCCTGGGATCCGAATCGCAGCAGGACGAAGCGCTGTTGCGGCGTTTTTGCGGTCATCCGGACCTTATCCTGTCGCTGGATTTCTTCGACGATGGGTTTCGCGGTCCGGCATCATTTCTCGACGCGCCGGCGCTTTGGCCGCAAAAATTGATCGTCATGACATTGGCCAAGGTCGGCTCCGGCTCCGGTCCCGATTTCACGCGGCTCGAGGCGATCAAGGCGAAGGCTGGAAGCCGCTCCGTCATCGCGGCCGGCGGAGTGCGCAACGAGGCTGACATTCGCGCCCTTTCATCGCTCGGTATCGCCGCGGCGCTGGTTGCGACCTCGCTGCATGACGGCACGCTCACGCCGGGGCACCTCGCAACGCTTGGCGCCTGACATTCGCGGCAACCTCGAACTTCGGTCTCGGAAACCGTGCCTTGGATCTAGAGCGGCGAACTCTCAAGTCGATCGTCTCGCCGCTCTATCTCTTTGCTGGAGCATCGGATTTCCCAAAACCGGTTCCCAACCCTCGGGTCAATTCCGAGGGCAGGTTTTGGGGTCCGATGCTCTAAAGGCCCAGAAGCTTTTTCAGGCGGCGCAACAGACCATCCGGCTCCGCGGAGGGTTTTGCCTGTGCGGGGCTGTCTCTTGTCTAAGCCGCGAACGGATGCTTCACTTGGTCCCGCTTATCCGTGGCTTCGGCGGCCGTCGGCGTTCCTGCAACGGCGCGCTGGATGGCTTCCTTCGTCGCTTCGTAATTGTACTTCTGGATCTTGGCGTCGTCGGCGGCGTCCCAATGGATGAAAACGCCGACGCAGATGAACAGGTCGTCCGCCTCATTGGCAGGAATGGTCCCATCGGCGACGCTGTCCTGCACGGCCTTTGCGACCGCATGCTGGGCCGGGCCGAACATCTGCACCGCCTGCTTGGCGCCCTTGATCGTGACCTTGTTGAACATCACGGTGTTGGGCTTGCACTGAAGATTGGGCGCGATCACCGCCAAAAGGGAGGTAAAACCGTCCTTGTTGTTGGTCAGCGCGTTGCAAAATGCTGTTTCGACTGCGCTCCCCCGTGGGCCGATGAGCAGGTCGACATGCGCCACTTCGTTGCCGTCTCCTACCAGCGATTCACCGACCATTACTTTCGAGATCTTTGCCATGCCAATTTTCCTCCAAGACACAGTTATGGTGTCCAAAGACGCCGCAAACCGAGCGAGCGCTCGATGGACAGCTATCCTTGTTGGCAGCGCCCGGAGATCCGGACCGGTTGGCTGGATAGCCGCGGAAGCCCAGCTTCCGCTCCTGAAAGTCAACCACCAACGTTGCGATTATGCAAGCTGAACGCCGAGAGTGTGGACTAAAAGAGTAGCCACGGTCAGGTCGGCCGACGTGCCGGGGTTGACGTTGTTCGCTTTCAGCCGGCGGTCGAGCTCGATGAGCAGACGAATGCGTGACGCCTCGTGGTCGCTGGCATGCAGCGCCGCTTCAACGGCAAGGGCTTCTTGCCGTGCCTGATTTGCGACTTCAGCGCCATGGTTGCGCACCACATGACTGTCCGGGAACCCGGCGAGAAACGCCATATAGGCGAACACCGTTGGCCACATGCCGCCTTCGCCGCGCGCCAAGGCGGCTTGCAGAGCCGCAAGCCCGACGCCGAACACGTCGCCGAAACCGGTAGCATACTGGCGGGCGATCATATCGCGGTCGGCCGCCTCCCGCATGGCGTCGAGCAGATGAACCTTCGGCTCCTGCCGCACATCGTTCGCCGCCTCTCCGAGGCCGCCCGGCGCGGCGGCGACGATCGCCTCGAACACCGCCCTGGTATCGTCCATGCTCATCGCGCGCAGCACCGCGTCGAGATTGTCACGCAGGCGATTGTCAGGCAGTCGATTGTCGGGCAGTTGGGCGCCCGCCATTTCAGCGGCGCATAGCAGGGGCCCTGCCAGAAGGATAATACCGAGATTGGTATTGGTCTGGACCGCCAGGCGTGTCGCGCGGACCGCTTCCAGCATGCGCCGTCCGACCGGCAGGCGCGGATCGGTCAGCGGGACGGACGAGACCTCGGCGCTGGTCATGAACTGGGCGGCGGACATGCCGTGCCCGTCGGCGAACAGATGGACGTTGCCCGGTTTCAGCGCCTCGATCTCCATCCGGCAGGCGTCCTTGTAGGCAGCCCGGAGGCGTTCTCGCGAATGCGCCATGCCGTCGGTCACGAATTCGCCGGCGCAGTGAGGCGGTAGGGTCGCGACGCCGCCGCCTCTGGGTGATCAGCTGGGCGATCAGCCAGGAATTTCAGCAGCGCGTCGGCAATCGCATCGGCGATGTTGACCGCGACCACCGATTGAAGCCCGGACCAGGCGGGCATGCTGTTGACCTCCAGCACCAACAGCTTGCCGTCTGCCGCCGGCACGATATCGACGCCGGCGAAATCCGCTGAGATAGCGGCGGCGGCGGCCCGTGCCAGCGCCGCGAGTTCGGTTTCGCCATGCCCCGAAACCTGCCCCGAGACTTGTTCGGGCACCGCCCCGCGATTGATATTTGTGATCCAGTCGTCGCCACGGCGGCTCATCATCGCCAAAACCTCGCCGGCGCAGACGAAAACGCGAAAATCGCGGAAAGGAGGGCCAGGACGCGGCACGTAATGCTGGAGATAGTAGACGCCGTTCACCTCGTCCTCGGCGGGGAGGTCGGACAGTGTTTCGATCAGGCGGATGCCGCGGCCCTGGGCGCCGAAAAGCGGTTTTAGCACCAGCGGCGTGAACGGCAGTTCGCGTCTGGCGACCGTTTCGGCCATGGCAAGACCCTCGACCGCGAATGTCGGCGGCGTCGGCACGCCGGCATTCTTCAGCAGGAAGGTCGTCATCGACTTGTCGACGCAGCGTTCTATCGCCTGCGCGGAATTCCACACCGGAATGGAAAGCTTGCCGAATGCGTGCAGCACGCCGAGACGCCGGGTGACCGCTTCGAACGATCCGGCGGCGATCGAACGGACAAGCACGGCGTCGGGCAGCGCGCCGTCGAAGCCGGGGATCGACAGTCCGCTCGGGCTGCCGGTGTCGAACGCGATTGCCGCCAGCGGCACGGTTGCGACCACGGCGCCACGCCGCTCCAGCCTTGCCGCCAGGCCCTTGGAGCGGGCGTCCGAGACGTCGCTGACGATCAGGATGCGAGGGATCATGTCAGGCCTTGGATACCGGTATACGGAAGCCGGAACGAATGCCCCGGCAGGCGGATGACAGACCGATCCATTGCAGCGCCATGGTCTAACCGAGGCTCCGTTCGAGCATCTGCAGATCACGCTCGCCGGCGCGGAACGTATCGCCGGTCTCGATCGCCGTGACGATCACTTCGGCCGGGCTGAACAGCAGCGGATCGATGGCATAGAAATCTCCCTTGAACCGCTTGAAGATCTCGGCGAAGGGGTGGCCGTGGTCGCGCGAGGCGTGGCTCGGCAACCGCTCCGCGAGCTCGCTGGCGTCTTTCGCCGAGCCTTTTACGAACAGCTGGACGCTGCCGCCATAGATGATGGCGTCGTTGGTCCTGCCCATCGCGGTCAGGAAATCCGGATGCGGGGCGGGGATAGGCGCCGTGCCGATGCCGTCGACAACGTTGTCCAGCGGAAACTTGAGATCATTGGTCTTGTGCAGGGCAACCTCGAGCGCGCGCGCAACGATCTGCACGCCGCCCGCCAGGCTTTGTGTCGGCGCATAGAGGAAGGTGAGCTTTTCGGGTGCCAGTCCGGTTGCCCTGCCGACCTTCTCGACGATCGCCTGGGGCGGCGGTTTGGCCGTCTCCAGGATCAGCACGGCGGACGACGCGGTATCGCGATAGGAAAGTGTTTCGAACAGCGGTTCGACGCGGGCGAGCGCCCGCGCCGGTCCCGATCCCATGGCAAAATAATCCTGGCTCGACAGGTTCCAGCCCGCATACTGGCTGCCCAGGCAGGCAAGCACCGGCTGCGACGACCGCACTTCGATGGTGAACGGCCATTTTGGCGACCCACGGTCCATGCACACCGAAATGCTGCCGAGGCCGCCCATCGCGGCTTCCGCCATGCGCAGCCCGGCCTCGACGCCGCCGGCGGCCTTGGCGCCGGCGTCGATCAGGCGCTCGCCCAAAGGCCCGGTGGAAACGCCGATACGCAGGCGTTCGGCGTCGCCGATCATGCCGTCGATGATGCGCTGCGCATTGTCGTTGAGGAATGCCGAACCGTTTTTCATGTCCGGTCTCCTTCCCATTGGTGTTGCAATCGGCTGGCTTGTCCCTTGATCAGCCGTCTGGTCAGATCGGCGCTCGGACCGCGCGCGAAGATGGTGCAGACCGGATCGCCGGCAATCAGCCGGGTGCCGGGCGACTGATGGTCGGCAGTCCATTCAGGCCAGGCAATCGATGGAAAGCGGGCGATCGGCGCCGCCGCATAGGTCACCATCGACGCCATCGAATCGACGAAGCGCGGCAGACGGTATTTCTTGCCCGCCGCGGCGCGCAGATGCGCTTCGATCAGTGGCGCGTCTGCATCGTCGAAAATGTCGAGCGTGGCGCCGGGCCGCGGATTGATCTCGATGAGCTTGTAGCCATCCGGCCCGCGAATGAGATCGGCGCTGCACAATCCAACCAGGCCGGCGCGACGCGCCAGACCTGAAAGCCAGCCGCGGATCGTCGCCGCCCGTCTGCGATCGAAGCGCCTCAACCGCACGGCGCCGCCATAGCGATAGGGCGCTGCCGGGGCAGGCGACGCCCATTGTTGGCTGAAGCCGACGATGTCAGCGCTTTGGCCGTCGCCGACGAACAGGGCCGAGACACTGCGGCCGGCAATGAAACGCTGGAAATAGCGGCCGCCAGGAGCCTGACACTGTAATATGGGGGTTTCTCCAGCGGCCCGCCTGATATGCGCGCCGCCGGCGCCGCCTGCGGTCTTGACCACCCAGTTCTCCGGATCGGGCGGCGGGTCCCATCGGAATTCCGGATGCGGAATGCCGAGTTCGGCGCAATCGGTGGCTAGCAATCGCGGATCCTTGATCCTGCGGATCGCTTCGCCGCTGTTGCCGGCGAGCGGAAAATGGCGCGCGATCTCGTCGACGGTCTCGGTCATCCGCTCGAAGCCCGAGCCCAGGACAATGGCGACCGGCTGGTCGTCTCCGGCCAGTTGCCGAAGCGTCTCGATGATGCGCAGGCCGTCGATGCCGCGTTGCAGGTCGCCCGGCAGCATCGTCGCGCGCTCGGCAAGCGCGACCGTGTCGGTATCGCAAAAGAAATCAGCGACCAGCGGACGATAGCCGGCGCGGCGCGCAGCGGCAGCCAGCGCCCGGCCTGAAATCGCCGCGATCAGCAGAGATCCAGCGTTATTTGGCAGTCTCGCGTGCAAGGGAAAATGCTTCCTGGAAATCGAGCGTGATGGTTTTTTCGGATTCGATCATTCTTTTGAAGAGGCCGAATTCGACCTTGTATTTGACGTTGCCGATGGCGAGCGGACCAATGCCGACAGCTTTTGCCGTTTCGAGCGGATCGCCATTAGCATTGACGGCCACGCCTTCGATGCCGGCCGGCGGGACGGCATTGACGTCGGCGGCAATGAGCAGGCCGTCGCCTTTCAGCTGGGCTTTCGAGACCACTTGGACGCCGGCCTTGGCGCACGCCAGGATCACCTCGCTCGCCTCGACCAGCTTCGTCTTGCGGGCGTCGCTCGATCCGTCGGCCGCATCGACGGCTATGTTGAACCGGCTTTTGATCTCGGCCGCGATCTGCTTGACCCTTTCGATGCCGTCATGGCCGACCAGCGTGACCTGGGCGCCTTCCCTGGCGGCGATCACGGCGGTGCAGAAGCCGACGACGCCGGTGGCGCCGAAGACAGCGATCCTAGTGTCTTTCAGCCCGCGCTCGAATTTCTTCTCCAGCGCTTTTTCGACCTTGGCCACCATCGCCGCGGCCGTGGTGAACGAGCCGGCCGGATCGGCGAATACCGAAACCTGGAAAGGCGGCACCATCGCCTTTCGCGCTGCGTCGAACATGTCGAGCGCCAGCGAGGCATCCTTGCCGGCGATAAAAATGCCGGTATCGACGCCCGCATCGGGCGGGCGCGAGAAGATCGCGTCCTGCACGAGGCCTGTCACCTCTCCCAGGCTTACATCGACATAGGGGACGACGGCGTCGAAACCTGCATCGAGCGCCATGTTCACGTCGAAAGGGCTCATATGCTTCAACGGCGTCAGCATGTGCAGGATGTGTTTGCGGGCCATTTCTCGCCTTTCCTCTTGAACCTGATCGTGTTGCCCAGCCGTCAGCTGCCGACGAGATCAAGTCTGGTCGAACTGATCTTCGCGCCGGAATTCCTGCCCTTGACGATCCTGATCTCGATGCCGTCTTCAACTGTCTGCTGAACCGCATTGACGAAGCCGACTGCAGCGTCTTGCGATGGGGCGAAGGCAAACCCTGTCGGCCCCCACGAGCTCTGGCCGATGCCGACGGCGCCTGCTTCGTTGAGAGCGTGGGCAACGCTCTCGACCCGCCTGGAGGTGAACACGCCGCCTTGCGCCGGGGCGAAATGGGTGCCGATCAGCATCTGGATCGCGGCGACGGCGGCGCCAAAGGCTGGCAGGTCGTGCTCGACAAGAGCCGGCATGATGCCCATCAGCACCCGCCGGCAGATCTCACCGCTGCCGGATGCCGGGAAGGGTGGCAGCGAACGAAATGCCGCGATCTCGGCATCGCCATGCAGTCCATGCCCGCCATGGTCGAGGATCAGGATGACGCGCCACTCTTCCGGGAAAGGCAGTCGCGCCACGACCGGCGGCGGCCTGCCGCTGTCGTCCTTGCCGGCGTCGACAATGACGCCACCGCTTTCGAAGCTGGCGATGCCGATGCCGGATCGTCCGCCGCGATCGAGCAGGGTCGCATCGCTGCCGATATCGAGAGGCAGTTTGTGGAGCGTGCGCAGCGCCGCGGCGACGGCAAGGGCGATCTGCGTACCGGAGCCCAGGCCGGCATGGCTCGGGATCGACTGTTCGACCACCAGACGGTGCTGACCGCGAATGCCGAGATGGCTGCAGAGCGTCGCCAGATGTTCGCCGGCGCGACGGCTCTCGGCGCCTTCGACGATGGTCTCGCTGGACCGTGACAGGGTGACTGTTGTTTCGGGTTCGCTCAGCGGCAGCCCGACGCTGCCAAAGCGACGCCCGGTATCGCCGTTGAGATCGAGGAAGCCAAGATGCAGGCGGGCGGGCACTTGTAAGGTAACAGAATTCGACATCTACCCCCCGATGGGTGCATCATAGACGCATCATGGAAGTTTAGGTGCCCGTCGCCATGATAGCTGTTTTCGTCGAAGGGGCAAGCCGCAGAGAGTGCATTCGTTTTATCTTCTTTTGGCTCGGCGCGAGAACGGACCGGGCAATTCGCGGAGGTCGAGATGAACGAGACGCCCAAGGAAAAGGTCTATTCGGAAGCCGAGATTGCCGACCGGCTCGAGAAGGAACTGCCGAAATGGTATTACGAGAACGGCTGGATCCGGCGCAAATATAAGACCCACAGCTGGAAATCGACACTGATGGTCATCAACACGGTCGGCCATCTCGCCGAGGCGGCATGGCACCACCCCGACATCACGGCTTCCTACGCCTGGGTCGAGGTGCGCCTGATGAACCATGCGGCCAAGGGCATCACCGACAAAGACTTCGAGCTGGCCAAAAAGATCGAGGAGGTCGTCCAGTGGCAGCCGGCCCGGGAAGGCGGCGCGCTGGAAGGCACTCCGCCGACCGATCAGCGCTTCGCTTACATCAAATATGATTAAGCGCGGTCGGAATTTGTTGATGGCGTAAGAAAACATTCGCTAATCTGCTGACAGGCGGGGTTCACGGCCAATCCAGTTTCGTCTAGGATCGGGCCGGCACCAGAAAGTAGCGTAGTGAATGGCGGTTGCTTGGATCGGCAACCGGGAAACGCTGGTCGAGCGCGCGGCCGCACATGCCGCCGCGCTGTTGGGGTCAAGCCGGTGCCCGGTTTTCAGCCTGGATACGGATATACACGGCACCAGGGCGGCGATCGCGCTGGCTGAGCGGGTTGGCGCGGCATATGATCATGCCGATGGCGCGGCGGTTTCCCGGGAGGTCGCGCTTTTTACCGACAAAGGCGCGATGACCGTCGCGCCCGGCGAGACGCGCCGGCGCGCCGATGTCGTGGTGATCGTCGGCGAACTCCCGCAGATCCATCATCAATTTGTCGGCGAGCTTGCCGAGACGGTTCCCGATCTCTCGGCCCCCGATCTCTCGGCCAAGAATCAGCGCGAGATCTTTCTGGTCGGGTCGAATGAAACGTCTGCGCCGCGGTTGAGCAACGGGCGGACGGCGACGCTGCTGTCCTGCGGCGAGGCAGGCCTCGGCGCGACGCTGGCGGCACTGAGGGCGCAGTGCAGGGGGCGCCAGACATCGCAGCCGGTGTCGAATTTCGACGATTTCGCCAAAGCCCTGGAGGCTGCGCATTTTCCCGTCTTCCTGTTTTCAGGCGACGCAACAGACGGGCTGGCGCTGGAGATGCTGCAAGGGCTGATCACCGATCTCAACCGCAAATCACGCGCATCCGGCCTGCATCTGCCGGCGAGCGAGAACGGATGGGGAAGCGCGCTCGCCTCGACCTGGATGACCGGTTTTCCGCTGCGCACCGGCTTTGCGCGCGGCTTCCCGGAGTTCGATCCCTGGCGTTACGATGTCGCGCGCATGATCGCTGCCGGCGAAGCCGACCTGCACCTGCGGATCTCGTCCTCGATTGTCCAGCCGCAGAAGAAAAGGAACCGCATGGCGCTGATCGCCCTGGCGAAAACGCATGAGCCGGTCGCGGGTGCTGCGGTCACCATCGCCATCGGCGAAGCGGGCGTCGATCATCAGGCGGTGGTCTATTCCAGCCGCACCGGATCGCTGCGGTCGGTCGACGCGCGCGCGGCGTCCGAACTGCCCTCCGCTGCGACCGTTGTCCGGTTGGTTGCCAGTCATGTCTCCGCCGAGGCGGCGTTGCCATGCTGACGAAAATCGCTGGCGGCGACATCATCGATCCGGTCAACAGCCGCCTCGGCAAGGGCGACCTGTGGATCAGCGACGACAAGATCGTTGCGGCGCCGGCGGGTGGCGCTGCCGACCGGACCATCGACGCTGACGGCTGCATAGTCATGGCGGGCGCCATCGACATCCATTCCCACATCGGCGGCGGCAACGTGAATACGGCACGGCTGCTGTTGCCGGAGCAGCACGCCGCGCACCAGGCGCGGCCGGCGACGACGCCGCTCTCCAATGCCGGCTGGTCGACTTTCCAGACCGGCTGCCTCTACGCCAAGATGGGTTTCACCACGGTGGTCGAGCCGGCGATGTCGCCGGGAGCCGCGCTTCACACCCATCTCGAACTGGCCGACATCCCGATCATCGACAAGGCGACGCTCGCCATTCTCGGCAACGACGATTTCCTGCTGTCGATGATCCGCGACGACGCCTCCTCGCAAATGATCGAGGACTATGTCGCCTGGACGGTCGCCTCGACGCGGGCGCTTGGGGTCAAGGTGATCAATGCCGGCGCGGCGGCCGCCTTCAAGGAAAACGTCCGCACCTTCTCGCTGGACGACGTGGTGCCTTCCTACGGCGTCAGCTCGCGCAAGATCGTCAAGACGCTGCAGGCCGCCGTCGCCAGCCTTGGCATCCCGCATCCGCTGCACGTCCATTGCAACAATCTGGGCAGCCCGGGATCGGCGGACACGGCGGCCGCGACGATCGCGGCGGCGGAAGGATTGCCGCTGCACCTCGCCCATCTCCAGTTCTATGGCTACGGCACGGAAGGCAAGCGCAGGTTTTCCTCGGCCGCGGCGCGGCTTGCCGAACTGGTCAACGCGACGCCGGAAGTCACCATCGATATCGGCCAGGTGATGTTCGGCCAGACAGTCACCATATCCTCCGACGTCATGCGGCAGTTTTCGGCGCGTGGCAGTGCGCAGCCGAAGAAATCCGTCATTCATGACGGCGACGGCAATGGCGGCGGCATCGTGCCCTACCGCTATGGCAAGGATTTCTATGGCACGATGCAGTGGGCGATCGGGCTTGAGCTTTTTCTCCTGATCGACGATCCGTGGCGTGTCTTCTTCACCACCGATCATCCCAACGGCGCGCCCTTTACCGCCTATCCGGCCCTGTTCGAGTTGCTGATGAGCCGGGAAGCGCGCACCGAAATGATCGCCGGACTTTCACCTTCCGCCATGGCGCTCTCCACACTGGCGGCAATCGACCGCGAATACAATTTCGAGGAAATCGCCATCATGACGCGCGCGGCTCCAGCCAGGCTGCTCGGGCTGACGGACCGCGGCCATCTCGGCGCCGGCGCTATCGCCGACATCGCTGTCTACCGCAGGGACCAAAATATTGCGAAAATGCTCGGGCAGGCGGCGTATGTCTTCAAGGACGGCGATCTCGTCGTGCAGGACGGAGAGATCACCCATTACCGCTGGGGCAAGGCGCTCAGGCTCAATCCGCCGCCGGACAAGGCGATGCTGCGGCGCTTGGAAGATTATCACCAGCAGCGCTACGGCCTGTCGCTGGACTGGTTCGATTTCCCGGATTCGGCGATCGCGCGCGAACAGCCATTCGGCGAGGTTGCATGCCGAACGTGAGCGTAAATGGCATAGTGATCGACGATACCTTTGCCGAGGCCTTCGGCATGCGCGCGACCGCCATCATCATCACCGCGCCGAACCGGAAATGGGCGCGCCAGGCGGCGATCACCATGACCGGCTTCGCTACCTCGGTGATCGGCTGCGGCTGCGAAGCGGCAATCGATGTCGAACTGCCGCCATCGGCGACACCGGATGGCCGGCCCGGCTGCCGGGTGATGATTTTTGCGATGGGAACAGACGAGCTGCAGAAACAACTGCTCAATCGCGTCGGCCAGTGCGTCTTGACCTCGCCGGGTTCGGCCTGCTTCGCCGGACTGGAGGGCAGCGCCGCGTTGAAGCTCGGTTCGGCGCTGCGTTATTTCGGCGACGGCTGGCAGATCTCCAAGAAAATCGGCGGCAGGCATTTTTGGCGGGTTCCCGTCATGGACGGCGAATTCCTGTGCGAAGCAACGACCGGGCTGACCAAGGCTGCCGTCGGCGGCGGCAATTTCTTCGTCATGGCTGAAACCAGCGCCAGGGCCTTGCTCGCCGCCGAGGTCGCGGTTGCCGCGATAGGTCTGGTGCCGGGCGCGATCGTGCCGTTTCCGGGCGGCATCGCCCGTTCGGGTTCCAAGATCGGCGGTAAATACAAGGGCATGATCGCCTCGGCCAACGAAGCCTACGCGCCGACACTGCGCGGTGTCGTCAGGAGTGAGCTCGGCGCCGACATCAATGCCGTCCTGGAAATCGTCATCGACGG
The DNA here is from genome assembly GCF_055811075.1 of Mesorhizobium sp. WSM4820. Lineage (NCBI taxonomy): Bacteria > Pseudomonadati > Pseudomonadota > Alphaproteobacteria > Hyphomicrobiales > Phyllobacteriaceae > Mesorhizobium > Mesorhizobium sp. WSM4820. The sequence goes on along the minus strand of NZ_JBVVQN010000028.1, from coordinate 69,228 downwards.
CGAGACCAACGATGCCGTTGCCGCCGCGATGAAGGCCGGCATCAAGGCCGTCATCGAGCTCGGGCCGAAGCGAGGCGCGGTTCGCATCAGCGCCGGCAATTACGGCGGCAAGCTCGGCAAGTTCATCTATTCGCTGAAGGATATGCTGCCGTGAAAGCGCTGACCTTCACCCTTGTCGCCGAGCCACCCGAGCGCCTTGATCTGTCGCTGCTGACGGCGGAGCGGCTTGCCGGGATCGAAAGGCGCGATTTCGAAAAGATTCGGATCGGCATGTCGAAGCATGGATCGAAGGTCGGCGATATCTTTCGCGTCGCCGGCAACAACCTGCTGGACATCGTCTTCGAAGGCGGCAGCGCGCGCCTCGACCGCGTCGCGGAAGGCATGCGGGGCGGTTCGGTTCGCGTCGTCGGCAATGCCGGCGCCCAGGCCGGGTGCGCCATGCGCGGCGGCACGCTGACGATCGAAGGCAATGCGGGTCCACATGCCGGCTCCGGCATGCGCGGTGGCAGGCTTGAAATATCCGGCAATGCCGGCGATCACCTTGGTGGGCCGCTCGCCGGCGAACTGGCCGGCATGAATGGCGGCGTGCTGATCGTCAGGGGCAAAGCCGGCGCTTTTGCCGCCGACCGGATGCGGCGTGGCCTGGTCGCGGTGCTGAAAGGCGCAGGCGACAATGCCGGCAGCCGCATGATCGCCGGCACGCTGGTGGTGGCCGGCGGCACCGGCGAGATGCCTGGCTATCTGATGCGTCGCGGTTCGATCCTGCTCGATCGCGCGCCGAAAAGCCTGTCGCCGAGTTTTGTCGAATGCGGCGCGCCGGAGAGCGTCTTCGCCGCCGTCATCGATCGCCATCTGATCGCCGAGGCTATCTTGAAACGGCCGCTGCTGGGTAACGCGCCGCAGAAATACGGCGGCGACAACGCGGTGCTTGGCATGGGTGAGGTTCTTTTCCCTCGCTGAGGCGTGCTGCTGATGAAGCAATGCTTCAGCGCCGTGCTCCGGCCGACATCCGAAAATTTGCAACCGCATGTTGCGGTGAACTGCTGATTTTTTCCCGCGAGACATTCCGCTCAGTTTGGCTTTGCGACGTTTTGGAAAAAACCACACCATTCCAAAACCCAGTCTCGTGCCGCCTAGTTGGGCAATGAGGGCCGTCTCGGCCTTTTCCAGCAGAAAGTTTTTACGCCATATGCCCAAAATATCAACAAATCAGGGCGACTTCGCCTTTCTTGGCGCAGTATCGGCAGCACGCAGCAAGAATCTGTGTTGCCAAGCGGAGAGTTTTGGCTAACGTAATGAAAACCACAAAACCACATAACGAAAAAGGGGAACCACATATGAGCGAGTCAAGCAGGCGCGATTTCATGAAAGGCATGGCGGCATTCGGAGCGGGCGCCGGGCTTATGATGATCAACCCGGAATTCCTGGTCTCAGGCGCGGCTGCGCAGGCGGGCAAGCAACTGGTCTTCCTGTCGGCCGAGAACATCACCGGCAACTGGGATCCGACCGCGCACACGACGCTGTCGCAGAAGAACATCGAGGGTTTCGTCATGGGGTTCCTGACGCGGACGCCGATGCGCGTCGAAAAACCCGACGAGGTCATCTACGAACTCGCCACAAGGATCACCTTGCTTGAGCCGACAAAGCTTGAGATCAAGCTGCGTGAAGGGGTGAAGTTCCACGACGGAAAGCCATTCAAGGCGGAAGACGTCAAGGCGACCTTCGAATATGGCTCGCAGCCCGACCGGCCGGCGCAGTGGTATCCAGGCCCGACCGAGACGCTGACGATCACAACGCCGGACGACTACACGGTGATTGTCGACACATCGAAGGGCGGCTATCCGGCGCACCTGTTCATCTTCCTCGCCTCCTACCTGCCGATGCTGTCGGCAACCGACATCGCCGCCGGGCCGAGCGGGCCACTTTCGCAGCGCTTGAACGGCACCGGGCCTTACAGGTTCGTCGAGCAGCGAGGCAACGACACGGTGTTGGAAGCCTATTCGGACTACTTGCTCGGGGCGCCGACCATCCCCGGCATCAGCTTCAATTTCGTTGGCGATTCGACCACCCGCATGCTGTCGCTGATGAACGGCCAGGCGTCCATCGTGGAGCGGCTCGAACCGGAGCAGGTGGCGACCCTGCAGGGTAACGACAAGGTTGCGATCAGCAGCGTGGTCTCGGTCGAGAACAAATATCTGTGGTTCCGCTGCTCCAAGCCGCCCTTCGACGATCCGCGCGTGCGCATGGCGGCCTGCCACGCGATCGACCGGTCAATGCTGCTGGAAATCCTCGGCGAAGCCGGCCATGCCTCGGCTAATTACGTCTCGCCGGTGAAGTTCGGCTATATCGACCTGCCCAATTATCCCGAATACAGTCCGGAGAAATGCCAGGCCCTCCTCGCCGAAGCAGGCTTCCCGAAGGGGCAGGGCTTGCCCGAACTCGAATACATCACCTCGGTCGGGTTCTATCCCAAGACCAAGGAGTATGGCGAGGTGATCACTGCTATGCTGCAGGAGCAGGGGTTCCCCGTCACGCTGTCGGTGCTGGAGATCGCGGCGTGGAACGAGCGTCTCTACGATCGCCCCGGCGGTGGCCCGGGCCATATGGTCGATTGCGGCTGGTCGACCGGATCGCCGGAGCCGGACCTCGTGCTGCGCACGCATTTCCATTCCTCATCCAAGCGCATCACGGGCATCGTCGATCCCGAACTGGACGCCTCACTCGACAAGGAGCGCAGCGCGGCTTCGCTCGAGGAGCGCAAGCAGATCCTCCAGACCGAGACGATGCCGATGATTGCCGCGAAGGTGCCGTCGTTCTCGCTGTTCACCTCCGTCATGATCCACGCGATGGACAAGTCTCTCACGGGGCTCTTCATCTATCCGGACGGTTCCATGGACGCGTCGAAGGGGGCGTTCGCCTGATTGGCGCCAGCCGCGGCCCGGGAGAAACAATCCCGGGCCGTGACGGTCGGAAGCGCGGCCCCGTCTTGCCTTCTCCCCTTGTGGGAGAAGGTGGATTGGCGCGCAGCGCCAAGACGGAAGAGGGGTGCTGGCCGGAGCGCTGTTGGTGCCAAGCTGGAACGCCCATCCGACCGAGCGGAGCCTGTCCTCGGGCTTGCCGAAGGCAAGCCCCGTGGGCTCGGCCACCTTCTCCCACAAGGGGAGAAGGAGAGCCGCACGACCGATCCGCAGGGCTTTGCGCCGCAGGAGATTGGAATGTTCATCATTAGCTTTCTTGTCCGCCGCCTGGCCCAGGGTGCGCTGATCATTTTTCTTGTAACGCTGCTGATTTTCACCCTGCTTCGCGTCGTTCCTGGCGACCCCGTCCGGTTGATGGCGGGCGGAATGGCGCCCGAGGCGCTGATCGAGCAGATCGCCAAGGAGATGGGACTTCGCGATCCGGTGCTGGTTCAATTCGGGCGCTATATGAGCGGCGTCGTCAGGGGCGACCTCGGCCAGTCGTTCGTTCGGCCGGCCAGCGGCGCCTCGACCGGCGGGTCCAGTTTCGGGGATGCCACGCGCGGCGAGCGCGCCAATGTGCTCACCCTTATCGGCGAAACCCTGCCGATGACGCTGCAGCTCGCCCTTCTGGCGATCGTGTTCGCGATGCTCTTTTCGTTTCTGGTCGGCATCCCGGCCGGATTGTCTCCCGGGCGATGGCCGGACAAGATCGCTTTTTACGTGTCGTCGATCTTCATATCCCTGCCGGGCTTCTGGCTCGGCATCGTGCTTGCGCTGCTGCTTTCCGTGAAGCTCGGATGGCTGCCGGCGATCGGCTACAAGGGCTTTGCCTACACGATCCTGCCGGCAATCGTGCTGGCTGTCGAACTTTCGCCGGTTCTTATCCGGACGCTGACCGGCTCGATTTCCTCGGCAATGATGATGCCGTTCATTGCAGTCGGCCGCGTGCGCGGACTCAGCCAGCGTCGGATCATCTTCGCGCATGCTCTGCGCAACGCCTCGGTACCGCTGCTCAATCTTCTCGGCATCCAGATCAGCGGCCTGCTCGGCGGCGTGCTCGTCATCGAATTCATCTTCGACTACCCCGGACTAGGCCTTCTGACCATCAACGCCGTGCTGCAGCGTGACTTTCCGCTGATTCAGGGCATCGCGATCGTCACCAGCGCCATCTTCGTCCTGATCAACATCGCGGTCGATCTGATCGCGACGCTGATCGATCCGAGACTGGAATACTGATGAGCGTTGCGCAAACCAGTCTGAGCCTGAAGGCAACTGCGCCGGAAGCGCAGCGCGGCGCTTCCCTGTCCCGGCGGATATGGAAGGTGGCGCTGGCGTCGAACGAGTTCCGGGTCGGCCTCGTGATCTTCGCCATACTGGGTCTTGCGGCGCTGCTCTACCCGGCCTTGAGCGGGATCGATCCCACCAAGATGAACGTCGCCGGCCGTTTGCAGTCGCCGCCCTTCCTCGGCGACAAATGGAACTGGGCGGCACCGCTTGGCACCGATCAGATCGGTCGCGACATGCTCGTGCGCAGTCTGGTGGGCTTGCGTTATTCCCTGCTGATCGGCCTGTCCACCGTGGTGGTGATGCTGATCATCGGCTGCTCGCTCGGCACGCTCGCCGGCTACTATGGCGGCAGGATCGACATGGTGATCATGCGGATCACCGACGCGCAGCTCTCCATTCCGATGATCATCCTCGCAATCACCGTTCTGGGGGTATCGCGGCCGACGATCCCGGCCATCATCCTTGTGCTCGGTCTTTCGAGCTGGCCGGTCTATGCCCGCGTCACGCGCAGCGTCGTGATGACCGAACGCAAGAGCGAATATGTGCGCGCCGCCCAGGTCAGCGGCGCTTCGGATTTTCGCATCATGGTCTGGCTGCTCGCGCCGCTGGTGCTGCCGCCGATCATCTTCGTGTCGGTGCTCGACGTAGCGCGCATGATGATCTTCGAGTCGATCCTCGGCTTCATCGGCCTCGGCGTGCAGCCTCCGACGCCGACCTTCGGCAACATCATCGCCGATGGCAGGAAGTACCTGCTCAATGCGTGGTGGATCGCCACGATGCCGGGGGTGTTCCTGTGCCTTACCCTGACCAGCATCAATCTCATGGGCGCTTCGCTCGAACGGGCCCGCAACCGGATCTACGGAGGCGTGTCGTGAACAGCAGCCCGGTCCTGTCGGTCAAAAATCTCGGCGTGGAAGTGGGCACGGGGGCGGGCGTCCGGCCGGTGCTCTCCGATGTGAGGTTCGATCTCGCCCCGCGTGAAATCGTCGGCATCATCGGGGCCAGCGGTTCGGGCAAGACCGTTCTGGCGCGAGCTCTGGTCAACTGGATCGACCCGCCGCTGCGCATCTCGTCCGGCTCGCTCGAGTACAAGTCGCAGAACATTCTCGACTTGGCCGGCGGACGGATGCGCCTGCTGCGCAGGGAGATCGCCTATGTCGGTGCCAACCCTATGGGAGCGCTGGATCCGACTTTGCCAGTCGGCCGCCAGATCGTCGAGAAGCTGAGCGCCGTAGTGCCCGGCATCGATCCCACGGAAGCCCGCAAGCGGGTCATAGATCTTCTTGGAGCGGTCCGCATTCCCTCGCCACGACTACGTTTCGACGAGTACCCCTCGCAGTTCAGCGGCGGCATGATGCAGCGAGCGCTGATCGTCGACGCTTTGATCAGCAATCCAGCTTTTCTCGTTGCCGACAACGTCACCCAGCCGCTCGATGTGACAGTCGCAGCGCAGGTCTTGCGTCTGATGCGCGAGTTGACGGAGCGTTTCGACACCGCGGTGGTGTTCGTTTCCTCTTCGCTGCCGATGGTCAAGGAGGCGGCCGATCAGGTCCTGGTGCTGTCCGAAGGCAGGATCGTCGAGCGCAACACCCCGCAGCGGCTCATCGACGCGCCGCAGCATCCCTATACGTTGCAGTTGATCAGCCAGATACCAAAAATCTGGTCGAGCGAAGCGGTCGCGGTTCCACGTACCCCGAACGCGGCCAGGCCAACGATCAGCATACGCGACGCCACCCGCACCTACCGTGTCCGCAAACGGGGAACGTTCGCTGCCCACAGCGAGGTCCGCGCCGTGCGCAATGTCACCTTCGACGTCATGCCGGGCGAGAATTTCGGCGTGGTCGGCGAGTCCGGCTGCGGCAAGTCCACCCTGATGCGGCTTCTCAGCCGCCTGGAGTTTCCGGACAGCGGCAGCGTCATCTGCGATGGCCAGGATCTCTCGAAACTGAGGGGAAAGATGCTGCTGAAGTTCCGGCGCGATTTTCAGCTCGTGCTGCAGGATCCGTTCAACTCGCTGCCGCCGCGGACATCGATCGGCGCGATCCTGGAGGATCCGCTGCGCGTGCACGGCATGGGCAATGCGAAGGAGATACGCGATCGCGTCCTGGCGGTCATGGCCGAGGTCGAGCTTCCCGCGAACCTCTACGATGAGTTGCCGCTTGGGCTCAGCGCCGGCCAGCGTCAACGCGTCAATGTCGCCCGCGCCATGGTGCTCGAGCCGAAGGTGCTCATCATGGACGAGACGCTGTCGTCGCTTGACCAGACCGAGCAGTTCCGCCTGCTGGCGCTGTTCGAAAAACTGCAGGCCCAGCACGGCCTGACCTACGTCTTCATTTCGCATGACCTGGCAATGGTCCGCCGCGTCTGCAACCGGGTTGCCGTGATGTATCTCGGCGAGGTGGTCGAGATCGCCGACAATGAGCGTCTTTTCTTCGATCCCGGGCATCCGTACACGAAGGCGCTGTTGAGCGCGGTTCCAACACTGGAGGAGCGCCGCTACAAGCCGGAGGACTGCCTGCTCGAAGGAGAGCCGCCGAGCCCGATCGACCTGCCGCCGGGTTGCAGTTTCGCCAGCCGCTGTCCGCATGCCTTCGACAGGTGCCATGCCGAGAGCCCGACGCTGACGGTGCGAAATCACGGCGAGTTGGCGGCCTGCTTCCTCGTTGAAAGACAGGGGGCCCGCGCCGCCGCATGATCGACAAAAAACGGGGAGGAACATACCGATGGAAGCGAGATCTGCATGAGCGATCCTGAAGATCGCTTGCAATACGCACTTGCCGAACTCGAGACGCACGGGCGCGTGTCGGTGCAGGCACTCGCCGAGCATTTCCATGTCAGCCGGGAAACGGTGCGTCGCGACCTGAAGCAACTGGAACTCGAGGGGCACCTGCGCTGCATCTATGGCGGTGGCGTCAAGCCGCGCCCGGACGCCGACGAGCCCATCGCCGACCGGATGCGGCTGAACGCGCGCGAAAAGGCGCGTATCGCCGAATGCGCGGCGACCCTGCTCAGAGACCATATCAAGATCTTCGTCGACACCGGCACGACGACGCTGGCGTTCGCCAAGCATCTGAGGAACTGGCCTGATATCACCGTCTACACCAACTCGCTCGACATCGTCGCGCTGCTCGCCGATGCCGGACATCCCAATCTCGTGGCGGTCGGCGGCGACGTCAGGGCGAGCTACCGCGCTTTCATGGGGCAGGATCCGGTCGATCTCGTCACGCGGCATCTGTTCGACATCGCCTTCGTCAGCATTGCAACCGTCGACAGCAGGTTCGGCTTCATGGACCTCGGACAGGACGAGGCGAACATTCGCCGCGCGCTGCGAAAGCACTCCAAACAGTGCGTCATGCTGGCCGACAGCAGCAAGTTCGGCCGGCAGGGCTCCATCTGCACATACGAATTCCGGGACGTCGACATCCTGATCACCGACGCTCCCCTCAAGGCGGACTTCGCCGCACAAATGGATCAGGCGCAGGTAAAGGTGCTCTATGCTTGAAATTCGTAAGGACCCATCGGCTTTTCCCGACATCGACGCCGAAGCCCTCCATCGGATGATGGATGAGGTTTCCGCCTTCGGCGGTGGTCCGGACGGCTCAATGACGCGACTGACCCTGTCCCGCGAGGATGGACTGGCACGCGACTGGTTGGCTGCATGGTTTGCGCAGGAAGGCCTGCGCCTTGAGGTCGATGCGATCGGCAACATGTACGGTTTCCTCGACTGGGCCGGCAGGGATGCGCCCTGGATCATGTGCGGGTCGCATCTCGACAGTCAGCCGAATGGTGGCCGTTTCGACGGCGCCTATGGAGTGATCGCAGCCTGCAGCGCGATAGAGGCGATCCGGCGCCGGGTGACTGAAACCGGCTTCACGCCGAAATGCAACTTCGTCATCGTCAACTGGACCAACGAGGAAGGTGCGCGATTCCAGCCCAGCCTGCTTGGCAGCAGCGTCAATTCCGGCGAGATCGACCTCGATTTCGCGCTGGCGCGCCGGGACGGTTCCGGCGTTTCGGTGGCCGAGGCGCTGTCGGAAATCGGCTATGCGGGCGAAGCCGCTCGCGTGGTGCCGGACGCCCTGATCGAGATCCACATCGAAGGTTCCGCCCATCTCGAGAAGGCCGGCCTGCGGATCGGCGCATTCACCCGTTTTTGGGGCGCCGTCAAATATCGCCTCGCTTATCTCGGCCGGCAGGCCCACACCGGCCCCACACCGATGGCCGAGCGGCAGGATGCGCTGCTCGCTGCCGCCTATCTGATTGCCGAACTCAGGGACATGGCCGACAAGGCCGCTCCGGATCTGCACACCTCGGCGGCGCGGCTGGAAGTCCATCCCAATTCGCCGAACGTGGTGCCGGCAGAGGCGGTGATGTTCATCGAACTGCGGTCGGGAAGCGCCGAGCTTCTGGCGTCGGCCGAAGCGGAGCTCAAGCAGAAGATCGCAGCCTGCGCCGGGCGCGCCAACGCGTCTTTCGAAGTCCGATCCATAGACCGGAGGCGAGCAGGAGAATTCGACGCCGGGCTGATCGACCTGGCCGAACAGACCGCCAAATCGCTCGGGCAGACGGTGCTGCGGCTCGACACGATCGGTGGGCACGACGCCGTCAGCATGTCGGCGGTGACGCCGGCGATCGTCATCGGGGTGCCGAGCGTCGGCGGTGTCATCCACCATCCGACGGAGTTTACCACGCCCGAGGACCGGCTCCTGGGGACGGAACTGCTCGCGGGGATGCTGTGGCGGTTCTGCGTTGACGGCAACATCCTGAAGAACTGAGGGACAGACAATGAAGACACTCGGCGAAGCCTCGACCCCCGCGGAAGTTCGTGCCGAGGCTGCGCTCACTGCTGTTGCGGCCTGGACGGGAAAACAGATTGGCTTTACCTCAGCTACTCCGGGTATCGCATCGCCCTCGCATCGCGGCGTCGACAGCGAAGCATGGCTGGTGGCGGTCGATCAGCCGTCTCCGGCCTATTTCCTGAAGATCGTGAACTCGGACCAGAAGGCGTTCGTCGATCTGGAGGCCGTGTTTGAAGCCGCCTCGATCGCGGCCGGACTGGGCTGCACGCCAAGTCCGCGGCATCTTGCGCGAGACGCCGACGCGATCATCTTCGATCTCCTGCCGCCCGGTTGGAAAACAGCGCGCATGGACGATCTGCGGCGGGCGGACGTGATGGAACAGGTCATCGCGCTTAAAAAGGCGATCCACGGGGCGCGGCCATTCACTTTGTCCTGGACGGTATTCGACAGGATCCGGGTGTTGGACAATGCCTGCCAAGCCGCTGACGTCGACCACCCGGACGATCTTTGGTGGATGCTCGACGGCGTCGGCGAGATCGAGCGCGCGATCACGGCTGCGGGTTACGATGTCCGGCCGAGCCACGCCGACGGCCTCGCCTCCAACGTCATGATAAGCCAGGACGGGGCGGTTCAGCTCGTCGATTTCGACGAAGCCCGCAATGTCGACCCGCTCTACGAGATCGGCATTCTTCTCAACGAGGCATTTCCATTCGAAGAAGAGATGCGGCCGGCGCTTGAGGTGTTCGAGGGGTCCTTCCGTCAGGCTTCCCTCGACCGCTGCCGTGCCTATGCGGCGGCCGACGATCTGATGTGGGGGCTCTGGGGGATGCTTATGAACTCGACATCGCCGCGCGGCGACATCGAGTTTCTGAAATACGCGCAGTGGCGCCTGCTGCGCTGCCGGATGGCCCTTCGCCATCCGGACTTCCAATTGAAATTGAGACGGCTTTGAGCGGCTGCGAGGAGGGCCCTACATGATTGAGAAGCGGGCGGGCGAGGCGGTAAGCGAAGCCGAGCGGGAGATCGAGGCCGTCATCTGTGCCGTCGAACCATGGGCCGGCCGCGATCTCCGCTACGGGCCGGTGCATGGCGGCATCAGCAATTCCAATTGGCGCGTTCGCATCGCCGGACAGGCAGGGAGCTATTTCGTGAAGGTTCCGGGCCGCGGCACCGAGATGTTCATCGACCGAAAGGCGGCGGCGGAGGCGAGCCGGCGTGCGCACTCGCTCGGTATCGGTCCCGCAGTCTACGGCTATCTGGACGAACGCGGCGTCGAGATCGCCGATTTCATGGAGGGGCGGCGCTCCTGTACCAACCGCGATTTTCTCGATCCGGATGTACGTCGCTCGGTGCTGGGTCTCTATCGGCGCTTCAACGATTCGGGCCTGCTGTCGCTGACCAAGACCGTCTTCGACATGATTGACGAGCATGTCGATCAGGTGCGTAAACTCGGAGGCGCACTGCCCGCGGATTTTGTTTGGCTGCATCGCCAGTACCGGCTGGCGCGGGCGGCGCTCGAGGCTTCAGGCATCGACCTGGTGCCGTGCTTCAACGATCCGATGCCGGGAAACTTCATGATCGCGCCCGACCGGTCGATGATGCTGATCGATTACGAGTATGCGGCAAACAACGATCGCTGTTACGAACTCGGCATCTGGTGCGGAGAAATGTTCTTCTCCGATGCGGTCGAGGCCGAGGTGATCGAGGAATATTTCGGCAGGTTTGATCCACGGTTGAAAGCTCGCCTGGTCGTGCACAAGATGCTTGCCGACGTGAAGTGGGGAACCTGGGCGATGGTGCAGAACGTCGTGTCGGCGCTCGATTTCGATTTCTACAAATACGGGGCATGGAAATACATGCGCGCGCGCTCGGTGATGCAGACCCCGCAATGGGTCGAGCATCTCAGGGCGGTCTGACGAGTGTCTCTGGCGGAGCAATTCCGACCAGTGATGAGCCAAAGACGGGCGTCCGTCTGCAGCACTGCAGGTTGGAATGCAGACGCCCTTGCGGTAAGCCGCAATGGGTGATGGCCGGCATGTCTGCTGGGTCAACGATCGTCGTTAGCAATCAGTTTCGTCAGGCAAACCCCCGCCTGGCTCCGGGGCATGCCGAGATCTCTGACACTGTCCATGTGGTTGCGGTTGGCGAGAACAAGCGACGTTACCGGCGAACCCTGCTGCAGCAGGTGCTCCTTGAATCGATCTGCCTGCTGATGGAAAGGCGGCGTCTCGTTGGCTCCGACCAGAACCATCGCCCTGGTTTGAGGATCATGCCGATGGGCAAGCGGTGTAAACCTGGCGACTTCCTCATCGGTGATTGCAATCTCGTTGGCGAGAAAGGAATTTTGGAGCGGTTTCAAATCGTAGAGCCCGCCGAGCAGAAGGGCTGCCCGCACATTGGAGGGGGTATGCTCGTTGTTGAACAGGAACGTTGAAAGATGTGCCCCGGCCGAATGACCGCTGACGGTCAGGTTTGCCGGGTCTCCGCCATGGTCGGCGATATGGGCCAGAACCCACTGCTTGGCGCGGCGCACCTGGTCGACGATCGTCGCCATCCTGACCTTGGGCATCAGAGCATAGTCGACGATGGCGGCAATCGCACCGGCCCGGGTAATCGTCGCCGCGACATATGAATAGTCACGCTTGGAGAACATCCTCCAGTAGCCGCCATGGATGAACATGTGCACCGGCAGGCGGCTTCGTTTGCCCGGGGGAAAGAACAGGTCGATGGTTTCGGTCCGATCCGGCCCATAGGCAATGTCCGCTGTCATCGGGATGGTTGCGCGGACGGCCTCGCTGCGGTGAACGATGTCCTGGACGATTTGATCGAAATCGGCGACATGGTCGCGGATGCGGAACGGATCGTTTTGCACTTTTCCTCCGCTCAGATGCTGATGGCGAGGTATTTCGCCTCCATGAACTCGGCAATGCCGTGATGCTGGCCGCCCTCGCGGCCGAGGCCGCTCTGCTTGACCCCGCCGAACGGTGCTGCCGGATCGGACATCAAGCCGCGGTTGAGAGCGACCATCCCGGCTTCGATCCTGGATGCCACCCGCATTCCACGCGCAAGATCGCGCGTGTAGATGTAGGCGGCAAGACCGTATTCGGTGTCGTTGGCACGCGCGATGATTTCGGCTTCCGTTTCGAAGCTCGAGATCGGCGCCACCGGCCCAAAAATTTCCTCGTGCGCCATCTCCGCCTCGGCCGGGACGTCGCAGAGCACGGTCGGCGGATAATAGTATCCCGTTCCCAAGCCTGCCTTGCCTCCGCACAGCACCCGCGCGCCACGGGCGACAGCATCGTTGACCAGACGGTCGATCTTGTCGACGGCCTTCCTGGTGATCATCGGCCCGCATTCCGTGGCCGCGTCCGTTCCAGCGCCGATCTTGAGTGCCGACATCCGCCTGGCGAGGCTTTCGCAAAACGCATCGTAAACGCCGGACTGGACATAGATGCGGTTTGCGGCCGTGCAGGCCTCGCCGGCGTTGCGCATCTTCGCCACCATCGCCCCACCGACCGCCGCGTCGAGATCCGCGTCATCGAACACAAGGAATGGCGCGTTGCCGCCAAGCTCCATCGAACACGAGACCACGTGCTTTGCGGCCTCGGCCAGCAGAACGCGCCCGACAGAAGTCGAGCCGGTGAAGGAGAGTTTGCGCACCCGCGGATCGGCTAGCAGCGCGGCCGTCACCGGACCGGGATTGGAGGTTGTCAGAACGTTGACAACCCCTGGCGGAACACCTGCTTCTTCATAGAGCGCGGCGAGCGCGTAGGCGGTGAGCGGGGTCTCGCTGGCCGGCTTCAAAATCACCGTGCACCCGGCAGCCAGGGCGGGCGCGATCTTGCGCGTCGCCATGGCGGCAGGAAAATTCCAGGGTGTGACAAGGACGCAGATGCCGATCGGCTCGTAGTCGACGACGATGCGGTTGGTGCCGGAAGGCGCCATCCCGAATTCGCCGGAGATGCGAACCGCTTCCTCGGCATTCCAGCGAAAGAATTCCGCGGCATAGGCGATCTCGCCACGCGCGTCCCGCAGCGCCTTGCCGTTTTCCAGCGAGATCAGGGTGGCCAGCGTCTCGCAACGCTGCGTCATCAGCTCGAAGCAACGCCTGAGGATTTCGGAACGCTTGCGGGGCGCCATCGTGCGCCAGCCATCGGCGGCGTTGGCCGCAGCCTCGACGGCCGCCGCGGCATCTTCGATCGTCGCATCGGGAACCGCAGCGATCACCGCTTCCGTGGAAGGGTCGACAACCCCGATTTCCCTGCCGTCGGCGGATTGCCGCCATTGGCCGCCAATATACAAGCCGTGCGAGAATCTATGGAAGCCGGCAGTGTCCTGCTCGTCGTCCAGCGCCTGATGAGATATGTTCATGGCCTGCTCCTCGATTGCTCACATGACACAGGCGGCGAGGTCGCCATCATAGGCGGCCTGGATCAGGCCGCGCATGGCCGCCAGATCGAATGGACGCGGATTGTTCTTGATGAGACGGTCGATGCCGAGCGCCTGTTCGGCCGTCCAATCGAGCCTGTCGGCGGGAAGCCCGAGCCTGGCCAGCGTAGGCGTAATCCCGATCGCTGCAAACAGCCGGCCGATCTCGTCGATCGTCGCGTCGGCCATCTCAGCGGTGCTCCGGTCCCTGCCGTCGAGACCAAGGGCAAGGCCGATCTCGGTCATCTCGGCGGCCGTGGCGGCCCGGTTGTACTTCATGACATACGGCAGCATGGTGGCGACACCCAGCCCGTGAGCGGTGTGGGTAAGCGCGCCGACCGGATATTGCACCGCGTGCGCCGCCGCCGTTCCGGCCGTCCCGAACGCACAGCCGGCTGCAAGCGCGCCCATCATCACATCGGCGCGAGCGTCCTCGTCGGCGGGGTCGCGGCAGGCCTTCTCGAGACTGCGGCCAAGCAGCTTGATCGCGAGCAGCGCAAAATGATCGGTCAGCGCGCTCTTGCCGATGAAGACATGCTGTTGCGGCAGGCCGGGGTCGGTGCCGCGCCTGGCGGCGGTAAAAGCCTCGACCGCATGGGTCAGCGCGTCTGCGCCGGCGATCGCCGTCAGCCCCGGGGGACATGTCATCGTCAGTTCCGGGTCGCAGATGGCGGCTGCCGCGATCAGATGCGGGCTGGAGATGCCTACCTTCATGGTGCGATCCGGATCCGAAATCACCGCGACAGGGGTCACTTCCGAGCCGGTACCGGCTGTCGTTGGCACCGCGATCAGCGGCAGCGTCGGTCCGGGCACCTTGAACTCGCCGTAGTAGTCCTCGAGCAGGCCGCCGTGACTGATGAGCAAAGCGGCGCATTTGGCCATGTCGAGACAACTGCCGCCGCCGATGCCGATCACCATGTCGGGCGCAAAATCCCGCGCCTCCTCGACGCAGACGGCAACCGTGTCGCGCGGCACATCGGGCTGCACACGGTCGTGCACCAGCACAGCGATCCATGCGCCCTCGAGCGCCGCGATGATCTCGGCGAAGGCGACAGTTGCGGCAAAGCGCTCGTCCGTGCAGACGAGAGCGCGACGGCCGAGCCTGGCCGCAACGGTTGCAATGACATGGCGCTGGCCCTTGCCGAAGAGGATTTCACGCGGCAGCCTTATGGCAGCGAAAAGGCTCATGGTCTTGCGTCCCTCGATGATGGTGGAAAGGCGAAAGCTCGCCGAACTCGGTCCTAAAGGTATCCTCTATTAAATCGTATAGGATATAGGATTGTATTGAACGGAGCATCGTGTTAGCCAGTGATCCTGTCAAGAGGCAAAGATGCAGGTCACGAACGCAAGCAATGCCCGAGAAGTCGACCCCGCCAGCGGGCGCATCCAGCGATCCACCAGCCTGGTGGAGGACGTGTATGAAGCGATCTTCGCGCAACTCATGGCGCTGAAGATCGCGCCTGGCTCACGGATCACCGTCGACAGCCTGGTCAAGGAACTTGACGTATCGCACACGCCGATCCGTGAAGCGCTTGGCCGCCTCGAAGGCGAAGGACTTGTGCTGAAGACACATTTGATCGGCTACCGCGCTGCGCCGCAGATAACCAGGCGCCGATTTGACGAACTCTACGAGCTTCGCCTGCTGCTCGAGCCGCATGCGGCGGCCAAAGCAGCCGCATCGATGGATGAGACGAAACTTGCGGTGCTTGAGGAGTCCGCAGGCGGCATGGCGCGCCGCGAAGGCAAGGATGAACGCCTGCGTTACTCCAATTTCGCGCGGCAGGACGCCATTTTCCACGACCGGATCATGGAATTTGCCAACAATGGCCTCGTGCGCGAGACCCTCGCGTTCCAGCATACCCACTTCCATATCTTCCGCCTGATGTTCCATTCGCGCGTCACCGAGGAAGCGCTCGACGAGCATCAGGCCATCCTGGCCGCCTTCGCCGCCTCCGACCCCGTGGCGGCGGAACAGGCGATGCGCCGTCATATCGAGCATTCCCGTGATCGTTTGTTGCCGGCGTTCGATTGAGACCCGCGCCGCCGGCGAGTGCAACGCCCGCCCGCCTTCCATTCCAAAACGAGGAACCGACCATGCCAGGCAAGAAAATACTGATGTTGACCGGTGAGTTCACCGAAGAATACGAGATCTTCGTCTATCAGCAGGCGATGGAGGCGGTCGGCCACATCGTCCATGTCGTATGTCCTGACAAGAACGCTGGCGACCTGATCAAGACGTCGCTTCACGATTTCGAGGGTGACCAGACCTACACCGAAAAACCCGGCCACTATGCCTTGCTGAACAAGACCTTTTCGGAGGCGGAAAGGCAGCTCGACCAGTATCATGCCGTCTATTGCGCCGGCGGCCGTGGCCCCGAGTACATCCGCACCGACAAGCGTGTGCAGGCGATGGTTCGCCATTTCCACGAGACCAGGAAGCCGATCTTTACCATCTGCCATGGCGTCCAGATCCTGATCGCCGTCGACGGCGTCGTGCGTGGCAAGAAAGTAGGTGCGCTGGCCGCCTGCGAGCCGGAAGTGACGCTGGCCGGTGGAACCTATATCGACCTGTCGCCGACGGAGGCCTATGTCGACGGAACGATGGTCTCGGCAAAGGGCTGGACCGCACTAGCCGCGTTCATCCGCGAGTGCCTGAAGGTGCTGGGAACGGAAATCCGCCACAGCTGAAGTCAATCGTCCGATGCATTCACGACGGGATGCGTCTTGATGCCAGGTCTGTCGCTGTAGTCAGGGCTCGGCAGGCTTGAGATGCGTCACGGCTGCGTCGGCCGCGTGGCGGCCGCCAGTGCGTCGATGTCGTCGTAGAGCGCCTGGCTGTGATGGTAGAGCTGCTCGAAAACCGGTTGGGTGCGGCTGTAGGTCTCGGCCCATCCGGGGTCCGGCAGGATTTCGGCGTCGTAGCTCACAAAGCGCTCGGCCGCCTGGTCGACGCGCGAGAAGCGGCCTGTCGCCGTCGCGGCCATCGCGGCGCAGCCGACAATGCCGCATTCGGGCTCCCGCGGGACCAGGATCGGAATGTTGAAGGCACTGGCCTTGATCTTCAGCCACAGTTCGGTGCGCGCCCCGCCACCGGCGGCGATGACGCGCTCCAGCGGCCTGTTCGACGCCTGTTCCATGATGCGGATGTGGCGCGTCATGGCAAAGGCGATGCCTTCCAGGATCGAGCGGTGCAGATGCTCCATGCCATGCCCGGCGCCCAATCCGAAGAACTGTGCGCGGGCGTTGCGATGACGCCCCAGGCGTTCCCCGGTGAGAAAGGGCATGAAGAGCAGCGCGTCGCAACCGGCCGGCGCCTCGGCGGCGCGGGCGACGATCTCGTCGTAGGACAGCGCGTTGCCGTGGAAGGCGCGGCGTGCCCAGCGCATGCCGTCGCCGCCGGTCTCCAGCAGCACGAATTGCGCCCAGTTGCCTTCGACCGTCGCAACGTTCGAGATTTCCGGGTCAAGCAGCGGCTTCTCCGCGATAACAGTGATGATGGCGCCCGTGCCGGTGCTGTCGGAACCCATTCCCGGGCGACAGGCGCCTGAGCCGAGCAGTGCCACCGGATAGTCGGCGCCACCGACCAGCACCGGGGTTCCAGAGCGCAGGCCGCTGTCGAGCGCCGCCTGTTCGGTGACGTGGCCGACGACATCCAGCGGGTTGCGGATCGGCGGCAGCTTGGCGGCATCGAGACCCATGCGCTCGATCATCACCGGCGACCAGTCGAGCCGCTCTGGGTTCATCAGGAAGCTGCAGGACGCGTCGCCCGTATCCATGGCGATCTCGCCGGTCAGCCGGTAGTTGATGTAATCCTTCGGCATGACGGTGACTGCGCTTCGGGCGTATGCGGCGGGATCGTTGTCTCGGACCCATTGTAGTTTGAAGCCCGGCCATGCCGGGGTCGGCGTGTTGCCGCTTTCGGGCAGGTAGCTGTCCGGCTGGTTCGCTTGCTCGAAGCGACGGACGAGATCGACGGTGCGCTTGTCGTTCCAGAGCGGTGCCGTGTCGCGCGTCAGCGCTCCGTGCGCGTCGAGCAGGACCAGCCCGTGCATCTGCCCGCAGACGCAGATGGCGGAGATGTTTTCGCGGGCACCTTCGACGCGGTCCAGCACCGTCTTGACGCTGGCTCGCGCACCCTCCCACCAGTCGAGCGGCCGCTGTTCGGCCCAGCCGAATTCCGGCACGATCTGGTCGTGCTCGCGCGACGCAAGCTCGAGGATCTTGCCGGCGACATTGATCAGTGCGGCGCGGACGCTGCCGGTGCCGACGTCGATGGCGAGGAAAAGTTCGCCGCTCATTTCGGAAGAGTCCTGAGATGGGCAAACATGTGATCCTCTGTCTATCAGTCAAAGCGAGCGCGGTGTGACAAGACCGACGGCGTCAGGCTTTCGCCGCTTCGATGGCGATGCGCGACATCGCGTCGAAATCCGGCCCGGACACCGGGATCGCGATGTCGAAGACCTCTGCGATCACCTGCGTCCAGCCATGCAGGAAATATGTCCAACCATCCTCGATCTGCAACTGCTGTCGGGCCTGCTGCCGCCTTGCCTGGTCGAGGAAGATCAGGTCGCCGCGATAGTTGAGATCCCAGGCAATGCCGCGCTTGGGGAACACGCCGTCATCGGTAATCGGCGAGCCGGGCGCGTCCTTGCCAAGTCCGGTCGCGTTGATCACCAGCGAGCCTGGTTTCAGCGCCGCCAACGTCTCGTCATTGATCTCTGGTCGGTCCGCCAGGACATATTCGAGCTCGACCGTCGACGTCATGTCTCTGTGGATGCGCTCGATTTCATCGAGACGCGGCTGCGAACGGTCGCTGACAATGATGCGCGAAGGCAAGTCGGCGCCACGTTGCTTGCGCATCAGGTGCCAGGTGATTGCTATCGTCGATCCGCCGGCGCCCATCGACAGGACCTCCGCGCCGGTGTCCGCAAAATATCCCGCCGGAATGAAACCGTCTATCGCAAGGCCCGAAGAGATCGGATCCTTGGCATGGCAGACGAGTTTTCCGCCCCGCTTCGACAGGCAACTGGTCTCGTGCATCAGGCGGGCGTGCGGATCGATCACATCGAACAGGTCGCGCGCTGCGTTGAAAAGATCGATCTTGTGCGTGGTGACGAGCGCGCCAAGCGACTGCGGGTCGGATTTTATGAAGGAGACGACCTCACGGTAGGCCTCCGGATCGGCATGGAGTGGAAAGTCGATGCCCCTGAGAACCGCATCCTTGAGAACCGCTTCCTTCAGCCCGAGGTGGCGCGCCCATGCCGGGAAAACCCGCATGATCGAGCTGCTCGTCGTCGTGACGCCGATAAAATAGAATGTCGGCTGGGTGGCCGGCCGATAGCGGTTCATTTGCCATTCTCCCGGATTTTCTCCGCGCGCAGTGCAGCAATGCTAAATGAAGCAGCGATCTCGTAGCGAGCCTTCATGCCGGCGCCGTGCCGGATTGTTGCCCATAGAGGGCAGAGATCAGCTTTGCGTCACGCGGTCGCCAATCCGGGTTGTCGACTTGCCTCCAGCCTCCATCGCCGGCGACCACGCGCGAGCGCATGCCTCCCGATCTCGCGATGATCTCGTAGTCCTGCCCTGAATCGGCGGGGTAGCAGAACAGCATCACCAGATCGCCTTCCCCGACATTGATCGAGCGGTGGATCCAGAACGGCGGAACATAACAGACGGTCTGGGCGTCGATCGGCAGGATGCGAACCTCGCCCTCCGGCGACTCCATCAGCATGAGACCGTGGCCTTTCTGGCCATAGTAGATCTCGGGCCGGTTGGCCTGCCTGTGGATATGGCCGCGCGTCATGAAATACTCGTCGCCGACCTTGCCGGGCGCCATGTGCGTGACGCCGAAAATCAGGTCGCCCGACTGCTCGGTCGGTCGGAACTCGGAGACCTCGTAGACGATGCGCTCACCCCATGTCACGCGCATGGCTTCGAACGCCGCGGCGTCGGCATAGAGCCCGTCCAGATCGCGGAAGCGCTTCTGGTAGGTGCCGGTTGCATTTCCCATCGCACCAGTCGACAGGTCGACCTTGCATGCAATGGGCTCAAACAGTCTCGTCAAAGGACTATCTCATACTGCATTGCAGGTGGCGTCGGCGCTGATCTGGCCCGCACCTCCTGCTTTCGACAAGACCACTTGCTTTGCAGGGTACGATTTGCTCCCTATGCAGACCAGCCTGGAGGTTGCTGGATTATGGCAGGTTTCGACCACGAAGCACACGACAGTGGGTTGGGCGGCATGCCGCATCCGCTGTCTTAAGCAATCCGAGAGAACCGCCTTGCTCCTCCAAGTCGCCTTCGACAAGCCTGAACACCTGGCCCTGCTCGCGCAGATGAAGGAATTTGCCGACATTATCGAGATCGGCACGCCATTGCTGAAACGCCTCGGCCTCTCGGCCATCGCCACGGCGCGCGAGCTCTGCCCTGAAGTCATGGTGTTGGCCGATACCAAAACCGTCGACGGCGGCCGGTTCGAGGCTGATATGGTATTCGGCGCCGGTGCCGCGTTCATGACGGTGCTTTCGTGTGCTTCGTCCGCCACGCATGAGACGGTGGGAAAACGTGCCGCAGCCTTCGGCGCGACGGTGATCGTCGACACCATCACCGAGATGGGCAAGGCAGAATTGCTTCCCTTGAATGCTGTCTTCCCCGAAAGCTTCGGCTATGTCGCGGTCCACTCGCCAACCGATGCGCGGCTGGCAGGCAACATTTCCACCTCACATATCGACGCCGTCAGAAAGATGCATGATCGCGGCTTTCTGGTTTCGCTCGCCGGCGGGATCGGCCCCGACACGCTGGAAGCGGTGATCGCAGTCGAGCCTGAAATCCTCGTGGTTGGCAGCGCCATCACAGAATCCGCAAGTCCGAAAGAGGTAGCCCGATGGATTCGCGACAGATTGCCCAATCCAGGCCGTGGCTGGCCGTGGGACGGGAGATAACCGACCTTCTCGGCCGGATCGACGCCGACGCCTTTGCAGGGCTGGTGCAGGCGTTCGATGACCCCGATCAGCGATGGTTCTTTTCCGGGCAGGGACGCTCCGGCCTTGTCGCGCAGATGGGTGCGATGCGCTTCATGCATCTTGGCCGAACGGTGCATTTCGTCGGTGAGGTATCGGCGCCATCGATCCGCGAGGGCGATGCGCTGCTGATCATCTCCGGCTCCGGGGAAACGCCGGTCAGTACAGGCTTTGCCCGCATCGCCAAGGCGGAGGGCGCCAAGGTCGTTACGCTGACGCATCAGCCGGCCGGGACTCTGGCCGGCATTGCCGATGTCACGCTGCATGTCCCTGTCGAGGGTTCGAAACAGTTTGGCGGCAGCCTGTTCGAGCAATCCTGCCTCATCCTGCTCGACAGCATTGTGCTCTTCATGGCCCAGCAGATCCGCGACGCGCACAGACTGATGTTGCACCGCCACACCAACTTGCAGTGACGCCCGTGCCGACGGTGGTGTGACGGGGATTGTCGATGCGGTGGAATACTCCCCAGGCAAGATCGAGCGGTCTTCTGGCGACTCCGCGCTAAAACCGCTGCGCGTTTTTGGGCGACATGCATTAGCCGGGAAGCCCGCGGGGCAGCTCACCTTCCGTCGCGGCAAGGCACTGGACTCGCTGCGCGATGCCGATATTGTGCTTGGCAAGCGTTGGTGCCGTGCTCTGGCGACGGCAACCGACGGGGAGATACCGGCGGCTTGGTTCGCAGGAACATGTCCCGGTCAACACGGGAGGAAGTCTGATGAGAATTGGGGTCTTTCTGGCCGGCTTTTCGGCTTTTACCGCGCTGGTTGGCGCGCCTGCCTTTGCCCAGGACAAGCCGTTTGCGGGGGTTACAGTGAACGTCATTACGCAGACCGGTGCGATTCAGGAGCCGCTGCAGCGGCGCGCGCCCGAGTTCGAAGCGCTCACCGGTGCCAAGATCAATGTCATCGCGGTGCCCTTCTCGGATCTCTATCAGAAGATTCTCACCGACTGGGCGAGCGGCACCAACTCGGTCGACGCCGGCGTGTTCGCCCCGCAATGGATGGTCGACTACATTGCCGGCGGCTACCTCGAGGACCTGACGCCGCGGGTCGAGGCCGACAAGGACATCCAGCAGAACGATGTGGGCGCGTTCTTCCGGGACTTCTCCGAGAAGTACAACGGCAAGACCTACATGATCACGCTCGATGGCGACTTCCACATGATGTACTACCGCAAGGATGTGCTCGAAGCGGCCGGCCTGGCGGTGCCGAAAACCTGGGACGAGTATCTCGAGGTCGCCAAGGCCACGCATGGCAAGGACATGAGCGGCGATGGCACGCCGGATTTCGGCTCCTGCATCGCCAAGAAGCGCAACGCGCAGAGCTATTGGTTCGTCACCGATGTGGTCGGCTCGATGACCCAGTCCAAGGGAACCAGCCAGGGCACCTTCTTCAACACCAAGGACATGACGCCGCTCGTCAACAACGACGCCTTCCGCAAGGCGCTCGACTTCCTGTCTGAATCGACCAAGTACGGCCCGCCGGACGAACTGAACCTCGACGTCAGCGATACAAGGCCGCTCTTCGCTTCCGGCCGCTGCGCGCTGAACCTCGACTGGGGTGATGTAGGCACGATCTCGATCGATCCGAAGCAGTCCAAGGTGATGGGCAAATGGGGCGCTGCGATCATGCCCGGATCCAAGGAGGTCCTGAACTGGGACACCGGCAAGCTAGAAGCCTGCACGGCAGAAAACTGCCCGCACGCGATCGACGGCGTGAACCATGCACCATTCGCCGCCTTTGGCGGCTGGGGCGGCGGCATCAACGCGGCGGCCGATCCGAAGGTGAAGGACGCCGCCTACGCCTACTTCTCGTTCATGACGCAGCCAGCGCAATCGAATGCCGACGTTACCGTCGGCGGCACCGGGTTCAACCCGTACCGCACCTCGCAGCTCGGCTACAGCGACCTTTGGAAGAAGGCCGGCATGAGCGAGGAGGAGGCCAAAGTCTACCTGGGCGCGATCAACGACAGCATGAGCAGCCCGAACATGATCCTCGACCTGCGCATCCCACAAAATCAGAAGTACCAGCAGGTCGTGCTCGACGAGGCGGTCTCGCGCTTCCTCGCCGGCGAAATCGACAAGGAAGCGACCGTCGCGGCGGTCGAGGAGGGCTGGAATGAGCTGAACGAAGAGGTTGGCAAAGACGAGCAGCTCAAACTTTACAAGGCGACCATCGGCGCCAAATAGGCAGCCAAGCAAACAACCCGGCGTGGCATCGTCCGCGCCGGGTCTGATGCCTGCCCCACTTTCTCAGGATATGATGACCGCAACCGACACGATGCCAGACGCTGCCGACCGCCGCAGCTGGGCCGAATGGCTGGACGGTCACTCAGGCCGGATCATGGTGCTGCCAGCCGTCGTCGTGCTTCTCTGCTTCGCAATTTTTCCGCTCATCATCTCGGCCTATCTCGCGCTTTCGCGCTTTGCGCTCGCGTCGGGCGGATTCACGCTGAAATTCATCGGACTTTTGAACTTCCGCAAGCTGCTGGTCGGCTCGCAGCAGTATCACCTGCTCGGTAAGTTTGGCACGTTCGGCTTTGTCCAATTCGCTTTGCTGGCCTTGATCGCGGCAGGGCTGTTTTTCCTCCTCGCCCGCTACTTGTTGCGTGGCAGGCCGACCGTCGTCGGCACGGTTGGTCGGCTTCTGGCGACCTCGATGGCGATGGGCCTGGCGGTTCTTGCGCTGGCCACCATGGCGCCGGGCGGCGTGCCGGGGACTGTCGTCAACACGCTTCTCTACGTGTTCGTCGGCGTGTCCGTGCAGTTCGCACTGGGGCTGGGCCTCGCGCTGCTGTGCGGCCAGCCGATCCGCGGCCGGAATTTCTTTCGCGTCCTCTTCTTCATCCCGCTGATGGTGACCCCGGTCGGCATCGCCTACACGTTCCGCATGCTCGCCGACATGCAGAAGGGGCCCTTCGCCCCGCTCGTGCGCGCTTTCGGCATCAGCGAGTGGTCGTGGGCCACGGAGGCCTGGTCGGCGCGGCTGATGGTGTTGGTCGGCGACACCTGGCAGTGGACGCCGTTCATGTTCATCGTGCTGCTGGCGGCCATCGAAAACCAGCCGCGCGATCAGGTCGAGGCGGCACGGCTGGACGGCGCCAACGGCTTCCAGATTTTTCGCGACATTACCTGGCCAGCGATCGCGCCGATTGCCGCTACCGTCGTGCTGATCCGGCTCATCGAGGCTTTCAAGATCATCGATCTGCCGAACGTGCTCACCGGCGGCGGCCCCGGCCTGGCGACGGAATCGATGACGCTCCATTCCTTCATTTCCTGGCGCACCCAGGATCTCGGCGGCTCGGCCGCTATCGGCTACATGCTGCTCTTCATCTCGACCATCGTATGCGTCTCGTTCTTCAACTTCGTGGTCCGGCCGGCGCGCCGGTTCGAAGCATGAGCACCGAGCCGCGCTCGCTGGCGCGCCGGCTGTTCGAGCCGGCCTCGATCGACAGCCAGGCGCCGGTCGCCAGGGTGGTGACCTATGTGCTGCTGTTCCTGTGGACGCTGGTTGTGGTGCTTCCTCTCTACTGGGTGTTCATCACGTCCTTCAAGGGGCCTGGGGAGGTCGACAACGGGCCGTTCTATCTTCCGTTCGTCGACTTTGCTCCCTCGCTTCAGGCATGGGACTTCATGCTCGTGCAGAATTATACGCTGCGCCCTTACATGAATTCGGTCGTTGTCGCCGTCGCCAGCACGCTGCTCGCAGTCCTGATCGGCTCGCTGGCAGCCTACGCGCTCGTGCGTATCCGCTTCCAGGTGAAACTCGCCGCCGTTGCAATCTTCCTGATCCTGCTCACCGCAATCATCGTGGCGGTGGCCACTTTCGGCGTGCGCTGGGAGATCGCTATTGTCGTGGCGGCAGCCCTCTTCGTCATTGCGCTGTTCACGCTCGCTGGACGCACGAAGCTTGCGGTCGGCAACAGCGACATTGAGTTCTGGATCATCTCGAACCGCATCATGCCGCCGATCGTCGCCGTATTGCCGATCTACGTGATGTTCCAGCAGATGCGCCTGCTTGACACGCAGGTGGCGCTGATCGCCACCTACACCGCCATCAACCTGCCGATCGTGGTGTGGCTGACGCGCGATTTCTTCGCCGGCATCCCGCTCGACCTCGAGGAGAGCGCACAAATAGACGGCGCCTCCAAGTTCCGCGTTTTCTTCACCATCGCGCTGCCGCTGGTGCGGTCCGGCCTGGTCGCGACCTTCCTGCTGGTGCTGATCCTTGCCTGGAACGAGTATCTGCTGGCCCTCTTCCTCTCCAATGCCGATGCGCAGACCATGCCGGTGCTGGTATCGGCACAGAACACGACCCGCGGGCCGCAATGGTGGAACATGTCGGTGTTGATCACCGTGATGATCGCCCCCGTGGTCATCATCTCCAGCATCCTGCAGAAGCATATCGCGCGCGGGCTGCTGGTCGGCGCAGTGAAGGGCTAGTCAATATGCGGGTCACCCTGTCCGATATCTACAAGTCCTTCGGCGCGGTCGAGGTGGTCAAAGGGCTCGACCTGGAGATCGAGGACGGCGAGTTCCTGGTGCTGCTCGGCCCTTCAGGCTGCGGCAAGACGACAGCGCTGCGCATGGTGGCCGGGCTTGAATCGGTGAGTTCCGGCCGCGTCCTCATCGGCGACCGCGACGTCACCCACGTGCTGCCCAAATATCGCGATGTGGCGATGGTGTTCCAGTCCTACGCGCTCTATCCGCACATGACGGTTGCCGAGAACATCGCATATCCGCTGAAGCTTCGTGGCGTGCCGCGTACTGAGCGCGACGCCGCCGTGCGCAGTGCCGCCGTCAAGGTGCATCTCGAGGAGTTCCTCGACCGCTATCCGCGGCAGCTTTCCGGCGGTCAGCGGCAACGCATCGCGCTCGCCCGCGCCATGGTGCGGCGGCCGAGCGTGTTCCTGATGGACGAGCCGCTCTCCAACCTCGACGCCAAGCTGCGCGGCCACATGCGCTCGGAACTGAAGCGCCTGCAGGCCGATCTGGGCGTGACGACGATCTACGTCACCCACGATCAGATCGAGGCCATGACCCTGGCGCACCGTGTTGCCATCATGAACCGCGGCGTCGTGCAGCAGATCGCGACGCCCCGTCAGATCTACGACGATCCGGCGAACCTATTCGTCGCCGGCTTCATCGGCTCGCCGCCGATGAATTTTCTCCACGGTGAGCTGGTCGAGGGTAGCTTCGCCTGCGCGGAAGGGCGATTTGCGACCAGCGTTGCCGAAAGCCGTAAGAAGGTCACTGCCGGCCTCCGGCCCGAGGATTGCCGGGTCACGGCGCCATCGGAGGGCAAGATTGCGGCGCGAGTCTATGCCGTGGAACTGATCGGCGATCATACATTGATCACCTGCCAGTTCGGTGGGGCCACCGTAACCGTCAAGGCCGATAAATCGGCGCACTACGATATGGATGAGCCGATCGGCATCACCTTCCAGGATGCTGCCGTCTTTCTGTTCGATGCGGAAACCGGGGCCCGCATTCGCGGCCGCGCCGGTAGACAGGCGGCCGCGTGACTTAAGTTCTTGTTATGCATGTCGTTGTCGCAAAACCGCTGCGCACCCTCGGGTCAGGCCCGGGGTCAGGCCCAAGGGCATGCTTTTGCGTGACATACATTAATTCTCCTCTACGAACACCTCTTCGCGCTTCTTCTTGACCGCCGGCAGGAAGACGATGACGAGCACGGCGAAGGCGATGAACAGCAGGCCGGCGCTGATCGGCCTCGTCACGAAGGTGGTCGGGTCGCCGCGCGCGAGAATCATGGCGCGGCGCAGGTTTTCCTCGAGCAGCGGGCCGAGCACGAAGCCGAGCAGCAGCGGCGCCGGTTCGCAGCGCAGCTTGGTCAGGAGATAGCCGAGCAAGCCGAAGAAGGCGACGGCGTAGAGGTCGTAGATGTTGGTGTTGACGCTGTAAACGCCGATCGAGCAGAACGCCATGATGATCGGGAAGAGCACGTAGTAGGGGATCGTCAGGAGTTTCACCCAAAGCCCGATCAGCGGCAGGTTCAAGATGATCAGCATCAGATTGCCGATCCACATCGAGGCGATGATGCCCCAAAACAGCGCCGGCTGTTCGATCGCGACATTGGGGCCGGGCACGATGCCCTGGATGATCATCGCGCCGATCATCAGCGCCATGACCGGGTTGGCCGGAATGCCGAGCGTCAGCATCGGGATGAAGGAGGTCTGCGCACCGGCATTGTTGGCCGATTCCGGTCCGGCGACGCCTTCGACGGCGCCCTTGCCGAATTCCCCGGGGTTTTTCGAGATGCGTTTTTCGACCGTGTAGGAGGCAAAGGCTGCAAGGATCGCGCCGCCTCCCGGCAGGATGCCGAGCGCCGAACCGATGATGGTTCCGCGCACGATCGGCGCCGCCATGCGGCGAAAGTCGTCGCGGGTCGGCATCAGGCCGGAGACGCTTCGGATCATCACCGAGCGCTCGTGCTCGTTTTCGAGGTTGCGCAGGATCTCGGCGACGCCGAAGACGCCGACCGCCACCGCGACGAAATTCAGCCCGTCGGCATATTCGCGGATGCCGAGCGTGAAGCGCGGCGTGCCGGTGTAGATGTCGGTGCCGACGATGCCGAGCAGCAGGCCAAGCACGACCATCGCCAGCGCCTTGACGATCGAGCCGTGGGCGAGCGCGACGGACGAGACGAGGCCGACGATCATCAGCGAGAAATACTCGGCCGCGCCGAATTCCAGCGCGATCGCCGTCAGCGGCGGGGCAAAGACGGCGACGAGGAAGGTCGATACCGTGCCGGCGAAGAACGAGCCTATCGCCGCGATGGCGAGTGCCGCCCCGGCGCGGCCGTTCTTGGCCATCTGGTAGCCGTCGATGGCGGTGACGGCCGACGAGGATTCGCCAGGCATGTTGATGAGGATGGCGGTGGTCGAGCCGCCATATTGCGCGCCGTAATAGATGCCGGCGAGCATGATAAGGGAGGAAACCGGGTCGCCGATCTGGAAGGTGATCGGCAACAGCATGGCGATGGTGGCGGTGGCGCCGATACCGGGCAAAACGCCGATCAGCGTGCCGAGAAGGACGCCGATCAGGCAGAAACCGAGATTTGCCAGCGACGAGGCCGTCGAAAAACCAAGCGCGAGGTTGTCGAGGAGTTCCATGTTCATCTCCTCAAAACTGCAGCCACGGGCCGAAGCGCCGGAACGGCAGGCCGAGCGCATAGCTGAAGACGAGGAACGCAAACAGCGTCAGGCCGGCGGAGAGCACGAGCGCGGTCAGCGGCCTCATGCGACCGCTGGCAAAGGATGCGATCAGCGCCGTCAGGAAGATCGAGGGGAGGAAGCCGAGGCCGCGCACGGTCAGGCCGAAGAAGATCGGGGCAGGCAGGATGAACAGCATGCCGCGCCAGGCTACATGGCCGATCGGCTCGCTCTCGAAGCGCACCGCTTCGACGAGGATGACGGCGCCAAGCAGGATCAAAACGATTGCCAGGACCAGCGGGAAATAGCCCGGTCCCATGCGGAAGGCGGTGCCGATTTCGAGGTCGAGCGACTGCAGCGCGAAAAATCCGCCGAGAAAGATGAACAGCGCGGCGCATATGCCGTTGGTCGTGTCGATTGTGAAGGGTTTCATGACGTCCTCCCAGGCCCGCGCCGCGGGCGCGCCGATGCCGGTGTGAAAATGGGGCCGGTGTGAAAAAAACGGGGCGCTGGTGGGCGCCCCGTTCAAAATCTCAGTCGGCGTACTGGCCGGCGGCTTCGATGATCGGCTTCCAGCGCGCGATCTCGCCCTCCAGCTTGGCCTTCAGCGCGGCCGGAGTCGCATCAGCTTCAGGCGATGGCTTGGTGCCGAGTTCGGCGAAGCGGGCGACGACATTCGGGTCCTTCAGCGCGACCTGAAGCGACTTCGACAGGCGTTCGGTGACCTCTGCCGGCGTGCCCTTGGGCGCGTAGATGCCGTGCCAGATGCCGACCTGCACCTCCGGGAGACCGGCTTCCGTCGTCGTCGGGACGTCCGGCAGAACATCGAGGCGTTCAGCCGAGGTGACGGCGTAGACCTTGATCGTGCCGCCCTGGATCTGCTTGGTGGTGTTGGTCGACTGATCGCACATGATGTCGACCTGGCCGCCGAGAAGGTCGGTCATGGCCGGTCCGGTGCCCTTGTAGGGCACGGTGACCAGCGGCGTGCCGATCGCGCTCATGAACAGCATGCCGCACAGATGCGAGGCCGCGCCTATGCCGGCATTGGCGACGGTGACGGTATCCTTGTTGGCCTTGGCGTAGTCGACCAGCCCCTTCAGGTCGGTCGGCTCGAGGTCCTTGCGGCCGACGACGGTCATCGGCACCTCGGTGACGAGGCCGACATATTCGAAGCTGTTCAGCGTGTCGTATGCGAGCTTTCTGTAAAGCGTGGCGCTTGTCGCCATGCCGATATGATGGAGGAGCAGCGTATAGCCGTCGGGCTCGGCGCTCGCGACGCGACCGGCGCCCAGCGTGCCGCCGGCGCCGCCGACATTCTCGACAATGATCTGCTGGCCGAGATCCTTCGACATGGCTTCCGCGACGAGGCGCGTGACCGTGTCGGTCGGGCCGCCGGCCGAAAACGGCACCACCACGGTGATGGTGCGTTCGGGATAGGTTTGCGCGCCCGCGGCGAACGAATACAGCGTAGCGGCGGCGGCCAGAGCGGCGGCGAATTTTCTCATCTTGTTTTCCTCCCAGGATATGAATTCCCAACCGCCTCCTGGAGTTCTTCTCAACTCCGGCTGCGGATGGACCAATAACGAGCGTAACCCAGCGGATTGCAATCGGACTCAAGCCGCAAGTTGCTATTATACACAAGTCCGCGGAAATGGGTGAAAAGCTGGCATCAAGCCGGAGGCGGACTGCCGGACGCCCAGCGGTCGAAGATGGCATGTTTAACGAGCACAGGTCGCGGACCGGCCTGTGGCATTTCCCTCTGGATTATGCGGTGTAAGTGGAGATCGGCTCTCCTGATGTCGACCTGCGAATCGCATGTTCGACGCCGCGGAGCTCGGCCAATCCCTTGAGCCGGCCGATGGCCGGATAGCCGGGCTGCGCCCCGCGCGTCAGGTCATCGAGGATATCCTGGCCATGGTCGGGGCGCATCGGGATGATGGCGTCCGGGCGGCCCTCCACTTTGCGCCGCGCTTCCTCGTGAAGCAGCGCCGCCACCACCGCCACCATGTCGGTGTCGCCGGCAAGGTGCTCGTCCTCGTGGAACGAGCAGGGGGTGCCGGCCGCTTCCTTGCGCACATTGCGCAGATGGGTGAAATGGATTTTTGGCCCCATCCGCTCGATCATGCCGGGCAGATCATTATCGGGTCTTGCGCCGAGCGATCCGGTGCACAGCGTCGCGCCGTTGGCCGGGCTGTCGACTGCGTCCAGAACGTAGCTGTAGTCGGCCTCAGTCGACATGATGCGCGGCAGGCCGAGCAGCGGAAACGGCGGATCATCGGGGTGGCAGCAGAGTCGCAGGCCGAGGCGTTCGGCCGTGGGCACGACCTCCGCCAGGAAATCGACGAAATGCCGGCGCAGGGTTGTTGCGTCGATGCGGTCATAGTTTGACAGTTGAGCCGCGAGGCCGTCGAGAGACGTGTCTTCGGTCGAGCCGGGCAGGCCGGAATTGACGCTTCTTGCCAGAATCTTGCGCGCATGGTCATCCATTTGCGCATATCGGCGCGCCGCCTCGGCGGCGATCTCCGGTGTGTAGTCGCCGGGCGCCGCCTGGCGTTTCAGGATATGGATGTCGAATGCGGCGAAGTCGATCAGATCGAAGCGCATGGTGGTGCCGCCATGCGGCAGGCGCCAGGCAAGATCGGTGCGGGTCCAATCGAGCACGGGCATGAAATTGTAGCAGATGACCGAAATGCCGGCTCGCGCCAGGTTTTCCAGCGATGTCCTGTAGTTGGCAAGATGGCTGCGCCATTCGCCGACCTGCGTCTTAATCGCTTCGGAAACCGGCAGGCTTTCGACAATGTCCCAGTTCAGTTCGCTTGCGCTGCCATCCGGCAAGGACGCGACTTCGCGCTGACGCCTTTCGATTTCGGCGGGCAGCCAGACGGCGCCGTGAGGAACGTGATGAAGGGCCGTGACGATGCCTTGCGCCCCGGCTTGACGCGCGTCCGCAATCGTCACCTTGTCGACCGGGCCGAACCAACGCCACACATGTCTCATTCGAACGCTCCGTTAAAAAGAATCGCCGCGCGGCTGCCCGCGCTCCTGCCGCGGTGACCGACCTGCTGCTTTTCTTCATCCGCTGCTATCAGATTTCGATGTCGGCGCGAAAGGCGATAGCGGCTGGCGTCAATCAGCGCCAGCGCGAAATTCCTTGGCTAAAGCGCGTCGCGTCTGCGACGCGCTTTAGCCTTTTGTTTTTGTGCATGTCGTTGACCCAAAACCGCTGCGCACTTTTGGGCGACATGCATTAGAGCAGCGCTTCGTACAGATCGCCGATCTTTTCAACTTCGAAATCCGCTGCCCTGCTTTTCAGAGTGGTGGCAGAAGTGGGGTTGTCCAGCATATCAGCAATCGCCTTTGCCATAGCCGCGGCATCGCCGACCGGCACCAGGGCGCCGAAACGACCGTCACCGAGAATCTCGCGCGGGCCATGTGGCGCATCTGTGGAGACTACCGGGACTCCCGCAGCCATGGCCTCGACCAGCACATTGCCAAAGCCTTCGCTCGTCGAGGAAAGCACGAACAGATCGGCTGCGGCATAACAGGCGGCTGAGTCGTTGACGTAGCCAGCAAAGAGCACGTCCGCGCCGATACCGGTTTCCTCGGCATAGGCGCGCAACTCGGCAGCCAGCGGACCTTCGCCGAAGATGACAAGTCGAGCGCGGCGGCCGGCGCGCAGGACAGCGAAAGCCCGCAGCAGGGTCCGATGGTCCTTGACCGGCACCAGGCGCCCGGCGGTGGCGATGACCGGGCCATCGCCCATCGTCGCCAGCTGTGCCTGCCATGCATGGGAATCTTGTTCGAGCGTCGCAACCGGCGGCAGCGGATTGTTGATGACGACAATTTTGGATTTGGGAAAGCCGCGGGCCGCAATGTCGCGGCCGACACCCGCTGAGACGGCGATGGCTTTGGTTGCGCGCGCTGCAACCAGCGCGGAAAGCCAGACCGCTATTCTCGCGCCGAGACTGCTGGAAGGCAGTGAGGCGGCTGCGTGGAAGCTTGGAAAGAACCGCGCCCGGCTTCGCGCCAGGAGAAGCGCCAGCGCCACGACCAGATTGGCAAATTCCGGGGCGCTGTAGACCGCATGCGGAGCAAGGCGGCTGAACAAACCTGCGCTTCGCACGATGCCTTTCAGCGTCTCCCACTTGCCGTAACCCTCGCCCCGGATGGGAAGGTCGAAATCGACCAGATGCACGGCGGGGGAGCGCAGCGCGGCGTTGGGTCCTTGCGCGTTCCAGGTAAAAAGGGTGACATCGTGCCCACGCGATGCCAATTCGTTTGCCATGAGGACGAAGACACGCTCGGCGCCGCCGCCCCTGAGACTGGCGATGTGAAAGACAATGCGTTTCGCCATGCCTGGATTTCAGGCTCGGCTGACGCCGATGCCTGGTCGGTTCGGCGGCTGGCGCATGTCGCGAACGATACCCATGGCAATGGCCAGCAGCATGCCCAGAGCAAAGCCGGCGAAAGCTCCCAGGCCTGCCGTCACAGGGGTGCGGGGCGGCCACGAGCGCCCCGGTGGCGGCACGGCGGTGGAAATCACCTGCACATTGGTGGTGTCGATCTGCTCGCGCTCGGTGATTTGGCGCGCGCGAGACAGGAAGCTTTCATAAACCGCCCTTCTCGAGGCGGCGTCGCGTTCAAGCTCACGCAGGGCGACCTGGGACTCGCTTTCGGTGAAAACGTTGTTCTTCAGATCGTTCATCCTGGCGGTGAGAGAAGCCAACGAGGCGTTGGCCTTGTCCAGGTTGGCTTTTGCCGTGCCGACCGTGCGCGAGAACTCCGCCCTGAGTTGAGAACTGACGGTTTCGAATTCTGTCCTGAGCCGGACGATCGTCGGGTGGCGCGGACCATAGGTCATGGACTGAGAATCGATCTGCTGCCGCAAGCCATTCGCCTTGTCGCGCAACACTGAGAGTGCTGCCGAAACCGCGGGGTCAGGATTGGCCCCATTGACACCGGAAGCAACCAAGGCGTCGTAACTTGCCTGCGCCGCGATGACGCGCGATTGCGCCTCGCCAATTTCGCTATTGAGCTGCGTCATCGTCTGCGAACTGACAAGCTGGCCATTGCTGGCCGACAAATTGTGGCTGCGCCTGTAGCTCTCGACCTTCTCTTCGGCTGCCTGCACGTCGCGTTTGAGTTGGCCGAGCCGGCCTTCAAGAGCAGCTGCGGCACGGCCGGCGCCAGCAGCTTCGGACTTGGCCAGTTCTTCCTGGAAAGCCTTCACCATGGCTTGCGAGATCAGGATCGCCTTGCCGGTGGTTTCTGCCGATACCGCAAGGGTTGTGACGAACGAGGTTTCATCTGCAGCGACGCTGACCCGCTGCGCCAGGTTTTTCTGGGCGACAAGCTTCGGATCGGACTTGCCGCCACTCGCTGCAGCACCAGAGGTGGAAGCGGTCTGGTCCGGATCGAAAAACTCCGGATCGTTGGCAAGACCGAGTTCGTCCACCACACGTGCAAGCACGTTGCCGGAGGTCAAGATGCGCTGCTTGCTGCGCGCGTTCAGTATCTGGCTGTCGACCTGGCCCGGTTGCGAGTAGACATCGTTTTCCACAACCTGCAAATTGGCAGGATTGATGAGGATTTCCGTCGTAACGGTATAACGCTGTTTGCTCAGCAACCCGTAGGCGGCGCCGATGACGCCGCCGGCTACTGCCAGCATCAATGCCCAGACGAGCCCGGCACGCAGCCAGACAAACAGGCGTCGAAAATCGAGCTCGAGGAAATCGCCGATCTTGTCGAGCGTCACCGTTGGGACAGGCTCGGGCGTGGGCGGAGTGACAGGGGCAGGGGGGCGTGCCATGACCGGAGCATCCTGTTGCAGCCTTGCCCTGCTGGCGCGCCGCGCATTGGCGATCCGCTCGAACGCGCTGACGTCGGAACCCGCTGCAGAGGGAGGGGTTGTGCCGGAAGCGGCGGACATGGTGCTAACTCTGGTTATTCGCTACGCGGACCAGCACTACAGAAAGATCGTTAACATGTCATTTTCCAAGTTGGCATATTTTGCCGAGTCACGCGCCGCGTCCGTTCAGCGGTCCCTTGAATGGATATCGTTGGCCAGAATGGCGTTTGAATACCTTCACTTGGACCGGCCATGAGCTATCCAGCTGCCGTATCGGAACGATCCAGCCAGGCGCGCCGTCAGAACGCGCTGTCGCTTCTGTTTTTCCTGTGCGCTGCGTTGGCGTTCTTGCTCCGCTTCACGGCCTCACCGCAGATCATGAACATGGTCGTCGACTATACCGCCGACGGCGGTTCGTTCTACGAGAAACTGCATGTCGGCACCTATGCTATCTTCCTGCTGCTTCCTGTCGTCCTTTTCAGCCGACCGTTTCTGCTGCAAGGCGACGAAATTGGAATCTTCAAGGCCTTGCTGCTCTATTCTGCGGTGATTTTCGCGCTGGTGCCGTATCTGTTCATCACCGGCCGTGCCGGCTCCTCCGGGTTTATCATCGATACCTATCTGGTGGCGGGCGCCGCAGGCCTGTTGATGCTGGCCCTGAACGCGCAAGTGCGGCGTGCCTTGGGCGACCTCGTGCTTGGGATGGTGGTCCTCAGCGCTGTGATGGGCACGATCGAAGCGGTGACTCAACATCGATTTCTGCCCTACGGTCTCAACGAACTGCAGTTCAGGCCGATCGGCCTATCGGCGCACCCGCTGGCCCTGGGCGCGCTCTGCGCCACAGTCATCGGGTTCGTACCGCTGACGAACTGGCGCATATGGGTGCGGGTGCTGGCGATCTTCGTATTGCTCGTCGGCTGTGCTGCATCAGGCGCCCGGGCCGCCCTGTTGCTCGCTGCCGCAGAAACCCTCATCCTGCTGATGTTCGTGCCCTGGCCGCGCCTGTCGCTCAAGCATCAGCGGCAGGCCAAGTCTGTCGTGCTGCTGTTCGCCGTGGCGGGCGGCGCAGTGCTGGTGGCCCTACTGTTTTCGGGCGGGCTGCTGAACCGATTCGGCAACACGATCTTTGACGAAAACTTCATGGCGCGGGTGACGATCTACCAGGTATTCGGACTTGTCAGCTGGAAAGACATCCTGTTCGGCATGAACGTCGACGACCTGTTGGCAATCGTCAACGAGAAGTTGCATCTACCCTATATCGAGAGCGCGCCGGTGGTCATCATCATGCTGTTCGGCTTGCCGATAGCCGTGCTCTTCATCGGGCTGGTGTTCTGGTTCATTTTCCGGTTGCTGCGCGGGGCGCCGCTGCCGGCATGGATCGGCACCATGACGTTCCTGCTTGCTGCGCTGTCGAACAACGCGCTCTCGTCAAAATCGCCGGAGATCACCATTATCGTGGTGTTGCTGCTTGCCTATAGAAACGCCCCGTTTCGAAGCGGGCCGGCGAGCATACTGTCGGCCGCGGCGGCATCCGAGCCAAAACTGAATCGGCGTGGATAGCGCATGCTCCAGACGCGTCAGCCGGCGCTATCCACAACCTCGAGATTGCCTGCGCGGTTGAGCGTGTGAATGCCCGCGCGGCCCCATGCCGGCCCCGGGCCGATCGGGCGGGGCGGCGCAAAACCGACGTCGAAATCGTCAAGCCGGTCCAGACGCATCAACCCGAGACCGCCGCCGTAAGCTCTCGATCCGTTTTGCACCGGCAGCACCACGGCGCCACCGTGGTGGATAAAGGCGCCGCCGGGGCGAGCGGCCGAGTGATCGACGGCGATGGGATTGAGCGCGTGCGCAACCCACGGCCCGCGCAGCGAGGGTGCGGAATAGACCGCCATCGTGTCCGACGCGCTGCCATAACCGAACCGCTCCGTCCCCAACAGCCAGAAGCGGCCGTCCGATTCGAGCAGCGTGGCATCATTGAAATCCTTGTCCGTCAACAGCACTGTGTCGCGTACCCAGCGATCTGGAAATTGCGCGGCGCGGTAGAGCACAAGCTCGCGCGCCGCCGCACTTTCAGGAATCATGAAAATCTCGCCGGCCTGAGCGAACACCTGCGGATACGACAGGTGGTGCTTTTCCTCCAGCACCACCCTCGGCACGCCGAAGCTGCCGTCGTCACCCAGTTCGGCGACAGAAATCACGCCGCGACCCGTAGCGTAGGGAAATTCCTCGACAAACAGATAGTGGCGGCCATCCCGCTCGAGGACGAACGGATCGGCATAGAATCGCTGGCCATCGTCCGGCAGGACGGTGAACGGCTTACCGTCGAGCCGCCCGGTTTCGGCGACACCTGGCCCGTCGATCAGCCGATAGGCAACCTGCCAATAGAAGGGACGCCGTCCAAGCCTGAGTTTTTGCACGGCGCGATCGACCAACCCCTTGCAGAAAAAAGGCAGATAGTGTCGGACAAATCTGCCGTTCCTCAGCATCGGCGCCGGGCTATCGGCTATCGGCGCAAGTTCGCCCGCGGCAACACGGGCGACGCTTTGCGCGACCAGCGAGATGGCCCCAGCGAGCAGGTCGTTGCAGCTGCGAGACAGCCAGAGCCGGTCGCCGAGCATCGGTCGGCCCCGGGCAACTGTGACGCCGTCGAGGCGAACGGCAAGTTCGGGCAATCGCCCGCTCGCCAGCATCTCGGCCACACCGGCGGGGAACGTGCTGCGGCCGCAAAATTCGAGCGTCAGAACCGGCGCGTCACGTCGTGCGGCAGTGCCGGTGAGATCGATTATGAGGTCGGCCGGACCAGAACCGCCAGACGGCAACGGCTCGGAGCGGCTTGCCAATGAGGGACCGAAGCGCCGGCTCTCGATCGCCAGCACAACATCCAGGCCGCGTGCAATCGGCGCAGGCGTCGGCGCGCGGCCGCTCGAAACCACGTGACCGGCTGCGCTCAACCGCACCAGAAGCGCATTTTCCCAGCGCCGAGATCCGACCGTGTGGCCGATAATTAAAACATTAGTCAATCGAATATATTCTTTTTCAAGACTACTCTGCCAGGATACCTATCGGTTCAGGCTTTCATAAGAGTTACCGGTGAGGACGTGGGCTTGGCTGTTAATCATATATTAAGATTTAAGGTCACGGAGGCGGCTTCTGCCGCTATTATAGCTCGTGGCGAATAATCGGCAGGTCGCGACGCCTTCTGGCGACCAGGATCAGCAATGAACATCCTTTCACATCCAAAACTGCCGTCCAGGCAAAAACTGCTGATCGTGTTCGGCACCAGGCCTGAGGCGCTCAAATGCTTTCCGGTGGTGCGTGCCGCGCTTGCCCATCCAGGTTTCATCACCGAGACATGCATCACCGGCCAGCATCGCGAGATGGTCGACCAGGTCATCGAACTGACCGGCCTGCCGGTCCATCATGATCTCAACATCATGCAGCCCGGCCAGACATTGTTCGACGTGACCTCGCGCGTGCTGCTGGGCATGGCCGAAGTGCTGGAGCAGGCGAAGCCTGATATCGTCCTCGTGCAAGGCGACACGACGACGGCGATGACTGCGGCTTTGGCTGCCTTCTACAAGCGCATCCCGGTCGCCCATATCGAGGCCGGATTGCGCAGCCACAATATCAACTCTCCGTTTCCAGAGGAACTGAACCGCAAGATTGCCGGCGATATCGCGACCTGGCATTTCGCGCCGACCATCCAGGCGCGCGACAATCTCATCGCCGAAGGAAAGGCTGCGAGCACCATCTTCGTGACCGGCAACACGGTGATAGACACGCTGTTGCATTTTTCCGGCGCGATCGACGCCGACAGTCTGATGAGCGCAAAACTCGCCGCCGGTTTCCCGTTCCTCGATCCGGCCAAGAAAATGGTGCTCGTCACCGGTCATCGTCGTGAGAATTTCGACGGCGGCATCCATCGTATCTGCACGGCGCTGAAGGGGCTGGCAATGCGCGAGGACGTGCAGATCGTCTATCCGGTCCATCCCAACCCCAATGTGCGCTCGGTGGTCAACGCAGAACTGGGCGGCGTGCCCAACATCCACCTGGTCGACCCGCAGGACTATCTGCCGTTCCTGTTCCTGCAGAAGCAGAGCTATCTGGTGCTGACCGATAGCGGCGGCGTGCAGGAAGAAGCGCCTTCGCTCGGCAAGCCGGTGCTGGTGATGCGTGAGAATACCGAACGGCCCGAGGGGATCGCGGCGGGCACCGCCCGTCTCGTCGGCACCGATATCCAAAAGATCCTGTTGAATGCCAACAGCCTGCTCGACGATCAGGCGGCCTATCGCGGCATGGCAGAACGACACAACCCATATGGCGATGGCCGGGCCAGTAACCGGATCGTTGAGGAACTGCTGCATCATGGCTGAGATCAAGACCGTTTCCGTTATCGGCATGGGCTATATCGGCCTTCCGACCTGTGCCATCTTCGCCAGTCGCGGGCTCGACGTCATTGGCGTCGACGTCAACGAAGCGGTGGTCGAGAAGGTCAATCGCGGCGAAATCCATATCGTCGAGCCGGACCTCGATGGTTTGATCCAGAAGGTCGTAGCCAACGGCAAGCTCAGGGCTTTCAGCACGCCGCAGCCAGCGGACGCCTTTGTCATCGCCGTGCCGACCCCGATGACCGAGGACCACAAGCCTGACGTGAGCTATGTGCTCGCGGCGGCACGAAGCATCGCCTCGGTGCTGAAGCGGGGAGATCTTGTGGTGCTGGAGTCGACATCGCCGGTCGGCACGACGCGCATCATGACCGGACTGCTTGCCGAGTTGCGGCCCGACCTCAAATTTCCTCTCGCGCATGGCGAACAGGCCGATGTCCTGGTCGCCTACTCGCCCGAGCGGGTGTTGCCGGGAAAGGTCCTTACCGAGCTGATCAACAACGATCGCTCGATCGGCGGCCTGTCGCGCAAGTCGGCCGAACGCACCGCCGCACTCTATTCGACCTTTGTTGCCGGCGACCTGTTCACGACCCAGGCCGAAAGCGCGGAACTGGTGAAGCTGACCGAGAACGCGTTCCGCGACGTCAACATCGCCTTTGCCAACGAGCTTGCGGCGGTGTGCCAGGATTTGTCGCTCAACGTCTGGGAGGTGATCGATCTCGCCAACCGGCACCCCCGCGTGAACATCCTGCAGCCGAGCCCTGGCGTCGGTGGCCACTGTATTGCCGTCGATCCGTATTTTATCATCGATGCCGCGCCCAATAGCACGCGGCTGATGGCTTCGGCGCGCCGGATCAATTCCGAGCGTCCCTTGTCGGTGGTCAGGGATATACAAGCCTTGCTCGACCCGTCCCGCAAGCAGACGGTCGCTTGTCTTGGCCTCAGCTTCAAACCCAACATCGACGATATGCGCGAGAGCCCGGCTGTCGAGGTGGTGAAGCTTTTGTCGGATATTCCCAACCTGAGGATCATTGCGGCTGAACCCAACGCACACAGGCTGCCCCATGAGCTCGAGGGCAAGGGCATCGTCTTCACCGATGCGCTTTCCGCCATCGACCAGTGCGATATCGTCGTCCTGCTGGTCGACCATCGGCAGTTCAATCTGGTCGATCCCGAAGCGCTCAAGGACAAGAAGCTCATCGACACCAGGGGTTTGTGGACCTGGCGCAAGGCACGCAAGCCCGACGCCCGCATCGAAGGCAAGAAATCAGCGCTCGAGGCGCTTCCTGCAAGTGCAGAGGAAGCCGCATGAACGCGCACGACCCTGCATGGGCGCAGCATCGCCTGTTGGCATCGCGGCGCCGGGAATTCCTCGGCGCGCCGATCCATGCGCTGACCATGGCCGAGACGCTGGCCATCGCCGATGAGGCGATGACCCTGCGGCGGCCGCTGCATCATGTGGTGGTGAATGTCGCCAAGCTTGTGAACATGCGCAACAATAGCGAGTTGCGGGAGGATGTGGCGACGGCGGATGTGATCAACGTCGACGGCATCGGCGTGCTTTGGGGGGCGCGTCTTTGCGGCGTCGCGCTGCCGGAGCGGGTGGCGGGCGTCGACGTCATGATCAATCTGCTGAGCCTCTGCGCGAAGCGTGGCTTCAGGCCCTTCCTCCTGGGCGCCGAACAATCCGTTCTCGATGCCGTTGGAATGCGACTTGCCAGGGATTATCCGGGTCTCGTTGTCGCCGGCATGCGCAATGGCTATTTCAAGCCGGAAGACGAGGCCGGCATCGTCGAGGCGATCAACGCCTCGGGGGCCAACTGCCTGTTGGTGGCGATGCCGACGCCGCGCAAGGAGCGCTTTATCAAGCGCTATCGTGACGAACTCACCCCGAGTTTCGTCATGGGCGTGGGCGGCAGTTTCGATGTCTATGGCGGCAAGGTTGCGCGGGCGCCAAAACTGGTTCAAGCGGCCGGTCTGGAGTGGTTGTTTCGCGTGGCACAGGAGCCGCGACGCTTGTGGCGCCGCTACTATGACACCAACACCGCCTACGCGGCGCTGCTGTGCCGGGAGTTATGGGGCCGTCGGGGACGCCGGAAGGTCGATCCATAAATAGCTTTACCAGCCGACGACCCTGGGCTGCTGCATCAGTCCGAAGTCGGAGCCGCTTTTTCCAGGACTATGGAACGACAATTCGGCAAATGCCGTTGCGGCCTATGCGAGCCGCAGCCGCGCCCTCAGCTTGGCTACGAATTGCATCGCGGCGGCGGGATAAAACAGCCAGGTCAGCCCGAAGAAAACCACTGCGCCAGCGGCACCGCCGGCAACGAGCGAGAAGATGGCCGGCATATTGCCGAGCAGAGCGCTGGCAAGGCTGGCGGCCAGCCCGGTGCTGAGCGAGATGACGACCGACATGCCGATGTCGCGCCATGGCACCGGCACCGGCGTCAGCCGTTCGCTGATGATGATGCAGGCTAAAAGGCCTGCCAGCGATCCGCCCGCCAGCGCCAAGGCAGCGCCGACCTCCGCCATCGGCGGGATCAACAGGACGGACAGCGCGATTGTCGCCACCGAGCCGAAGGAATTGGCGATGATCAGCAGCCACGGCCGCTTGTGCGCGTGCACCACGGTGCCATAGACGAAGCTGGCGAGATTGGCACACAGCACGCTGAAGGCGATGATCGGAAAGAGCAGGCCGAAACGGCCGTGATACTCGGCGGGCAGCAGGAGTTGCGTGATATCGCTGCTGAGTGCGACCAGCATCGCTGCAACCGGCAGGCAAAGGCGCATCATCAAGGCCATCAATTGCGACAGCAGCCGGCCCGATGCCGCGGGCCCGTCGTCGTCGAACCGGCTGACCACCTCGGGAAAGGCGCCCATGTTGATGGAATTGGCGACCATATCGATCGGCTGGCGGGCCAGTGCATAGGCTGCGGCGAAGATCGCCACCGCGCCGGCATCGTAATAGATCTTGAGGAACACACGCTCGGCGCTGTGCAGGCCGAAGCCGACCAGCGCCATGATGACCAGGGGCACGCCGAGGACGAAGAACTCCTTTTGGGTGAAGCGTGGCGGACCGGCAACGACGCGTCGGGATGCCATGACGCCCGCCCCGATGCCGGCGATCAGTACACCGAGGCTGGAGCCGAGCGATACCGTCAGAAAGGAATCTTGAAACATGACGATGGCGCCGATCGGCAGCGCCAGCTGCAGCACGGCGCGCAGGAACTCGAGCATCGAATAGACCGAATGACGCTGCTGCATCTGCAGCACCGTCAACGCGTAGCGGCCGATGGAACCGGCGATCAGGTAGCTGCAGACGGCGATCGCGAACTCGACCCAGCGCTCCGGCACGATCACTGCAGAGGCGACCACGGATATGATCAGCGCCAGTGCCGTGCTGGCAAGCAACACCCGCCCGGCCAGCATCAGGCTGCCGCGGCTGACGTCGCCTTTGCCGCCAAGCCTGAGCAAAGCGATGCGCAGCCAGTTGGTGACCGCAATGTCGGTCATTTCGCCGATGGTCACCACCAGGGTCAGCAGCCCATACTCGGTCTGGTCGACCAGCCGCGTCACGATGACCAGCAGGAGCAGAGCGGAAATCCGCGTCAGCAGGATCGCCGGGGCGTAGATGAGCGTGGAGCGCAGCAGCAAAGGGTTGTCCCCGGAAAATTCCGCATCGACTAACCGTCGACCGGCGGAAAATCCAGCGCGACAGCGGCGAAGGGTGAACAGATTCAGTTTGAACTAAAAGATTTGCCGTAAACTTACCGGGAACGTTTGCTTTGTGGTTACGCGGTCCGTGCTATCGAGAATACCATGCTGCAAAGTCTCTTACCCGATCGAAAAATACATGTCTTGGTCGCGACCCCGTCGGGTGTGTCGGGGCAGGGCGGCATCGACCGCATCATGGCGGCGCTCGATCGAGAACTCCAACGGCAGGGAGACGGAAAGGTCGAAGCGCGGTTCCTTCCCAGTCGCGGTTCGGGCTCGGTCGCGCTGTCGGTCCTCTACATGATTGGCTTTTGCCTTCGGATGGTGGTCGCGCGTGTTGCCGGCCGTGCCGACGTCGTTCACATCAACGTATCGAGCTTTGGCAGTACCTACCGCAAGATGGTCATCGCGAGGTGCGCGCGATTGCTCGGCATCCCCTATGTGCTGCATTTGCATGGAGCTCAATACCAGACGTTCTGGAAGGAAAACCGCAGCTTCATGAGCCGCCGCATCCGGCATATGTTCGAGCATGCCGATCGGATCGTGGTTCTGGGCCGTATCTGGCGCGACTTCGTCACTGCACGGGCGCCAGGCGCGGCCACGAACATCGTGATTGTGCCCAATGCCACCGAAGTCCCGTCCCTGGCCCATGTCGGTGGTGGAGACAGCGTTCACATCCTGTTCCTGGGCCGTATCGGCGACCGCAAGGGCGTGCCGCAATTGTTGGACGCACTGCATCGCATGAAGCCTGTCAGGCAGTGGCGCGCCACAATCGCCGGCGATGGTGACGTCGAGGCCGTACGGGCAAGATCGGCCGGGCTGGGGCTTGCCGGATGTATCGCCTTTCCAGGCTGGGTGGGTCCGAACGAGGTTGCATCGCTGATCGCTTCGGCCGACATTCTGGCGCTCCCCTCATTCGCCGAAAACCTCCCGGTCTCGGTCATCGAGGGAATGGCCTCCGGCCTCGCAGTGGTCACCACGCCTGTCGGCGCGGTAGAGGACATCATCATCGACAGGAAAACCGGGTTGCTGGTGCCTCCCGGCGATGTGGCGGCGCTGACCGAGGCACTGACAGAACTGGTTGACGACACGGCGTTGCGCGCCCGTCTTGGCTCGGCTGCCATGGCGGTGCACCGGGAACGGCTGGAGCTTTCTTCGTTCGCGGCATCGATATGCCGTGTGTGGCATGAGGCGGCAAACGGCAGGTCCGGTGCAAAATCATGAATTTTCTTGACGTAGCGCGCGGTGCCTATGTGCGAAGCCCGCCAGCGGTCAGGCGGCTGCTGGCGCCCATGCTGGCGCTGGCGCCAACGCGGGTAAAATTTGGTGCGACCTATCGGTCGTGGCGGAGCCGGATCGCCATGGCCGCCGAGG
Source organism: Mesorhizobium sp. WSM4820 (assembly GCF_055811075.1). Taxonomy (NCBI): domain Bacteria; kingdom Pseudomonadati; phylum Pseudomonadota; class Alphaproteobacteria; order Hyphomicrobiales; family Phyllobacteriaceae; genus Mesorhizobium; species Mesorhizobium sp. WSM4820. The sequence goes on along the minus strand of NZ_JBVVQN010000028.1, from coordinate 26,244 downwards.
ATCCTGTCTATGCCGGGCAATTTCATCTGGCCGCGCTGCGCGCGCTGTTGCGGAAAGCCCATGCCGGCAGTCCGTTCTATCGCGAGTCGATCGACCGGGCCCTCGGTCCTGGCTTCGATCTGTCGACGCTGGGACTTGCCGACCTGCGCCGCCTCCCGGTCCTGTCCAAGGACATCCTGCGGGCGGCTGGAACTGCAGCGTTGGCGGTGCCGATTGCCCAACTGGATGAGGCCTCCGGCAACGGCTCCAGCACCGACAAGCCATTTCGCTTCTATCTCGACAAGGATCGGAGCGCCCGCGAGATGGCGTTTGTCTACCACGTCTGGTCGCGGATCGGTTACGATGAAGACACGGCGCGCGTCTGCTTCCGCGGGTTCAGCCTCGATGCCACCGGCAAGCGACTGCATGAATGGGACCCGGCACTTCGCGAGCTAAGGCTCTCTGTCTTTCCAATGACGGTCGACGACGCCGATGCCTATCTCGACCTGATCGACGCACGGGGCATCACGTATTTTTATGGCTATCCCTCGGCCATAGAGCTGTTTTGCCGGCATATGCGCGTGCTTGACCGAGTACCAAAACGGCCCGTCAAGGGCATGATGATGATCTCGGAGCCAGTCCATCCCCATCAACGGGAGATCATCCGAAGCGTTCTTGGCAACGTGCCGCTGTCCTGCTTCTATGGGCTCAGCGAAAAGGTGCTGTTCGCCGAAGAAACGCCCGGAGCCCCCGGCAGCTACGAGTTCAATCCTCTCTACGGCCTCGCCGAATTGGTCGACGCGGCAGGCGAGCCGGTAACAGAGACAGGCAAGGAGGGAAGGCTCGTCGGCACTGGCTTCCTGTCGACCGGCATGCCTTTCATCCGCTACGATACCGGCGACTCTGCCCGGTTGGTGGAATTGCCGAATGAGGCAAACGGCCAGCGGCTTAGAGTCGAGGCTGTCATGCCGCGCCGAAACGTCGACTATCTGGTGACCGCCGACGGCGGCCGGGTGGTGACGACGCACCTGGTGCCCGACGGCCCCGCATTCTTCGACGGCATAGAGGAGCTGCAATTCTACCAGGACCAGCCCGGCGAGGCATTGATTCGCTATATCCCGACCGCCGGGGCGGCACCTGCCTGCGCCGCGCGACTCGTCGAGACGTTGGTCAACCGCACAAACGGTCGTATCCGGTTTTGCCTGAAAGCCGTGGACCGCATTGCCGCCGGGCGGGGCGGCAAGCGGGCGCTCATCAACCAGCAACTCGACATGTCGCGTTACTGAAGCGCAAGACCCAGCGCTCGCACCAGTCCGCCATCAGCTACGGGCGGTCCGTCGGGGAGGATCAGCGACATCCCATGCGGATTGGCGAATTCCCAGACGGACCAAGGTATCGCGAAGCGTTCCGCCTGCTGGCGCACCGATTCGAGATAGCGCAGACGGTCAGCGTCGAACGCGCCCATGCGGCCGTCCGCCGACATGAGGATGACGCCGAATTCGCCCATGAACAGTCGCCGGCCTGGAATGCCATGCGCCTCGGCCCAGTCGACCGCTTGACGGAAGCTCGCCTCGAGTTGGCTCGGCCCCCAATTCTGCTCGAAATACCGGGCGATTGCTTGACGCGCCGCGACCATGTTCATCACCTGCTCGACCGGGCTCAAGCCGGCGGCGTCCATCCGGGCCTTAAGGGTTTCGGTCACCTTTTCGGGCGTGCTGCTGTCGGCCGGCCAAGGCAGCCCCGAGGCGAAAGCGCCTGTCCCGTCAGACCGCTGGTGCGTGAAACTGTGCGGCTCGTACATATGGAAGCTGTAGTAGACATTCGGATCGTCAAAGCCGGGGGCGAGATTGACCAGTCCGGCAATGCTGCCGCCACAGGCGCCTGTTGCGACGATGGTGAGTTCACTGCTGACTGCGCGAATATCGCGGACCGTGTCTGCCATGATCCGTTGCCAGTCATCGCTGCCGCTCGAATTACAGGGGTAGTATGCCGGCTCGTTGTAAGGCTCGAGGGCTACCTTGTCGGTGCCAACCCTGGCCAGCATGGCGGCGACCGCCACAACCATTTGGCGATAGCTGGCGACGCCTTCGCTGTCGGCACCGTCATAGATCATCTCCATGCTGTAGGCCGGAACCTGGGTGACGCCGTGCAGGTCGAAAACCACCTTGAGGCCGGCCGACGTGACCCGCTCGACCGCGGCGGCAAGTATGTCGAGCGCCTGCTGGCGTTTGGCGCCCCGGCTGGCAAGCAGAGGGCCGGGGTCGACGCTCAGCCGGACGAAGTCGAAGCCCATCGACCGAATGTGCGTAAACGCGTCGCCGGGCCAATCGGTGAGCGGCCTATGTCCAGCGCGCCACTCCTGCTCGCTGCGATAGGGCGGCCAACGGTAGGATCCATCCTCCTCCACCGGCGACCAGTTGAGCCATTCATGCACGCCAACGCCGCGCTGCAGCGGGATCGGCGCAGCGCTGGCGGCTATCGCCATGCCGAGCATCCACGCTGCAACAAACGCCGTCCTTCTCATCGCCACTCTTTCCGTTTCATGATTGGAGATATTAACCGCAGGATCGGAAAAGAGGATTGCGGTCGCTCGGCTTTTCGACAGCATGGTATACAAGAATCGAAACCCTGGCGGGGCGGTATGAGAATCGGCTGGTACATCAACCGGTTGCGCAGCATGGAGCCGGCTGAGGTGTTGCACCGGCTGGGCGAGCAGCGTCGAAGGATCGCTTCGCGCCGCCGCGACGGCGGTTGGCAGCGTTATGCTTCGCCCCGGTTGCATCCGGTGCTGCGTGGATTGCGCGATGCTGTGCTGGCTGCGACACCGGCACAACGGCAAGCCATAGCGGCGGCGGCGCAAAAGGCGCTTGGCGGCGAGTTTTCCGCACTTGGGCGGACATGGCCACGGCGCGATCCCGATCGGCTGTTTCCTCCCGAGCTTTGGCGCCTTGATCCGGTGACCGGCGGGCTTTGGCCGGGTGCCGAGGCCCATACTTTCGATATCGATTTTCGCCATGGCGGCGGCCGCGGCGATGTAAAATACGTGTGGGAGATCAACCGGCTGCAGCAGTTGCCGCCACTGGCCGCCCACCTGCTTCTCGCCGGCGACGACCAGTCCCGGAGGGCCATAGAGGCGGCGATCGACAGCTGGCATTCAGCCAACCCGCCGTTTCGGGGGGTCGGCTGGGCCTCCGGCATCGAAGTCGCGCTGCGAGCCATCAGCCTGATTGTCACCATGGACCTGGTCGGCGACCGACTTGGCGCGGCGACACGGCAGCACGTGGGCGAAATACTGGCGGCAAGCGCCTATTGGCTGCCGCGGTTCCCCTCCCGTTTTTCCTCCGCCAACAATCATCTCGTCGCAGAACTGGCTGGCGAGTATCTGATCGGCCTGGCATTGGGGGCCGCACCCGACGCTGCACGCGAAGCCCTCCTGGGTGAGGCGCGCAAGCAGATTCTCGCCGATGGCGCCGGTGCCGAGCAGACCCCGACTTACGCGGCCTTCACCGCCGAACTGATCTTGCTGTGCGTCGCAGCGGCACGCCAGGCCGGAACGCCGTTTGCCTCGCCCGTTGAAGCGCGCCTGGCCGCTTTTGCCAATTTCGTCGCCTGGCTGCCACCAGCCGCCGGCTTTGGCGACAATGACGAAGGTCGCGTGCTGACGCTCGGTGACGAGCCGGACTATGTCCGATCCGTCGCCGCCGCCATCCATGGCTTTCTACAGATGCCGGGCAACGCTGCTGAGCCCGACGATTTTCGGGCGCTTGTCTTTGGCACGCCGTCGGAGCCGGCACCGGTGTCGCGTGGGCTGCAAACGTTCACGCAGAGCGGGCTCTCGGTCTGGCGCGGCGAGATGAACGGCCGCAGCATCGATCTGACATTCGACCACGGCCCGCTCGGCTATCTCTCGATAGCGGCTCACGGCCATGCCGACGCGCTGTCGCTCACCTTGTGCATCGATGGCGAGCCGGTGCTGGTCGATCCCGGCACCTGGCTCTACGGTTCGGGAGGCGTCTGGCGCGACTGGTTTCGCTCGACACCGGCGCATAACACGCTGAATATCGAGGGCAAAAGCCAAAGCATCATCGCCGGGATGTTCAACTGGTCGCACAAGGCGGTTGCGGAGTTGGTGGAGAGCGAGCCGGGAACGCACTGGAAGCTGCGCGCCCGCCATGACGGCTATAAAAGCCGCTTCGGCGTCATGCATCAGCGCACCGTGATGCACCGGGCCGACGGCATCGTCCTGACCGACCAACTGCTCGGCGGCAGGCGTGTGGCCGAGATCGTCTTTCAACTCGCAGCCGGCCTCGGCACCGACCGGGACGAAAACACGGTCACGGTATTGCGCGGCGATGAGCCGCTGATAGCCATGCGCTTTCCGGACGCTGCGGTCGACATCCGTGCCGGCGGCGACGCACCGGGGCAGGGCGGCTGGGTTTCGCCGCGTTTTGGCGTCAGGCAGCCGGCCGAACGCATCGCCTGGCGTGGCGAAGTGGGCGAAGACGGAATTGAGATACAGCTCGCAGCAATCGCCCCGCCGCCGCTATGATAGCGACCGGCGCTGCAGCGGAGCGGCCTCTCCGGTGTTTCGGCATGTTCGAGATTAATTGCGTTCGAACTTTTAGCGTTTTGTTACGGTTGAACTGCTAGTCTGGCGCAAATCCGGCATGCTTATGCTTGTTGCAGCCGCAATAGCCATTTGGTTGCCGGCAACATGCAGTGGGTTTGGCAAGTTTCTTGCTTCGCAATTCGCCGGACGGCCATTTTACGGCCCAGGAGCCACCGCACCGATGTTTTCTGAATTCGCCGGATTGATTGTGGAAAAGCTTTCGAACGTCGATCTGGTGACGCTCGGCCTCCTGCTTTTCACCGCACTGGGGAGCGCGGTGGTCGCTTACTGGCGGACTGTCGAGCATAAATCCCTCAGGGACTTTTTCGATTTCGCTTTCCCGGCGGAAGTCATCCTGCACCCGTCGGCGCGAGCGGATGTCCTATTTTGGGTCACCAAACGGGCGATAATGCCATTCCTGCTCATCCCTGCCGGCGTCACCTTCGTTGCCGCCGTCGGCTATGGGACGCACCACGCAATCGGCTGGCTGCTGGGTATCCAGGCGCCGCTCATCGATGGCGCGGCCGGACCGGTGACGATCGTCGTCTTCACCGCAACCATGCTGATCGCCTACGACATTTCATACTATCTCTACCATGTCGCCCAGCACCACTTCCCGTTCCTGTGGGAATTGCACAAAGTGCATCATTCGGCCGAGGTGATGGTGGGAATCACCAAGGATAGGGTTCACCCGCTGGACGACCTGATGAACCGTATCTGGGATGGCGTCATCCCGGGGATCTGCTTCGGCATCTGGAGCCTGATCGCGCTCGATCCAGTCGAGATCGCCATCTTCGGCATCAACGTCTATGTCATCCGCAACATCCTGATGATGGACTTTGTTCGTCATACCCATTTCAAGATTTCCTTCGGCCCATTGAACAACGTCATCTTGTGTCCGCACTGGCACCAGGTGCACCACAGCATCGACCCTCGCCACTACGACAAGAATTTTGGCCTGCTGTTTTCGTTCTGGGATCGCCTCTTCGGGACGCAGTTTGTCCCGGATCCGGATGAAGACCTCAAATTTGGCCTGATTGATCGCGATGTGCGCGACTATCAATCGCTCTTTGGGCTTTACATCCTGCCGCTCAGGAAGATGGGAGGGCATGTCCGCAGACTGTTCCAGAGGCGTCCGGATGCCATCGCAGAGGATCGTTCCCCTTCATGAACACCATTGTTTCGATTGACGCCTCGAGCGCAGAGCGCCTGGAAGTTGTCCGTTCGGCGGATCGCCTGGCTGCGATCGAAGCCGATTGGGCGCATCTCTGGCATCGCACCGATGGGCTGGTCTTTCAGAGTCATGCCTGGATTTCGGCCTGGTGGAATACCGTAGCGGACCGTGACCAGCGCGCGCTGCGGATCGGCCTGGTCTGGAATGGTGACAGGCTCGTTGCTGTCGTTCCCATGGCGATCCGCAAGCGCAAGGGCCTGCGGTTTCTCGAATGGGCGGCCAGCAGCTATACCGATTACGGCGATATTCTCGTTGCTCCGGAATGCTCGTTATCGGCCCTGCAGGGAGTATGGGCCCGGATCTGTGACGCCGGTGGCTTCGATATTGCCTTTCTCAATCGTCTCTTGCCGGGTGCGGCGGCCCGCAAAATTCTCACTCCGGATACCTCCAGCGGGATCAGACTTCGCCCCAATCACAGGGAGGAAGTCAGTTATCGCGTCGCCGGACAGTGGGCGAGCGGAGGGGCGTGGTTCGCGGAGCAGTCGAAAAAGACACGGCAGAATTATCGGCGCGGCGTCAAGACGTTGGAAGAAGCCGGCGAAATGAAATTTCGCCTGCTTGCGCCAGACGAGCCACTGCAGCCGGTACTCGACCGGCTCTCTGCCCTGAAGCGCAGATGGCTGGTCGAGCGCAAGCGTGAATCGCAACTTTTCGAAGAGGGAGCGCCGGTACTGGCCGCACTTGTTGACGCGCTGGCGCGTGCCGGCGTGCTGCACATTTTCGTACTTGAATGCAATGGCGCAATGGTCGCGGTTTCCATCAACTTCGTCCAGCACCACACCATGATGGCGTTCGTGACCACTTTCGATCCGGATTTCAGCCAAGCGTCGCCGGGCATGATCCTGATGATGGACTACATACAGTGGTCGTTCGATCACGGCTTGAGCACGGTCGATTTCCTGTGCGGCGCAGAGGCGTTCAAGCATAAATTCGCAACGCAGGGCGTTGTCCTGCAATCCGTCCTTGGGACGCGCACGGCGCAAGGCTCGCTCGCTTCCCTTGCCGATCGTATGCGTCAAAGGGTCCGGCACGCACGCGGGCGCGGATTGGCAACGACAGCTTGATTTTCGGCTTTGATCGGCGCCGGAACGCCGTGTCCGACCGGCAATGGCAAGCGGTGCCATATCGCTTCCGGGCCGCCGGCAGCACGAACTGCTCAAAGTGCCGATTGCGTCTGAGCTGGAACGACCCGCCAGATCTTGTTGCCGACATCATCCGCCACCAGCAGGGCGCCGCGCCGGTCTATCGCCACGCCCACGGGACGGCCAAAAGCCTTGTCGTCCTCGCTCAGGAAGCCGGTGAGGATGTCCTGGGGCGGGCCGGAGGGCCTGCCGCCTGAAAACGGCACGAAAATCACCTTGTAGCCGCTGTGCGGCCTGCGGTTCCACGAGCCATGCTGCCCGACGAAAGCGCCATTCCTGTATTGAGGACCGAACAGGTCGCCTGTGTTGAAGGTCAGTCCCAATGAAGCCGTGTGCGCCCCGAGCGCATAGTCCGGCTTGATCGCCTGGGCGACGAGGTCGGGCCGCTGCGGCTTGACGCGATTATCGACGTGCTGGCCAAAATAGCTGTAAGGCCAGCCATAGAAGCCGCCATCCTTCACCGAAGTCATGTAATCCGGCACCAGGTCGCTGCCGATCTCGTCGCGCTCGTTGACGACGACCCAGAGCTCACCGCTTTGCGGATGCCACGACAGGCCGTTCGGATTGCGCAGGCCGGAGGCGAAGAGACGCGTCTGCTTCGAGGCGAGATCGATCTCCAGCACGGCGGCGCGGTTTTGCTCTGCCTCCAGGCCGTTCTCGCCGACATTGGAATTGGATCCGACCGTCGCATAGAGCTTCTTCCCGTCTTGCGAGGCGGTCACGTCCTTGGTCCAGGGGTGGTTCCTCCCCGCAGGCAGGTCGACGATCTTCTCCGCCGGTGCGGTGATCTCGGTCGCACCCTCCTGGTAGGGAAAGGCCACGATTGCATTGGCGTTGGCGACGTAGAGCTTGCCGTTGAGCAGGGTCATGCCGAATGGCGAGAACAGCCCGGTGAGAAAGGCGGTTCTGGTTTCTGCCACCCCGTCGCCGTCCTGATCGCGCAGCAGCGTGATGCGATTGGCGCTATGCGTCCCCGCGCCGGCCTGGCTCTGGAAGAAATTGACGAAGAAGCGCCGTATGCTGAAGCCCTCCTCCGGCCTGGGCGGCGCATTGCTCTCGGCCACCAGCACGTCGCCGTTTGGCAACACATACAGCCAGCGCGGATGGTCGAGCCCGCGGGCATATTCGTTGACTGCAAATCCCTGGGCCGCTGTCGGCTTGGTGCCCTGCGGCCATGGCATGGCCTTAGCGACATGGACGGTCGGCAGCCAGGTCGGATTGGGCTCCGGCAGGGTCGGGTTGGGGCCATAGGTCTCGGCGATCGGAACGGTCGCCTCTTCGCGCGACAGGAAGAAGATCGCTCCTGCGGCGGTTACGAGAACAATGATCAGTATGAGAAGGGCGGTGGCCAAGTTTTTCACCAGAACCTCGAAAAACGTCGAAAGAACGCAAACGCGCTTATCGCGTTGCGGTTGCCGACGCAGCGGCCGATCGGGAGAAGTAGGCCGCAAGCGCGCGGACGTCGTCGTCCGTCAGACCCTTCGCGGCATTTGCCATGAGATGGCCGAAGCGCGTTCCACCCCGCTTTCCCGCCCTGAACAACCCAAGCTGCGTCTCGATGTAGGGCGCCGGCTGGCCGGCGATCGAGGGATAGAGCGGGCTGCGGTCCTGTCTTCCGTGACAGCCGAGACAGGCGGGCACATTGGCCTGCCTGACGCCGCTCTCGGCGATTTCCTTGCCGCGCCGGACAAGTGCTGGATCGCCGCCGCCGCCGGGGTGCATCGCCGGCAGGGCAGCGAAATGCCTGGCCAGGTCCGGCCAGAGTTGAGGCCCTGCCGCAATGGCGGGCAGGCTCATCAACCCACTTGCCCGGCCTTCCTCGGCATAGGCACGCAGGCTTTCAAGCAGATACGCCTCGCTCTGCCCGGCCAGAACGGGTATCGCGGGACCGCGTCCAAAACCGTCCTCGCCGTGGCAGCGGGCGCAATCCGCCAGCGCTTGCGGCAGGGTTTCGGCAGCGCCTGCGGGAGGCGCAAGCCTTTCGCCATAGGCGAGATCGCGATAGGCGGCCTCGTCCAGCGACGGCAGTTCGCGCAGGAAGGCGACCATCGCCCAGACCTCGTCGTCGCGTTCCTGCGTCGGCCAGGCCGGCATGCCGGTGAAACGCACGCCGTGCTTGACGATACGAAAAAGCTCCGCGTCCGACCATTCGCCGACGGCCCCGGCAAGGTCAGGCGGCTGCGGCAGTATTCTCATGACGACAGGAGATCGCGGCTCGCCCGGCGCGCCGTGACAGATGGCGCAGCCGCGTGCGAAATGCCCGGCGGCCGGCTGAATCGCATGGCGCGGCAGAGCCTCTGGAGCGTCGACCGCCAGGGCATAGGTGCGCACAGCCGATCGCATGGCGAAATGGAGGAACCATTCCGTGATCTTCCAGTGGCCGCTCGAGGCACCGACATTGAAAAAGCCGATCCAGGCCCCCAGCACCACGACGAAGGGCAGAATGGTAAGCGCTATGGCGAGCTTCTTCCAGCTGATATGCATCAGACCGTCTTCCGGGGTGGTGTGGCGAGGATGCGCGCGAAAAGCGTCACGCCGCCGGCCAGGTAGACCGCGGCGCCGACCAGAAGCATGATGACGCCGCCAAGTTCCTGATCCTGCTGGGCGGAAAGCGCGATGCCGAAGCAGCTTGTCTCGCCGGTCCCATAAAGCGGCCGCGGGGTCAGCGCCAGCAGCGCGCCGAGCAAGGTCATGTGGATGGACGTCAGAAGCAGGGCGAAGGCGCCGGCGGCATAGCCTGTGGTGTCCGAGCCGCGGCGCGGCAGGCAGGCCAGCCACAGGAACAGCCCGGCGGCAAGGAACGTGACCTGCTCGACAGCGGTGACAAACAGCGAGCTTTGCGCCAGAGCCCGCAAGGCCGGTGCGTGCCAGGACCAGACGACGATGAGTTCGACGAGGGAGGCGGGGAGGGCGAGGGTGAACGCCCGGCTCGCACCTGGTGTCGGGCCGAGCGGGACCCCAATCGCCATCAGCGGCGCGGCGATCGCCACCACTCCCATATGCGCCAGCATGTGCGCCGAAAACGAATCCCGCAAGCCATCGAGCAGCGGCCCGAGCCAGACCAGGGCAAGGACGAGGATGCCGAGGATGAGGCAGGCGCGTCTCACCGGATACACTCCGTCAGGAACAATGCAGGCATCGCGGTGAAGATCACGGCGATGAAGCTGAGACCCGAGAGCAGCAGCGTCGCAAAGCCCTGGAACAGGGTCCGGTCGCGTCTCGTCGGATCGTCGTGCGGCGGATCGTCTGTGCCGAAGCCCCATTGCCGCCAGGCGAGCCATGCTGACAGCGCGATCAGCGAGAGGGCGATCACGGTGGCGGCGGCGATGCCGGCGCGCACAGCGCTGAAACTCAGCCCGACAAGCTCGGGCTTGGCGCAATAGATCGCTGCGCCGATGTAGCAAACAAGGAAATGCGCAGCCCACACCACCGGCGCAGTGAACAGCGTCCACAGTGTCTCGATCTGTTTTGGGACAAGCCACATCGGCGCCTCACATCGCTGCCGGAAAGAGGCCGATGATGGCGAAGGTGGTGACGGCGGCAATCAGCAGGAAATGCCAGTAGAGCACCACATTGCCTAGATCCAGGTCATGCTTCGGCGTCAGTCGGCCGGCCAGCGAGCGGGCCAGGCAATAGGCCTGCATGACTGTGCCGAGCGCTGCATGGGCGAGCACCCAGATCACCAGGATCCAGACGATTGCGGGATAGACGTGGCGCGTCGGGTCCATGCCTGGAGACAATGGCGCGGCCAGGCCTGTGGCGGACGCAGCAACAGTCGTTAGCAGGGACAGCACCAGCAAGCCGCGCATAGTGGCCGTAGCGCCGCGCCTGTTGACCGTGCGTGCCGCCACCATCAGGCCCCACGCCGCAGCGAACAGGCTGGCAGCGACCAGCGACCAGACCGCATCGGGCCCGGCAATCCCCGCGGTGAAGTTGGCATGGATCGTCCAGTAGAAGAAATAGCCGAAGACGAGGCTGGCGAACGCGGTGCCATCGCCCACCATGGTGATGAACATCGCCCACCAGCCGACCGAATCGGAGCCGGAGGCATAAAGCGGCAGGCTGAGGCCCAGGCCGACATCCTTTTCCGGCTTCTCGGGGATTTCGCCAGTGCCCGTCCAGAGCCAGTAGATGACTGCGCAAAAGCAGATGATTGCGGCCAGCGCCGTCGCGATCCACCAGTGGAAGGTAAGCGCGATGAAGGCGCCTCCGAGCGAAAGAGCCGAGACGATGGTGACATGGGAGGTGCCGCCGACCCGCAGCACCTGGACGGGTTCGGCGTCGAGCACGGTGGTGACCAGTCCCTCGCGCCATCCCTCTTCCGCGTCGGGCAGATAATAGCGGCCTTCATTGACTTTGCGGGCAAGGTCCTTCTGGTCCCACAAGGGGTAGCGGCTGCGCACGATGGGTATCGAGCGGACGCCCCAGTTCTCCTCCGGCTCGGAAATCCATTCCAGCGTGCCGGCATTCCACGGGTTGAATTCGCCGCGCGGCTGCCGGTGCTTTGGCCTGAGCACGTCGAAGACGACCACCAGCACGCCCGCGGCGAAAATGAAGGCTCCGGCCGTCGAGATCAGGTTCAGCCAGTCCCAGCCGATTTCGGCTGGATAGGTGAAGACGCGACGGGGCATGCCGCGCAAGCCGCTCAGATGCATGGGGAAAAAGGCAATGTTGAAGCCGCAGAACATCAGCCAGAAGGCGAGCCGCCCCAACCCGTCTGAGAGCTTCTTCGCGTCGATCAGCGGGTAATAGTAATAGAGCCCGGCCACGACCGGGAAAAGCATGCCGCCGATCAGCACATAATGGAGATGCGCAACGACAAAATACGTGTCGTGGGCCTGCCAGTCGAAGGGTGCGAGCGCCACCATGACGCCCGTCAGGCCACCAATGACGAAGATGGCCAGCCCTCCGGTGCCGAACAGCATCGGGGTCGAGAAGATCACCCGGCCGGCCAGCATGGTGGCGATGAAGACGAAGATCTGCACGCCCGTCGGGATCGCCACCGCCTCGGAGGCCGCCGAGAAGAAGGCCAGCGAGATCTGCGGCAGGCCTGTGGCAAACATATGGTGCACCCACAGGCCGAAGGAAAGGAACCCTGTCCCCACTGCCGCGAGCACGATCCAGGAGTAACCGACGATCGGACGCTGGGAAAAAGTCGGCACGATCATGGCCATCAGCGCGATCGCCGGCAGGAAGATGATGTAGACTTCCGGATGGCCGAATATCCAGAACAGATGCTGCCACAGCAGCGGGTCGCCGCCGCGCGCTGCGTCGAAGAACGGCCAATCGAACATCCGTTCCATCTCGAACAGGAGGTCGCCGGCGATCAGCGGCGGGAAGGCGAACAGGATCATTCCGGCAACGATCAGCAGGTACCAGGCGAAGAGCGGCATCAGATTGATGCGCATGCCCGGCGCGCGGCATTTCATGATGCCGACGATGAGCTCGACGGCGGCCGCGATCGAGGCGACTTCGATGAAGGAAAGGCCGAGCAGCCAGATGTCGGCGCCAATGCCGGAGAACTCCTTGTCGGTGGCGAGCGGCGGATACATGAACCAGCCTGCCGACGGCGCCGCATTGAAGAAGATCGAGCCGCAGACGAAGATACCGCCGAGCAAAAAGCTCCAAAAACTGAAGGCTCCGAGGCGCGGAAACGGCATTTCGCGGGCGCCCAGCATCGGCGGCAGCAGGAAGATCGCGACCGCCTCGAAGATCGGCACCGCGAACAGGAACATCATCACCGTGCCGTGCAGGGTGAAAGCCTGGTTGAATAAATCGGCCGAGAGGAAGTCGTTGTCGGGCACGGCGAGCTGCAGTCGCATCAGCAGCGCGAGCACGCCGGCAAACAGCATGAAGGCGAAGGCGGCCGAGCCGTACCAGAGGCCGATCTGGTAATTGTTCACCGAGGTCCAGTAGCGCCAACCGGTCGGATTGGCCCACACAGCGCGCAGCCGCTGTTCCTGCGCCTTGTATTCTTCCGGCGAACGCTCCTTGACCGCAGCGCTCATCGCAGGCCTCTCAGCCAGGCGGCTATGGCGCGAATGTCGTCCGGCGGCAACATGTCGAAGGCCGGCATCCTGGAGCCGGGCTTGATCAGCTCGGGCCGGGCGATGAAGCTGGCGACGGCGTCTTCGGTGTTGGGCAGGATTCCGGCTGCGACGGTGGCGCGGGAACCGATATGCGAAAGATCCGGGCCGATCAGGCCGCGCGCATCGGTGCCCGCGACGACATGGCAGGACCCGCAGCCATGGCGCAGGAACAGCGCGCCGCCGCTTGCGCCGGCCCCTTCCGCGGGAATTGCCTGGGCGGCAAGCCAGGACCGGAAGGCTCGGGCGCCATGGCGACGGCCGAGAGCGCCATCAGCGCGTGAGACGTGCCGCAATATTCCGCGCACGGGCCGCGGAATAGACCAGCTTTGGTGGCCATGATCGAAAGCCTGTTGGTGCGGCCGGGGATCATGTCCATCTTGCCGCCGAGCGGTGGGATCCAGAAGGAATGGATCACATCGGCGCTTTTCAGGGTCAATTCGACCCGCTCGCCGACCGGCAGCCTGATCTCGTTGGCAGACGCGACCGGCGGTCCCAGAGGAGGGTGATAGACAACTTCCCACCAGAACTGCCTGCCGGTGACTTCGATCCGCAGGGCGGCGGGGCTCGCCTGGGCGAAGGGCCGAAGGCCAGGCATCAGCCACAGCGCATAGGCGAGCAGCGCACAAAGCGTGACCGAGGGGAAGACTACGCCGCCCCAAAGGATGATGCTGCTGGCAGACTTTTCGGCCAGCCTGCGGCGATTGACGAGGGCTGAATGAAGAAGCAGGCCGACCACGCCCAGCCAGATGACGGCGCCGCCGCTTAGCATGACCCAAAACAGCATTTCTACCTGCTGCGCTTCCGCTCCCGCGGACTCAAGTGCCGACTGAGTGCTCGTCTGGGCGCCGGCAGAGCCGCTCGCGAGCAATAATGACGCAGCTGACAGGCTGAAATATCGACCCATTTGCAACCCCTCCGCGGTAAACCGGCGAGAGGGGCGGAAGGTTCCGGGCAACTGAGCGTTCGAACTGGTGGAATGAACGTGTCGGTCGAGTCAGTGGACGGTTTTGCGTGTCGGCGGTTTTGCGCGCGAGTCGATGGCTTTCTGCAACAAGACGCGGGCCTCGCGTGTGACACCTTTGGGCCAGAAGTGGCCGGAGCTCGTGGCGCCGCAGAGGCTACGGATTCTTCACCGACAGCAGTCCTTTTATGACTGGTTCTGTCACCAGAAATCCTTGTGGTCGGTTACGATCTGTTCTTCGAGTTCAGGGAATGGGCCACGGATTGCTACATGGCGCCGTCCGGCGGCGAACACCTGATGACAGCTCAGATCGAGGGTCAGATTCTCCGAATTGTCTCCGGTCAGCTCGGCCAGCCGCCTTTCGCTGAGTCCGTAGACCACGGTGCCGATGCCGGCCCAGTAACAGGCCCCGGCGCACATGCAGCACGGCTCGACCGAGGTCACCAGCGTGCATCGCTCGAGAAAGGTCGGGTCGTATTGCTGCGCAGCCGCGCGGGCCACGTTTGCCTCTGCGTGGCCAACGCCGCGATCCCGCGCGTAGGTGTTGCCCGACGAAAGCAGCACGTCGCCTTCCGGCCCGACCAGGAGCGCCCCGAAAGGATGATTGCCACTCGCCCGGCTCTCGGTGGCGATCTCCACGGCGAGACGTAGATATTCGGTATCGCTCTTCATGGCCGCCTCCTTGGGGTGCCCGTTCGTAACTGTACGCGTAAAGACCTCTTGGACAATTTTCAACGAGTGACGAAACAATTGCGCTAGATCGCCGTTTGCGCGTCATGACGGGCATTTTGGGCGGGTGTTGGATTGCCCAGAGGAGGCGACGATGAGCGCAACCGGCTTGAGATCCGTGTTCAAGGTACTCGCCAGGCATGTCGACCTCGGCCAGTCGGCCAAGGTGCGGGACGCGTTGCCGAAGCAGATCCGGGCGCTTTGGCCCGAAAGTGATGGAGTCTAAAGCGAGTCGCGTTCGACCGACTTCATGCGACGTGTTTTACGTTGTTTTACCGCCTCTGCCCGGGCCGTTTTCCTCGCGATACAGTCGCTCGGTGGCCCGATCGCTTTCTCTGCGCGCTGCAGGCCCCCGGCGTCGCCACGTAAGGAGTGCGTAGGCGAGCAGGATTGCCAGCAGTAGCGGGCCTCCAGCAACGACGATCAACCACATGCTGTTCTCGAACATGGAACATCTCCTTTCCCTCGTTACCTATCAGGAGCGAAACCGTTGCTCCCGGTGCAGGGTTGGACACCGCAGTGCAGCTCTCTTCGCCGAATGGCCAGTGATTCGCCATTCAAGTGCTGAACGCGGGCAACTGCTGAACGCGGGCAACTGCTGAGCGCGGGCAACTGTTGAGCGCGGGCAACCGTTGAGCGCGGGCAACTGCTGAGCGCGGGCGGTTTATTGCTTCAGAAAGGCAACTTGTACCCAGCGGGCTGTTGCGCTCGGCAAGCGCTGGTGGAAGAATGGACTTCCCTCGGAAACGTTCCATTGTGCGAGCCATTCGCTGGCTGACTTCCAGGCGTTCACGATATCTGTCTGGACCCCTAACATCCGGTCGCAGACGCACTACGTGTAATAGGGAACCACAAAGGCTTTCCGACAGTTGAGTGAAGAGGCGACAGCAACCAGACCGGCCGGGGCGAGGAATACCATGCGCGAGAACCACTCCGACGTCTTCGATCTGTTTTCGGAGATTTACACCAATGCGGCGCAGGAGGAGATAAGCATCCAGCAATATCTCCTTGCCTGCCGCGAGGATAAATCGATGTATGCTTCGGCGCCCGAGCGGATGGTCGAGGCGATCGGCGAGCCCACCCTGATCGACACCAGCATGGATGAGCGGCTCGGCCGCATTTTCTCGAACAGGACAATCAAGGTCTATCCCACCTTCGCCGAGTTCTATGGCATGGAGGACACGATCGAGCGCATAGCCGGCTATTTCCGCTATGCCTCTCAGGGGCTCGAGGAGCGCAAGCAGATTCTCTATCTGCTTGGCCCTGTCGGCGGCGGCAAGTCCTCGCTCGCCGAACGGCTGAAGAAGCTGATGGAGGAGCGTCCGATCTATACGCTGAAGGTCGGCGACCAGATCAGTCCGGTTTTCGAATCGCCGCTCGGGCTTTTCAATCCTGACCGCATGGGCGACCTTTTGGAGGACAAATACGGCATCGCGCGGCGCCGGCTGAACGGTCTTATCTCGCCATGGGCGGCCAAGCGCCTCGACGAACTGTCCGGCGACATCTCCAAGTTCAGCGTCGTCAAGCTTATGCCTTCGCGGCTACGCCAGATAGGCATCTCCAAGACCGAGCCAGGCGATGAGAACAACCAGGACGTTTCGGCCCTGGTCGGCAAGGTCGACATAAGACAGCTCGAGCATTTCAGCCAATCCGATCCGGACGCCTATTCCTACAGCGGCGGCCTGAACCGGACCACGCAGGGGCTGCTCGAGTTCGTCGAGATGTTCAAAGCGCCGATCAAGGTCCTGCATCCGTTGCTGACCGCTACCCAGGAAGGCAGCTACAACGGTACGGAAAACTTCGGATCTTTCCCGTATCAGGGCATCGTCGTAGCCCACTCCAACGAATCGGAATGGCTGCAGTTCAAGAACAACAAGAACAACGAGGCATTCCTCGACCGTATCCTGGTGGTCAAGGTGCCGTATTGCCTGCGGGTCACCGAAGAAAGGCAGATCTACGAAAAGCTGCTGCGCGAAAGCGAATTGGCCTCCAGTTCCTGTGCACCGGAGGTTCTCGACATTCTCAGCCGGTTCACCGTTTCGACCCGTCTGGCCGAGCACGACAATTCGCCGCTCTACACCAAGATGCGCGTTTATGACGGCGAGAACCTCAAGGACATAGATCCCAAGGCGAAGTCGGTTCAGGAATACCGCGATGCCGCCGGGGTCGATGAAGGCATGACCGGCGTCAGCACGCGCTTTGCCTTCAAGATCCTGTCGCAGACCTTCAACTACGACACCAAGGAAGTGGCCGCCGATCCCGTGCACCTGATGTACATTCTGGAGGAGGCGATCAAGCGCGAGCAGTTCCCCAAGGAAACGGAAGCCGCCTATCTCGACTTCATAAAGTCGGAACTGGCCACGCGCTATGCCGAGTTCATCGGCCATGAAATTCAGAAGGCCTATCTGGAGTCCTACAGCGAATACGGCCAGAACCTGTTCGACCGCTACATCGCCTATGCCGATGCCTGGATCGAGGACCAGGACTACAAAGACCCCGATACCGGCCAGATCCTCAATCGCGAGGTGCTGGACAACGAACTGTCGCAAGTCGAAAAGCCGGCCGGCATTGCCAACCCCAAGGACTTCCGCAACGAGGTCGTGAAGTTCACGTTGCGCGCAAGGGCGAGGAACCATGGCCGCAACCCGTCGTGGACGAGCTATGAAAAGCTGCGCGAAGTTATCGAGAAGCGGATGTTCGGCCAGGTCGAGGATCTGCTCCCGGTGATCAGCTTCGGCTCCAAGCAGGACAGCGTAACGGAGAAGCGGCATACCGAGTTCGTGCATCGGATGGTCGGACGCGGTTACACCGAACGCCAGGTCCGCCGGCTGGTGGACTGGTACATGCGGGTGAACAAGGCGGGCTGAGTCCGGCCGGGATGGTTCCATGCCGATCTTTGTCGATCGCCGACTGAACCCAAAGGACAAGAGCCTCGGCAACCGCCAGCGCTTCCTGAAGCGTGCGCGCGAAGAGCTGAAGCGAAGCATCCGGGATCGGATCCGTACCGGCAAGATCGCCGATGTCGACAGCGAGCACACCGTCTCGATGCCGGCGAGGGGCACAGCAGAGCCGAGCTTCAGCGATGCCAAGGACAGCGGCAGGCGGCAGCACATCCTGCCGGGCAACAAGCATTTCGCCCCGGGCGACCGGGTTCCGAAGCCCGGCCAGGGCGGCGGCGGCTCATCTCCCGGGAAAACGGTCTCGGAGGACGATTTTCGTTTCGTGCTCTCGCGCGAGGAGGTGCTCGACCTCTTTTTCGAGGATCTCGAACTTCCCGACATGGTCAAGCTCAACCTCAAGGAGATACTATCCTTCAAACCGCGCCGCGCCGGGTTCGCGGCGACCGGTTCGCCGACCAACATCAATGTCGGGCGCACGATGCGAAACAGCCATGGTCGCCGGATTGCGCTAAGGCGCCCCAAGCAGGAGGAACTCGATGCGATTGCGGAGCAACTCGCAATGCTGGAGGCCGAGCCGCAGATCGCGGCGCCGGCACGCCAGCGCATTGCAGCGCTGCGGGAGGAGCTTGAGCGACTTGAGCGCCGCCGCAAGCGGATCGCCTATGTCGATCCCGTCGACATCCGCTTCAACCGTTTCGACGCCCAGCCCGTACCGAACGCCAATGCGGTCATGTTCTGTCTCATGGACGTATCCGGCTCGATGGGCGAACGCGAGAAGGATCTGGCCAAGCGCTTCTTCGTGCTGCTGCACCTGTTCCTGAAACGGCGCTACGACCGCACCGAAATCGTCTTCATCCGCCATACGCACGAGGCGCAGGAGGTGGACGAGGAAACCTTCTTCTACAATACGCAAAGCGGCGGCACGGTTGTTTCCACGGCACTCGAGGAAATGCACCGCATCATCGCGCAACGCTATCCCAGCAACGAGTGGAACATCTATGCCGCCCAGGCGTCGGACGGCGACAATTTCGTCACCGATTCTGAGCGCTGCATCGGCCTGATGGACGGCCAGATCATGCGCCTGTGCCAGTATTTCGCCTATGTCGAGATCATCGACGAACGTGAGAGCCATATTTTCGGCACCACCGACAATGGAACCTCGCTCTGGCGCGCCTACAGCGTTGTCAACCAGCGATGGCCGAATTTCCAGATGAGCCGTATCGCCAACGCAGCCGACATCTATCCGGTCTTTCGCCAGCTCTTTGCCAGGCAGCCGGTCTTGCAGAAAAGCGCTTGAGGGGAGCCGATGGCGAACCAGACCATCAAGTCGGGCCAGACCAGCAAGTCGGGCCAAACCAGCAAATCAGGCCAAACCGGCAAACCAGGCCAAACCAGCAAATCAGGTTTGCTCTTTTCGGGGTCCGACTGGGATTTCAAGACACTGTCGCGCGCCTACGAAGCGATCGAGGCGATCGCCATCGAAGAGCTTCATCTCGACATCTATCCGGTGCAGATGGAGATCATCTCGTCCCAGCAGATGCTCGACGCCTATTCCTCGGTCGGCATGCCGCTGATGTATCGCCACTGGTCCTTCGGCAAGCATTTTCTCTACCAGGAATTGCTCTACCGCAAGGGCGGGCGGGGGCTCGCCTATGAGCTGGTGATCAATTCCAATCCTTGCATCGTCTACCTGATGGAGGAAAACACCATGGCCCTGCAGGCCCTGGTGACAGCTCATGCAGCGCTTGGCCATAATCATTTTTTCAAGAACAATCATCTGTTCCGGCAATGGACGGACGCCAGCGCGATCCTGAGTTATCTGGACTTTGCCAAGGGTTACATTGCCCGTTGCGAGGAGCGGCACGGCGTTGCCGCGGTGGAGGCGATCCTCGATGCGGCCCACGCGCTGATGGAACAGGGGGTCTTCAGATATCGCCGGCCGCCGAAGCTGTCGTCGGAGCGGCAGCGTGTAGGCGTTCGTGAGCGCCTGGAGTACGAAGAGCGTTCTTACAACGATCTGTGGCGCACGCTGCCGCCTTCGAAGGGTGGAGACAATGTTGGGGAAAAGAATTCCGACATCGCGGAGCGAAAGAAAACGCTCAAGTTGCCCGAGGAGAACCTGCTTTACTTCCTGGAAAAAAACAGCCTGGTCCTGGAGCCCTGGCAGCGTGAAATCGTCAGGATCGTCCGCGTCGTCGCGCAATACTTTTATCCGCAGCGGCAAACGCAGGTGATGAACGAAGGCTGCGCCACCTTCGTGCACTACACGCTGATGAACATGCTGTTCGATCGTGGCCTGATCAGCGAAGGCGCGATGCTGGAAATCCTGCGCAACCATTCGAACGTGATCTTTCAGCCGGGCTTCGACGACCCGCGGTTTTCCGGCATCAATCCTTATGCGTTGGGCCTCGACATGATGCAGGACATCCAGCGCATAGCGACCGAGCCGACTGCCGAGGATCGTGACTGGTTCCCCGATATCGCCGGCAACGGCGATTGGCGCGAAACCCTGCTCGACGCGTGGGCGAACCATCGCGACGAATCTTTCATCCGCCAGTATCTGAGCCCCGCTCTGATGCGGAAATGGCGGTTCTTTGTCCTCGCCGACGCCGCCAGCGAGCCGCATTACGAAGTCGCGTCGATACACAATGAGCGTGGCTACGAAAAGATACGCGCCGGGCTCGCCCAGAGCTACGACATCGGCGCGAGCCGGCCGGATATCCAGGTTGTGGATGTCGATCTGCTCGGCGACCGGCAGTTGCGACTGGAGCACAAGGTGAAGAACGGCATCATGCTGGAGGAGGGCGGTCGCGACGCGACGCTGCGCCATATCCGGACCCTGTGGGGCTATGAGGTCAGCCTGGCGGCGATCGATGCGCAAACCGGCGCGACGCTCAACGAACGTTCGACCAGCCAAATCGGGGAATGACCAAAACCGGAATGGCCGGCGACGGCGTCGTTCTACCGCCGGGTTTTTACTCCTGGGTCCAATGCTCCGGGTCCAATGCCCTGGCGGTCGGACCCGGGAAGGTCGGTTCCGTGGGGATCTCCGGTGGTATATCGGGAGGAATTTCGACGGGCTGCCTTTCGGGGCTGGGAACGGGATCAGGCGAAGGCGGAGGAACGCCCGGAGGCTCACCAGGCGGAGTCTCCGGCGGAGCAGGCGGCCGGGCCGGCTCAGGATTGGGATTATCCGGTATCGGCACGGGATTGTTCGGGTCTGGATCAGGATCGGTCATCGGAGACTCCCCGAAGCTTGCTTCACATCTCCTCGGCGCCAATGTGTTTCCACTCAACAGCTCCGGCGCCAATGAATAGCTCGTTTCTCGCTGTCGACCCCGGCCTAGACGTGGGTCGTTCACAGCGGCATGTGTCTCCTTCCATTTGCTCGGAGGAGGATCATCCAGGGTGACAACCATCGCGCCGAACGATGGTTCCATGCCTTGGCGGTGGGGCTCTATGCCAGCGGCGTTGAATAATGGAGCGGCGGCTCCACCTTCGTCACCTTTACCGTGTCGGCGAGCACGCTATGTACGCCGCGTATTGCCAAGACGGTTCAGGGAGGAACAGCATGCGCGCGTTCATGATTGTCACCCTTCTTCTGGTCGCAACCACGATGGCGCTGTCGCTTGCGCACGCTTTGGAGTTGCCCGGCAAGTTGCGCCTCAAGGAGGCCACCTACAAATCTGTGCAGACCATCTACTATCCCGGTTTCACGATCGGCGGGTTTGCCGAGATCGGCGGCATCGTTGCACTCGCCACCCTGCTTTACCTCACGCCTTATCCTGGCGCTAGATTCTGGTGGACCTTGGCGGCCCTTGTCTTCCTCGTGGCGGAACATGCGGTCTATTGGCTGGTCACGCATCCCGTCAACAATTTCTGGGTGCAGGATGTCGCTGTCTCTAAGCCAGCCGCGACGTTTTTTTCAATGCTCCGTCGGAAGCAAAGCGGCGACTGGACAGACCTGCGCGACGTTTGGGAAGCCTCGCACATCGCCAGGGCAGGCCTGGCGATGCTAAGCCTGGTCTCAATTGCCGCTGCCGCGACGTTTTTTGCTGGGGAGTGAACAACGCGCAGGGATGCGCAGCGGCGCTACTTGTTCGTCCGCATCTTTTGCCTTGGATTGATGCCGCCAAGGGCGTTGGTGTCGTTCTCGACGTCGCCTTCGATGGTGTTTTCGCCTTCGAGCAAGACTTCGTCGCCTTCCTTGATCGTGCCCTTGGAGCTCCCGATACCGGGATTGTTCCTCAGATCGGCATCGCTCGGTTTTTTCCACTTTGGATGTTTGGTTCCGCTCATGGCATAGCTCCTTCGAAAAGGGTTCCTGTTCTAAAGCGCATCGCGTTGAAACGGATTCAATCGACGCGCTTTAAATCTTTGTTTTTATGCATGTCGTTGTCCCAAAACCGCTGCGCACTTTTGGGCGACATGCACTAGAAACAGCACGGCGCGATGAATGTTCCGCCGAAACTCACCTCGACGCGGCCTTGTCCGAGAGGCGGCTAAAGCCCGAACGGATAGGTGTCGGGAACGCCGGTTCCGACATGCTCCGGCCCAAGCGGCGTCACCGCGACGGTTTCGTCAAACCAGACGAACGCGTCAAACTGCTGGGCAAGAGAGGCATCCGCGTAATGGCTGCGCAGTTCGGTTTCCGGCCGATAGATCACGCCGATGAAGCGCTCCAGCCGACGCTCCAGAAGCCGCTCGCGCAACGTATCGTCGCGCTTGATATCGAGCAGGAAACGCGAGACGCCGCTATCATGGCAAAGCCGCTCGTAACTATCGCTATGGGAAGGCCGCACCCGCTTGATTTCCATCTCGCTGTCCCAGTCGGAGGCCGCGGCGACTGTCCCGGAATGCGTGCCGAGCCCGATCAAGGCTGCCTCGTCGCCGAAGCGCTGGCGGCAGAACTGGCCGATATTCACTTCGTCCCTGACATTCCCCATTTCGGTGTAGCGGGCATCGCCGATATGGGAATTATGCGCCCACACGACCGCCTTGGCGTTCGGCCCGCGAGCTTCCAGCAGATGCTCGAGCGTCTCGAACATATGGGTGTCGCGTAAATTCCAGGACTGCGCGCCGCCATAATACATGATCCGGTAGTAGCGTTCCGCGGAAGCGATCAGCCGGGCATTCTGGGTCGCATCCATGAAATCGACGTCGTCCTGCTGGGCATAGTCGAGCTGCCTGGCAAGCAGTTCGCGGCATTGTTCGAGCACGGCCTGCTCGCATTTCTCGAAACCCGATGTGAGTGCGACACGGCCGTAGGTGGATGGTTCATGTTGCCAAGGCGTCAGGCAGCCATAGCGTTCACGCGCGATCTTTGCTGCCTGCGGATCGACCCGATCGAGATATTGTAGAACCGCGGCGATCGATCCGCTCATATTGTAGATGTCGAGGCCATAGAACCCCGCCAGTCGGGACGATAGCCTGATGCGTTCATTGTGATGTCGCATCCAGTCGACGAACGCCGCAACGTCGGTGTTGCGCCACATCCAGGTGGGAAACCGCTGGAACGGCGGATCGGCGTTGGCGCGTGGCGGCCGATGGCGGACGTAGCGATCGATCGCCGCTGCATCAGGCCAGTCGGCCTCGACGGCGACGATGGTGAAGCCGTGCTTCTCGATGAGCCTGCGGGTGATCGCGGCGCGGGCCCGGTAGAACTCCGACGTGCCGTGGCTCGCTTCACCGAGCAGGACGACGCGCCGGTCGCCAAACCGGTCGAACAATGCGCCGAACGCCGGATCGTCGAAGTCCGGCAGCGGTTCGGCCGCCGCCGCGATCATCTCGGGCAGGCTGCGCGTGCGTGCGCGTCCGGACGGACGATCATTCGCGATACGGTTGCCGCTCTCGGGCCAGCCCTGCTCGCCGATGAGCGGGACAAACCGCACGCCGCCGAAATCCTCCTCGCTGTAAGTCGCAGCGCCGGTTCGGGTGACCTTGAGAAGGCGCTGATCATGCGGATCGTCGCCGACCGGGATGACGAGCCTGCCGCCGACGTCGAGCTGTTCCTGAAGCGCAAGCGGCGCACCGGGTCCGCCGGCGGCGACCAGAATGGTGTCGAAGGGCGCCGCGTCGGGCCAGCCTTTGGTGCCATCGCCGGTGCGGACTTCGATATTGTCGTAGCCAAGCTCTTGGAACCGCTGTCTCGCCGTTTCGGCCAACCCGGCGTGGCGCTCGATCGTGTAGACGCGTTCGACGAGCCGGCTCATCACGGCAGCCGCGTAGCCCGAACCGGTGCCAACCTCGAGGACATGGTCGCCCGGTCCGATTTCCGCCATCTCGATCATCAAGGCGACGATGTAGGGCTGCGATATCGTCTGACCCTCGGCAATCGGCAGCGGCCCGTCCTCATAGGCGAATTCTTCAAAGCCGGGAGCGACGAATGCCTCGCGCGGAACCTCGCGCATCGCTTCCAGCACCTCGCGGTCATGGATGCCACGGCGGCTGAGATGGATTTCGACCATTCGGTTGCGTGCGCGGGAAAGATCGAGCATCTTTTTGCTCCTCTTGCGAACTGACAGCCCCCGATTGTCCCCTGATCGTGCCCGACGGCTTCTCGGGTAGGCGCTCGGCCTCGGCAACTCATATCGGGCGGCTAGTCTCCCTAACCGCTGGCGAGCTTCCAGGTTCCTGCAAAAGAGCGATTGGCGGGCGCAAATGGCGGCTCCAGCCGAACTTATTTCCGTGAAATCCTTTCTCCAGAGCGATGTCACTCCAGATATCGACGGGCGAACGCATTCTGGAGAATTTTCGATGAACGACGAGGCTCAGAAAGCTGCGACCACAACGGGCCTTTATCAGGTCGATCTCATGGACCGCTATTGGCGGGCCGCGAACTACATTTCGGTTGGCCAGATCTATCTGATGGATAATCCGCTGCTGCGCGAGCCGCTGAAAGCCGAACACGTCAAGCCGCGGCTGCTTGGCCATTGGGGCACGACGCCTGGCCTCAACTTCATCTACGTCCACCTGAACCGCGTCATCCGTCAACGCGGTCTCGACGTTCTGTTTATCTGCGGCCCGGGTCATGGCGGCCCGGCGATGGTGGCGAACACCTGGCTTGAGGGCAGCTACAGCGAAATCTATCCCGAAATCGGCCAGGGCGAAGACGGCCTGAGGAAACTTTTTCGGCAATTCTCGTTCCCCGGCGGAGTGCCGAGCCACGCTGCTCCGGAAACGCCCGGCTCGATCCATGAAGGCGGGGAACTGGGATATGCGCTGGTCCATGCTTTCGGCGCGGCCTTCGACAATCCCGATCTGGTGGTCGCCTGCGTCGTCGGCGACGGCGAAGCGGAAACCGGTCCGCTCGCGGCGGCATGGCACTCCAACAAGTTCCTCAACCCGTCATCCGACGGCGCTGTCCTGCCGATCCTGCATCTCAACGGCTACAAGATCGCCAACCCGACGATCCTTGCCCGCATGGATGACGTGGAATTGCGAGCCCTGTTCGCCGGCTATGGCTACGAACCTTTTTTCGTCGAAGGTCACGAGCCGGTTCCCATGCATCGGTTGATGGCCATCAAGCTGGACACCGTGCTCGACAGAATCCGCTCGATCCAGGAGCGCGCCCGTACGCCGTTCTGGCAAGGAGAGCGTCCGCTGTGGCCGATGATCGTGCTGCGCAGCCCGAAGGGGTGGACCGGCCCGAAGGAGGTCGATGGCGAGAAGGTCGAGGATTTCTGGCGCTCGCATCAAGTGCCGGTGTCGAACGCCCGCAGCAATGCGGGACACCGCAAGATCCTCGAAGACTGGATGCGGAGCTACGAACCGGAAAAGCTGTTCGACGACAGCGGGCATCTTCTTCCAGAGCTGGCGGCGCTTGCGCCAACCGGATCCAAGCGCATGGGCGCAACCCCGTATGCCAACGGCGGACTGCTGAAGCGCGACCTCGTGCTTCCCGATTGGAAAAGCCTGGCGCTTGATGTGCCGCGTCCGGGTGGCGCCAAGGCCGAGGCGACGCGGGTTCTCGGGGGCTATCTTCGCGACGTCATGAGCCTGAATGCGCAGGCCGGGAATTTCCGGCTGATGGGGCCGGACGAGACATCCTCCAACCGGCTTGACGAGGTATTCGAGGTTACCGACCGGGTCTGGATGCAGCGGATAGAGCCCTATGACGCAAAACTCTCCCGGGACGGCCGCGTCATGGAAGTGCTCAGCGAGCATCTCTGCCAGGGATGGCTGGAGGGCTATTTGCTGACCGGCCGCCATGGCCTGTTCTCCTGTTACGAGGCGTTCATCCACATCGTCGATTCCATGGTCAACCAGCATGCGAAATGGCTGAAGACATCCCGCGAGCTTGCCTGGCGCGAGCCGATCGGTTCCCTCAATTACCTGCTGACCTCGCATGTCTGGCGGCAGGATCACAATGGCTTCAGCCACCAGGATCCGGGCTTTGCCGATTTCGTCGCCAACAAGAAGGCCGACACGGTCAGGCTCTATTTCCCGCCGGATGCCAACACGCTGCTGTGGATCACCGACCATTGCCTGAGAACCTATAACCGCATCAACGTCATCACCGCCGGCAAGCAGCCGGCGCCGCAATGGCTGTCCGTCGACGCCGCGGAGGCCCACTGCAGGGCGGGGGCGGGAATCTGGGGG